>JBKJMN010000403.1:0-31229 GCA_046596405.1 Burkholderiales bacterium
ATAGAAGCGCTGCGAACCGGCCTGTTCGAATACATTGAAATCTTCTATAACCGGCAGCGCCGCCATTCCGCGCTCGGATATGACAACCCGGCCCACTATGAACTACTATTTAACCAAATGAACGTGTCCACAATTCTTGGGTAAGACCAATTCCATGATTGCGTATCAAGACGGCGGCGAAATGAAGATCGGGGATTCCGTCCTACTTGAGGGTGGGAGAACCCCCGGAATAATCACCGAGGTAATCGAAAAAAATTTCAAGCAATGGAATGTGGATGAGCCTGGCGTCATGATCAAGTCACCCCCATTTGGTTTGGTGTTTATGCCGGTCTCGACGTTTGCGGACAATCCGATTGTGCTTGTTTCACGCAATGAAATCTAACCCTCCGATCCACAATCCGACGCACCAAGCATCCGCTTGGTGCGCGGGTGATCGGAAACGTTGGGTGTCAAAAAAACCAAATGGCGTAGAATTGCAGCTCTCGTGGAGGCATCTATGAATTTCACCATCGAACACGAACGTGAAGAAGACGGTCGCTGGCTTGCCGAGGTTCCCGAGATCCCCGGGGCACTTGCCTATGGCGCCACAGCCAATGAGGCCATGGCCAAGGCTGAAGTACTTGCGCTGCGAGTGCTCGCCGAGCGCCTAGAACACGACGAAGCCGGACCTCAGTCTATTTCCATTGCCGTTTCGGCGGCATGAGTTCATGGCCTTCGACGAAGGCCCGCCGTGTTCTCTCGGCACTGTTTCGAATTGGCTGGTCGCTGAAGCGGCAGTCCGGATCACACAAAACCCTCTCGCGTGCTAGCTGGCCCGATTTTGTCTTTGCATTTCACGAAGGCGAAGAATAGGACCTCGAATGCTTGCCCGTATCGCAAAACGCACGGGCTTGACACCCGAAGACTTGTGAGCGCGGCCTTTTGCCACCCAACCATGCCGTCGAAACCGACGTGCAAAAATCCGCGTGCGGTTCACGGCAAACGTTAATCGCCCGAAGTGAAATCTGCGGCTACCCGGGAATATGCGGCTCCAGGGCTCTAGAAAAACGAGCGGCCGTGCACGCGCACCGCCGTTCATTAATTCGTCAGATGTCTACAAGGAGAACGAGGAAGCAATGTTTAAAAACAAACTGCCAGCCACGCTCGAGCAAACTTCCCGGAAGATCTCCGCGGCAATTCTCAATCTCGCAGGAAAAATTCCAAAGGCAACCAAGCGGGTCAGTTCAGCACCGGAGCAAGCTGCCCGCGAGTTGGCGAATGCTTCAGCAGCAAAAGCAGCACTCATTTCCGGTGGTCTCGCCCTGCCACCCGGCCCCCTGGGATGGCTTACCGTATTGCCCGATCTCATCGCCATCTGGAAGCTACAATCCCAGATGGTTGCCGATATCGCCGCGGTGTACGGCAAATCGGCGACCCTGACGCAGGAGCAGATGATCTATTGCCTCTTCCGGCACGCTGCTGCGCAAGCTGTGCGTGACTTCGTAATCCGCGCTGGCAACCGGACGATTATTCAGAGCGCAACGGTAAAGGCACTGCAGACCGCTGCCAACCGAATCGGCGTTAAGGTCACTCAAAGGGCCGTCGGCGCCGCGGCCGCGCGCTGGATTCCGATCGTTGGCGCTGTTGGCGTGGGTGCCTACGCCTATTACGATACTGCCCAGGTCGCTCGAACGGCCATCGATATGTTCAGCGGGCGTGTCGACGTGGCGCCGGCGCCGAAGCAAAGATAGATCACGAACGCCCGATTAGTCGGGCACTGGAAACCTGAGCGCGTCGTCATCATAGTGTTTACGGACATGGATGCTCTCAATAGTTGGTATCACTCGCCGGAATACCTTCCGCTCATCGCGCTGCGCAAGCAGTGCACGAGCGAGCTCGATATGTTAATTACGCTCGAAGGCGTTTAGGGAGGCTCTGATTAATTCCTTTCGTGCTGATGTATAGAAGCACGCAGGCAGCTTTCTCAGGAGGGAAACCGTTTACCCTTCGATACCAGGGCGAACGGTGGGGGCCTTAATCAGCGTTTCCTTAACGTCGACTGTGCATGGCTAATCGGCTTTCGCGCCCGAGGCTTTGACGACCTTCGCCCATTTGCTGATTTCCGCCTGCAGGAAAGCGGTAAATTCTTCGGGAGAATTGGGTGCCGCGGGCTCGAGCCCGAAGGCCGGCAGCGTCTGCATCATCTCGCCGAGTGCGCGGGTGATGTCTGCGTGCAGACGGCTGATGATTTCGCGCGGCGTGCCGGCCGGTGCCAGCACGCCGTACCAACCCGTGACCTCATAGCCGCTGAGCCCTGCTTCGGAGAAGGTTGGCAGCTCCGGCACGAGCGCGGAGCGCTTCGCGCTGGTGATCGCCAGTGCTCTGAGTTTTTTGGCTTGCAGCTGCGGCGCGACGGACGAGAGGCTCACGAAGGCCAGATCGACATGGCCGCCGAGCAAATCGACGACCGATGCGCCGGCGCCTTTGTACGGGATGTGGACGATTTTGACCCCCGCCATCGCGTTGAAAAGCTCCCCGCTCAAGTGCGGGGTGGAACCCGTGCCCGACGAGGCATAGTTGAGCTGCCCGGGCTTCGCCTTGGCGAGCGTAATGAAATCCTTGAGCGAATAAGCGGGAACGGACGGATGGACCACGAGGACGTTGGCGCCGGTCGCGGCGAGCGTGATCGCGGCGAAATCCCGCAACGGGTCATAGCCAAGCTTCTTATACAGACTGACGTTCACCGTAAAAGCCGGCTGCGCCATCAGCAAGGTGTAGCCGTCCGGCGGCGATTTCGCGGCAACCTCGAAGCCTATGTTGCTGCCGCCGCCGGGGCGATTGTCGACCAGCACATGCTGTCCCCACATCGTGGCGAGCCGCTGCGCGAGCGCGCGCGTAAGGATGTCGGTCGCGCCGCCGGTTGCAACCGGCACGACGATCCTGACCGCTTTTGCCGGATACCCCTGTGCGTTGAGTAACGAGCAGCCAAGCAACCCGGCGATTCCCGCGGCAAGGGCAAGTAGCGTTGCCCGGTCTTTTGACGTTGACGAGCGCACTCAATCCCTTCCGCGGCTAAGCTTTGCGTAGCAGCTTGAGCTTCTCCTGCATACGCACATCGAAGCGTTCGAGATTGATTACGATGCGCTCATGGACGCCGCCGCCTATGCGTTCCTTTTCGTCTTCGGCATACACGCTGAACGTCAGCGTGCGCTTGTCTACTTTCGTGAGCTCCGCGCAGGCCTTTACACGCATGCCGACCGGCGTCGCCGCGGTATGCGTAATGTCGAGATGAGTGCCAACTGTCTGATGGCCCGCGGGCAACAACCCTTCGACCGCCTGCAGCGCCGCCGCTTCCATCAGGTTCACCATCACGGGCGTCGCCAATACGTGCACGCGACCGCTGCCGACGTGCGGCGCGGTATGTTCTTCGCCGACGACGATCTCGACTGCGCCCTTCAAGCCGGGTTTCAATACATCCATAGCGGTCTGGCCCTGGTGAAAACACCAACGGCCATCGTTCGATGGCCGTCGCGCGCGGGAATGAAAAGAGCCTACTTCGGCGCTTGGTCGTAGCCGGTGCAGATACCCGAAGCGACGATTTCCTTCGCAAGATTGGTGCTGTCGGTATCGAGTTTGCCGCGGGCGAGGATCGTCTTGGCCTGCGCGCAACCTTCGCGCTTCTCAGCCTCCGATGCGCCGAATGACAGGAGCGTCGTCTGCGAGCGGATCCTGCGCAAGGTGCCGCCGGCATAATCGCTTTGCACCATCATATCCATCAGTTCCTTGGCGCGATACGGGTCGGCATACGTGCTCATGCCGAGAAAGCCGATCCGGTTGTAATAGTCGTAGGCACGGCCGCGCGCGAGGTTGCTGCTGTCGACACCGCGCTCGAGCAAGCGCAGCGCGATCTTGATGCGCTGGTCTTCCTTGACCTCGCGAAACTCGTCGGGCAGGTCGCCGCTGATCAGGATCGCCGCGGCCTGGACGCAGATATCGCCGCTCGCCTTGCCTGAAGGGACTTCCTGCTCGCACTGCGCGCGCAGGCGCTTGAACGATTCGTTGTTGGCGCTCGGGCCGCTCGGCTGCGGCGAATAAGCGGCAGTGCCGACAGGTCTGCTTTCTATGCTGGTATCAGCGAGCGCGGGCAGCGCGACCAGGCACGCCGTCGCCATCCACGCGACGAGCGGACGAGACAAGAATTGACGCGTATTCATTGGACCCCCGTTATTATAATTTTGCTGGTCCGATTTTATTCTGATGACCGTGCAAAGTCACCTGTGCGGCCCTGTTAGTCCTACACGCCCTCGATTCGACGCGGCGCAGGCACGCCCCTCTCGGCGAGGTCCCAGAAGAGTCCCGTCATCATCTGCAGCCCTTCCCGCAAAATCGGCGCGAGTACATGCTCGTCGGGCGCGTGCTGCGAGCAACCCGCATACGAGTGCGGCACCCAGATTGTCGGCAACCCCAACGTATCGGCGAAACATTCGTTCGGCAGCGAGCCGCCGATGTTCGGCAGGATGGCGGGTTTCGTTCCCGTCGTGCGAGCAATCGAATCCGCGGCCCACTGCACCCACGGATGCCCGGGGTCAAGCCGCGTCGCATGAAAGAAACCCTTCTTCGCCTGTTCGACCTTGACCTGTGTGAAACCACGGGCATCGAGATGCTCGCGCAACGCAGGCACAAACGAGAGCGGATCGGTGCCGGCCACGAAGCGAATCTGGCAGTGCGCGGTCGCGCGTCCGGGTATCGCGTTCACCGGGTTATCCGGGTTGCCGGTCCGGAACGCGAGGATTTCGAAAGTGTGCCAGCCGTAAACTTTTTCTGCGCGCGTAAAGCCGGGCTCGCCCCACCAGTCATCCACCGACGGCTCATCCGCGCCCGGTTCCACCGCGCAATCGGCAAGCGCTTTGCGCACGGAATCCGGAATCGGCGGCGGCAGGATTCCCGGCACCAGCACTTTGCCCTCGCGCGTGACGATGCTCGCGAGCGCATGCGCGAGCATGATGCCGGGATTGGCGAGCAGGCCGCCCCAGTTGCCCGAGTGGTGCGCGCCTTCGCGCAAGTCGACCGTGAAGTCCATATTGATCGCACCGCGCGAGCCCAGGTAAATCGTCGGCCGTTGGGCTGACAAACGCGGGCCGTCGGATGCGATCAGCACGTCGGCCTTGAGCCGCGTACTCTCGCGAGTGCAAAAATCCTGCAACCCGGGCGAACCGACCTCCTCGCCGGTCTCGATCAGGAATTTTGCATTGAAGCCGAGTTTGCCGCGCTCCGCTATGACGGTTGCGAGCGCCGCCATATTGATCGAATGCTGTGCCTTGTTGTCGGCCGCGCCGCGTCCGTAGTAGCGTTTGCCTTCCTGCATGAGCTCCCACGGCGAAAGCCCCTCGCGCCACTGGCCTTCGAGTCCACGTATTACGTCGCCATGACCATACGACAGCACAGTGGGCAAGCCCGCGCCCTCAATGCGTTCGGCGACGAGCATGGGCCCCGCGCCCGCGACCGGGTTGTCAAAAATCTCGACCTTGAAGCCAATGCGCTCGAATGCCGGTGCCAATTCCTGCTTGAGGTAAGCGCCAAGATGCGGCCGGCTTTCCGGCACCTGGCTTTCGGTGCGGTAAGCGACGCGGCGCGCAAGGTCCACGATGAAAGTGCCGTCGTCGAAATGACGCGTGGCGCGTGAAATCGCGGATTCGCGGGTCATAGACCTTATTCCTTGTAATCCGGATAGTGTTGCTCGACCAGTGCCATGCTCGCGACCCAATCGCGGCTCTGCGCGTCGTACTGGCCCATGCGCCCGAATTTTTTGACGCGTTCCGCACAGACTGCGGGCGACGGAACTATCACCGCCGTGCCGCCCGCAAGCGCGCCGACCTGTGCGCGGCATGCCAGCTCGAAGAAGTGATGGAAGATATACGCCTCAGGTAGCGTCGTGCCGCATATCAGCGCGCCGTGATTCTCAAGGATCATCACCCATTTGTCGCCGAGTTCCTGCGCCAGATGACGCGAGCCTTCGGCGGTCGTGTCGTCGACTTCGTTCGCGTAATAAGCGATCCGATCGTAAAAGCGCATCGCCTGCTGCGTGATCGGCATCAGCCCGCATTTTTGCGCCGACACCGCGAGGTTCGCCGGCGAATGCGTATGCACCGCGGCCATGATGTCGGGCCGCGCTTTCAACACCGCGGCGTGCAGGTTGTACGCGGCCGGGCTTGCCTTGAAGCGGGAATCCATCACCTGGTTGCCGGCGACGTCGTATTTCACGAGATTCGACGCGGTGACCTGCTCCATGAACACGTTGTCGGCTTTGACCAGGAAATGGTTCGGCTCGCCCGGCACGCGCGCGGAAATATGGTTGTACGTCATGTCGACGAACACGGAATGGGAGATTAGCCTGTGCGCGGCTGCCAGCTCGCAGCGCAACCGCCATTCTTCGTCGCTCACGCGCTCGCGCACGAGTGTATTTTTCCTCAGCGGCGGTTCCGCAGTGCGACTCATGACCATTCCTCCAACCGTTAACGGAAGCGACCTTACCACGGCGGAAGCTTATTTTTTGCAGCACACAACTACGGCTACCGGCTGGCCGGTTGCGCGCGCATGGCGCGGTTGCCGTACGCGTCGTCGCGGTAGGCGTACAGAGTAGCGCGGTCAGGCGGTACGGAAAACAATACCGCGCGCTGCTCCGGATCGAGGCTCATCATTATGGCAAGCGCGCAGCCGGCCAATGCCGCGACGCCCACACCCGCAATTACTAATCGCCCGATAGCTTCGAATCTCATGGGCATCTCCCGCCCGTTCGAAAATTTTTCCGAGCATACAGCCGGCGCCAATACGCCCATTGATCTATCCGACCAGCGGCGGGTTCAGACTACCAGCGGCGGACCGGCGCGGCGCCCAACGGGGCGCCGCGAGACTGCTCATTCAGTGCGCTGGAATTCTCACACCTCGTGCACCTGCATTTTCGCGCTCGTGCCGGACGCCAGTTCGGGCGGCGTTTCAGTCGCCGGAAAATTGAATTCGAGCTTGGTGCCGACCGGGTCGTGCAGGAATACCTGGTAACCCGCCTTGGGAATGTTCTGCTCTTCGAAATACACGCCGACTTTCTTGAGCCGCGCGCGGAATTCGACGGCGCCGGCCGCACGGAAAGCAATGTGATCGACGCTGCCGCTGTGCAGGTCCTTGACGATAGACCCCTTGGGAAAACGTGCGCTCACGTGAACGATAGGATCATCC
The DNA here is from genome assembly GCA_046596405.1 of Burkholderiales bacterium. Lineage (GTDB taxonomy): Bacteria > Pseudomonadota > Gammaproteobacteria > Burkholderiales > SG8-41 > PALSA-1004. The sequence continues at coordinate 7,210 of JBKJMN010000403.1, forward strand.
CCGTCGTAGAGCCAGAGTCCCGCGAATGGAAAGTTGGGGCGCGACCCGGATTTCAGGCCGAGGACTTCGCCGTAGAATTTCTCGATCGCCGGCATTTCGCTTTCCGCGCAGCGTATGTTCAGATGCTGAAAACCGCTGATTGCCATCGTTGACTCCTCTGAAATCGGCTATTGAAAGCCGGGGTTTATCTTACAACAAATCACGGCGCCGGCTTGCGCTCAAAGGTCCTGCGGATGCAAGACGACCTTGTGCGCCTCGACATCGCGCGCTTCAAGCAAACGCAGCGCGTCCTCCGCACGGCTCAGTGCAAAGCGGTGGCTGATGTAGATATCGGGATTGACCTTGCCGCTCGCGATCAGTTCAAGGCACGGCGCGAACGCCTGAAAGTTCCCGCGCGAAAAAATCAGATCGATTTCGCGGTCCTTCACATACGCAATCGGAATCGTCGCCTTGTTTTCGGGAAAGGTGCCGACGACCGTCACCTGACCACCGCGCTTGACCATGTTGATCGCATCCGTCACGGTCTGCTCCTGGCGTCCGCCGACACATTCGACAACCTTGTCGAAACCGTGCCCGCCGGTGTTCGCGAGCGCCCATTCGCGCACATTGACGCCGCGCGGATTGAAACCTGTGGCGATACCGAGACGGCGCGCCATCGCGACCCGGTATTCGAGGATATCGAGTATCGAGACCTCTGCCCCCATCGCCTGCGCGACCAGCGCGGCACCGAGACCGACCGGCCCCGCTCCTATCACGGCAATTTTTTCACCGGACTGCGGCCGCACGCGGTGCGCCACGGCGTGGTAGCTGATGCCCAGCACCTGCACCGCGGACGCCTGGTCGTAGGTCACGTTTTCCGGCAGCGGATACAGATTGTAGTCGGGCACCGCGACATATTCGGCGTACGCGCCGTCGCGGTCGAAGCCCATGGTCTTCAGCGTCTCGCAGATATTGGAACGCCCCGCGCGACACGGGCCGCAGGTTCCGCACGCCACGTCGATGTCGCAACATACGCGCTGCCCGACGCGGAGCCCTTGCATATCCGCACCCAGCGCGACGATCTCCCCGGCAAACTCGTGCCCGAGTATGCGCGGAAAAGTCAGGCGCGGATGCTTGCCGTGAAACGCGTGCAGGTCGGAGCCGCAGATCGAACACGCATGCACCTTGACGACGACCTCGCGCGCCTGCGGAGCAGGGTCAGGCACAGTTTGCATGCGCAAATCGCCGCCCGCATGAAGTATGGCTGCTTTCATTCAACGCTCTTTCAGACAGTATGACCAAATAATCTGCCGCGCGGATGCGGCGGGCGCGTGCGGGCGTCAGGCGCTTCCACCGGACGCTGGCCGCGCACTTGCGCCGCATGCATCAGCCGGCGCGTATTGCCGTCGAACGGGCCGCGGCGGTGCAACGTGCAGCGGTTGTCCCACAACACCACGTCGCCGACGCGCCATTCGTGCTCCCAGATAAAGCGCGGCTGGGTGGCATGCGCCCACAACCTGTCGAGCAGTGCTTCCGAATCCTCCACCGTCATGCCAGTGACGTAGTGCAGCAGGCGGCGCCCCAGAAAGAGACTGTTGTAGCCGGACTCCTGGTGCGTGGTCACAATGGGATGCAGCGGGCCGGGCGACAGGCGCACGTCCGTCACCGGTTCCGCGCCCAGGCGCAGATTGCGATTGGTGTCGTACGCGGTATCGTGCTTGATCGTGCGACCGTGCACGATGCGCTTCAAATCTTCGGGCAACGTTTCGTACGCGGCGTACGTGTTCAGAAATTGCGTATTGCCGCCGGCATTCGCAGGTGGAATTTCCAGAGCACATAGCAAACGCATGCCTGCCGGCACCTCCTTGAACGAGTAATCGCTGTGCCAGATCACTTCGCCGTCGCCGAGCTCGCCAACCGGCACGTCGTTCACGCGCACGTTCGACACCACCGTGATTTCCGGCGGGCCGTCGAAATGCTGGTGCGTCGAGCGCTCGCTGGCCGACGGCGGCAACGCGATTTCGCCGAAGCGGCGCGCGAGAGCGACCAGTTCGTCATCGGTGATTTTCTGGCCGCGCACCAGCAACACGAGGTGATCGAGGAATGCGCGATGCAGTAAGGCGTAGCTGGCATCGTCCAGGCAGCCGAGATCGAGCCCGCGCACTTCGGCGCCGAGCGCCGCGTCGAGCGGCACGATTTCGGCGCTGCCGATTTTGCCACTCACGATCTTGTGCACCGGAGGCGTTGCAATCATGTCGATGTCCGTGAAAAATGTTATTCGGCCTTGACTTGCGCGAGCCTCGCCACCTTGGCCCAGCGTTCGATTTCGCGTGCGAGCAACGCGGTTGATTCGTCCGCGGATAAACCGATCGGGTCCGCACCGAGGCTGACAAAGCGTGTGCGCACATCCGATGCGTTTACCGCGCGCGCAGTTTCCGTCGCCAGCCGCTGCACGATCTCGCGCGGCGTCGCTGAAGGTGCGAACAATCCGTACCACGAACCGATTTCATAACCGGGCAACCCCGACTCCGCGACCGTCGGCACCTCCGGTGCGGCGGAAGTGCGTTGCAAACTGCCGACTGCGAGCACGCGCACGCGTCCGGACCGGATATGCGGCATCGCGCTCGGAATCGAATCGAATACCAGCGATGTATTGCCGGCGACGAGATCGATCATTGCCAGCGGCAGGGCCTTGGCCACCATCTCCGAACCGATGGCGCCGGACGCACCGGCGCGATCGTCGATTACGAACGTCTGCCCGAGCGCGTCGCCGAGTTTTTGCCCCACTGCACGCGCCATGAAGTCGGCGCCGCCGCCAGCGGGAAACGGCACCACGATACGCACCGAACGCGACGGATAATTCTGCGCCTGCGCAAGACTGCACAGCAGCGCTAAAATGCCGTGCAACGCGTACTTTGCGCATCGACACGCAAACAATGTGCGTTTAGTCATGACTCCCCCGGCGCCGGCTACGACGCCATCAAACCCGTATGTAGTTCAAGTATATCGCGCGCTTGAAGTTCAGGCCTTGCGCCGGCGCGCGATAGCCGCGAGGATCGCCGCGTTGTCCCACTGCGCCTCGCCCTCGTCCATGCAGTTGCGCAAAAGCTCTGCGTAGACCGTTGCAAACGGCAACTCCTGCCCGAGCGCGCGCGCCTGCTCCAGCATCAGCGAAAAATCCTTGTAGCTCTGGTCGACGCGGCTTACGGGCTTTGCGAATTCACGGCGCGCCATCAGCGTGCCCTTGATGTCCATCACCTGCGAATAGGCCGCCGAATTGCGCAGCACGTCGAGAAACGCCACCGGATCGAGTCCCATGCGCTGCGCGAACACGAGGCCCTCGGCGAGCGCACCGCGGTTCAACCCGAGCACGAGATTCACGGCAAGTTTCGCCCGGCCGCCGTTGCCGACCGCGCCGAGATACTGCCGTTTGGGGCACACCGCTTCGAGCACTTGCGCGGCCGCGTCAACCGCCGTGGGCGCGCCGGCCACGAGGCCGACGCCGTCGCCCGCAGCAACCTGGCCGCTGGTTCCCGACACCGGCATCTCGATGTAATCCGCACGCGCGCCTACGCGCGACGCCAGCGCCGAAATGCGGTCCGGATCGCAGGTGCTGGTGCAGATCAAAGTCAAACGCGGCGCTGCCGCGGCGCGCGCAGCCAGCAAGCCGTCCGCTCCTTCGACCACGGCCTCGACCTGATCGGTATTAAACACGGCCAGCAGTATCGTATCGCACTGCTGTGCGAGTGCAGCGAGCGTCGTAACCGGTGCACATCCCGGCTCCTCCAAACGCTGCCGCTTGGCGGCATCGACGTCGTAACCCGCCACTTCGAAACCCGCGCCGCGCAACCGCTGCACTATCGCACCGCCCATGAGGCCCAGACCCACCACGCCGATTCGTTGCACCTGCCGCTCTCCGCAATTTGCCGCCCGCTCCGATAGTAATCTGCGCGCGCCGCGCTTGCCAGCCCCGCGTGACGCCGCAACCCTTATCAACGCAAATCACATCGTTTATTATGATGCGGTCAGTAAAACATCTCCCGGAGGAGCATGAAATCCCCTGCCAGAAAGTTCGCGGCATGGCTCGCCCTTGCCGTATGTCTGAACGCCAGCCTCGCTTTTGCACAAAAAGAAGTCGACAAGGTCGTAATTGCGCGCCAGCCCGGCATCCAGTTTCTGCCCGTCATCATCATGGAGGGCAACAAGCTGTTGGAAAAGCACCTCAAGCAGGCCGGGCTCGGCGACGTGCCCGTCAGCTGGTTCACGTTCGCGGGCGGCGCCGAAACCAATAACGCGATCCTGTCCGGTAGCGCGCATTTTGCGATGGGCGGCATGCCGCCGCTCGTTCTCCTGTGGGACAAGACCCGCGGCAACATCGATGTTAAAGGCATCGCCGCGTTGAGCTCTTATCGCTTCTATCTGAATACGCGCAACCCCGCCATCAAGACCATCAAGGATTTCACCGACAAGGACCGCATCGCACTGCCGGGCGTGAAAGTTTCGATGGGCGCGGTCGTGCTGCAGATGATGGCGGCGAACGCCTACGGCCTGGAGAATTTCGACAAGCTCGACCGGTTGACGGTTTCGATGTCGTTCCCCGACGGCATGGTCGCGCTCCTCAACCCGCTGAGCGAAATCACCGCTCACTTCGCGTCGCCGCCATTTCATTACCACGAGTTGAAGCAGCCCGGCATCCACAAGGTGATGGACTCGTATGATGTGGTCGGGCCGGCCACGACCAATGTCATATTCTCGACCGCCAGATTTCGCGAGCAGAACCCAAAAACGTTCGCCGCATTTCTCGCCGCGCTCGACGAGGCCATGCAAATCATCAGGACCGACAAGAAGTCGGCCGCCGAAATCTATCTGCGCGTTGCCAACGACAAGCGCACCACCATGCAGGAAATGCTCGAAATGCTGAACGATCCGGAAATCACTTTCACAGCCACGCCGCTCAACACCATGAAATGGGTCGATTTCATGTATAAGGTAAAAACGATCAAGAACAGGCCCGATACGTGGAAAGACCTGTTCTTTCCCAACATACACAACGTCAATGGCAGCTGACGCCAAATCGCGGAATACAAAAAGAAACGCGGCTAACCGCAGCACACACCATCACGAACTTGCAGGAGCGCAACATGCCCGCAACACGAAAGCATTCCCCCGCCGCCGAGACCGGATATAAAACCATGGAAGTGCGCCCTATGGCCGGCGCGCTGGGCGCTTATATACACGGCATCGACCTGAAGGACCGCAGCAACAAGCCGATGTGGGCGGAACTGCACCGGGCGTTGCTCGAGTATCACGTCATCGCGGTGCGCGGCCAGGACTTGTCGCCCGCCGATCAATACGAAGTCGGCCGCTTTTTCGGCGAGCCGTGCTTCTATCCGTTCGCCAAGGGCATGGACGGGTTTCCCGAAATGACGCGCATGGTCAAGGAGCCGGAAGAGCGCGAAAATTTCGGCGCTGACTGGCATACCGACACGTCATACCTCAAGGAGCCGCCGCGCGCGACACTCCTTTACGCCGTGGAAACTCCGCCACGGGGCGGCGATACTTTGTATGCGAACACGCGCGCAGCGTACGACGAACTCTCCGACGGCATGAAAGCGATGTTGCAAGGTATCGTTGGCGTGTTCAGCGGCGGGCTAAAACACAAGAAAGGCGGCGACCGCGCTGCCCATCACGCACGCATCGCCCACATGGCCGTGCAAAAATCGGAAGAAGCCGATAAATACGAAGCCCGCCATCCGGTCGTGCGCACGCATCCCGAAACCGGCAAGAAAGCGCTCTACCTGAGTGCCCTGCATACGTTGCGGTTCGACGGCATGACCGAGCATGAAAGCCGCCCGATCATCCAGATGCTCAACGATCACTGCATCGAGCCGCAGTTCACGTGCCGCGTGAACTGGGAGCCGGGCCAACTGACGGTGTGGGACAACCGCTGCACGCTGCACAACGCAATCAACGACTATCATGGCTATCGCCGCGAGATGCGGCGGTTGACGGTGGGGCCTGAAGTTCCGCGCTGACTGGAATTTTTGTCACCAGACCGCCTATCGTTCACACGAACGGAATATCCGCTACCCCAATGTCGCGACCATTTCTATTTTGGTGGCGACAGAACGAACCGTCTTTTGTATGCCGTGACCAGGGTTGGATTGACGCTGCGATACGATCAATCCCAGTTTCTCCAGCAACCAGACATCCTTCGTAATTGAGAGCGGTTACGATGCAAGCGCTGTGACAACTCGTTTATCGTCCTCGACTCATGCATCACCTCACGCATCAAGCGGCGGCGCGCTTGCGAGAGCACGGAAAACATTTTTTGTGGATCTTCGAACGAGAGCGTGATCGTCCCATCCAATATATCACCACGGTCAGCGCGGCGCGCCGCGTCCTTTGCACGCGAGAAAAAACCCGCCGGGTCGCCTGTACGAATCACGAATTTGGTCATGTTGTATCGCCTCGTGTTTGGTTAACGATTTCCTGCCATTCCTGCTGGAACCGTTCCAGTGTCGCCTCGTAACTTGTGAATTCAACCTCTTCAATCTTTCCCATGCAATGCCGGTGATGATAACCATGTGCATTGTCAAAACCGAGAACGCGACCGTTGTCAGCCTGGAAAATTTCTTGGTTGATGTAGGCGAGGTTGTATCTCGTTACAATATCCTTTCCCCTTTCACGATACCCCCACACCTCATAACTTAATTGTCCACCACCCGACTTCGATTTGAGTTCAAAGCGTTCATGTTCCAGCAACGATTCCGCGATTGGCTTGGCCATCCAACCCCCACCATCAGATGTGACCTATAATAACACACCTGAAAATTGTCAATGTTCCCCAGCAATGCCTAAGAGATCTACGCCAGCCCCGATTTTGAAGGAATTCACATGACTACCATCAAGGCCTCGGAATTCAAGGCCAAATGCCTGGCACTGATGGATAAAGTCGCGCGTACCGGCCGGACCATAGTAGTTACCAAGAACGGCAAGCCGGTCGCTGAATTGCGTCCACACCGCCCGCCACGCGCAAAGTCGTTGATCGGCCTGCACAAGGGACAGATCGACATTCGCGGCGACATTATTTCGCCGCTCGGCGCGGGGCTCTGGGAATCGATGAGGTGATCGTGCTGCATACGCACCTGCAGGTGTTGGCGGCGAGCGACGATATGGAAGCCGAGCCCACCGGCGGCACGTCGGAACAATTCGCCGCGTACGTGAAGACCGAGGCGATCAAATGGGCGGATGTGGTGAAGAAATCGGGGACGAAGGTCGAGTAAAGCTGCGAAGTCAGGACACCGGCGAAAAAATTTACACTGACCCCAATTATTCCTTCTGAAGGCGCAAGGCTTGGTGAGTATCCGGGCGCTGTGGATGAAAGCGCAGGGATACGCCTGACGATTGACGTGTGCTCTGCTCTTGTGAACCGCCCGGTGCGGACCCGCATGCCGGGTGGTGTGTGGAGGGTGGGTTAAAGGCCCACCCTTACCCCATTGGGCGGCACTACCGCTATTTTTTGTTGCTCTCGACCGGCACTGCGTCCAACGGCGATTCAAAGGCAATGAAGAGGACACATGGGACGGCGCTTGCGCAGAAGCCCTTGTGTGGTCGTTTGGCGGGACCGTACGCATAAGTCCCCGACCTGAGAACCGCCGTCTTCTGACCGTCATAGGTGACATGAAGCTCGCCTGCTACCAGCACCATGCGCTCTGCCGACGTGTGCCAATGGAGCGGGATGGTCGACTTAGCGGGCACTTTAAAGAACACGTCGACGTTGTCTTTTGCAGGGTCGCCGTGAAGCACGGCGATGCCACATCCTTTGGGCAAGAACGGCGGGCAGGGCCCCCACTTAAGCTGCGCATCACGGGCAGTCCGCGTCAGTGCCTGCTCTTGAGCAGGGGCTTGTGCGTGGGCGAACGAGCCGACCAAGCCCAACGAGAACAACAACGAACAACGCAATGCCGCCTGCAATGAGCGGCCAATCAAGGTCTGGTGACACATAAGTGATTTCTCCTTTTGGTTGACAGTGTTGCCAGTTGGATTGCCGCCCAACCGTCGAAGTTCAGCGGATTATGGCGACAGCACATCGGCAAGCGCGCGCAAAAGCTTCGCCCGTCGCCCTTCCATGCGCTGCCATGCATACACGCAAGCGTTGTCGGCCCGGCGGCGGCCAGTCTTTCAATCATCGCACGCGCGTTCTGCGTGTGTGAGTAATAGTCCATCGCATGACGGAACGCTTCGCTCGGCCCCAGGATATCCGACTCGGTGACGGCTGGATGTTCGGCACCACCCTGCGTGAACAGATCGCCGCATAGCAATGTCCGTGTTTGTTCTTCCATCAGAAAACCGCATTCCCAAGCGCAAACCGCAGCCGGGGTCAGGTCTATTTCGATAGCATCCGCCTTCAATTCCTTAGTGTCGGATAACTCACAATCATTAGCCCAGAATATCCCCCGACGCCTTGAGCTCGCCCTTCTGCACCCGCAGCACGAGGTCAACCAACTTTTCATTGTTCGGCGTTGAAACCCCGACTTCCCTGCCCTTGGCGGCGATATAGCCGTTCATGAATTCGATCTCGGTGCGGCGCCCCTTTTTCATGTCCTGCGCCATCGATGGCCGTTGAATTCCGGCGCGCGGATTCGATGCGTTGCGCGCAATCATGATTTTTTCGACCTCTGCCATCGCCGCATTGTCGCCCGCGCTGGCTTTCGCCAATTGTTCAGGCTGCATGCCGCCAAGCCCGACGAGCTTGACACCCAGCTTGTCCGCGACCTGTACGCCTTCGCCGCCGAGCTTGATCGCGAAGCGCCGCGGCGATTCGTTGGTGTCGCACTCGCCGCTGGTGAGCCCGGTCACGGCGGCAACGCCGTTGCGCATGCTGTTCTGAATCAACTTGGACCAGCGCTCGCCGAGCAGATTGGTCGTCGGCTTGGTGCTGTCGATCAGCGAGAACATCGACACCAGTTCGTTCACGCGGTCGCTCACTGTGGCGTTCACTTCGCCCACGCGGAACACCGTGTGCTTGTCGCCGCCCTTGGCCGCCATGCGCCGTATCTTCCCCGCCTCATAGAGCTCGACCGAAATGATCGACGCGATGACGCCCAGCGTCCTGTCGGCGCCAACGATGCCGGCGATGGTGTCTTCGTTGATGCAGTTCTGCAGCGAGACGACGTAACCGTCGGGCGCAAGAAAAGGCTTGATCGCTTTAGTCACACGCTCGGTGTCGTACGATTTTACCGAGACAAATGCGATATCCACCGGCTTGCCTTTGCCCAGGTCCTGAATCTTTTCAAGGTGCAATGTCTTGTCAGTCTTGACCGTGAATTTTTCTTCCGCCGTCACGCCGTCGAGGTCCAGCCCGCGCGTGCGTATCGCGTCGAGGTTCTCCTGCCACATGTCGACGAATGTCACGTCGAATCCCTGATGCGCGAGATTGCCGCCGATATAGCCGCCCAGCGCGCCCGTGCCCACCATCACAATCCGTTTTTGCTTTTGCATTTCGATTCCCGTTTGATTGGTTGTTTCAGTCCACGCGCGCGCCGGAGTCCTTGACCGGCTTCGCCCAGCGTTCGTAATCCTCGCGCAATGCCTTCGCAAGTTCCTCCGGCGATGAGCCTATGACTTCAGCGCCGTCCGCGGCCATATGCGTCGCTACTTCCGGTGTTTTCAGGCTGCGCACCAGTTGAGCGTTGAGCTTCGCGATTATCGCGCGCGGCGTGCCAGCCGGCGCGAGCACGGCATAAAACGATTCGACTTTATAGCCGGGGACGCCGGATTCAGCGATGGTCGGCACGTCCGGCAGCGGTGCGTAGCGTTTGGCGCTGCTGATCGCGAGGCCCCGCAGCCGGCCGCTCCTCACGTGCGGCAAGACCGGCACCACGCTGCCGAAGCGCAACTGCACGTTGCCCGCCAGGAGATCGACGATCGCCGGAGCCGCACCTTTATACGGGATGTGCACCATATCCACGCCGGCCATGTTGCAAAACAGCACACCGGCGAGATGGGTCGAGGACCCGCTGCCCGAGGAACTGTAATTCAGCTTGCCCGGGTTCGCTTTTGCATATGCGATCAACTCCTTCACCGTGGTGACCGGAATTTTCGGATGAACCACCAGGTAGTACGGCGAATTCGTCGCCATGGTGACGGGCGCGAAATCCTTGAACGTGTCGTAGCGCAATTTCGAATAAAGATGAGGGTTGATGGTGAGCACCGCACTGGGCGTGACCAGATAGGTGTAGCCGTCGGGAGTCGCGTGCGCGACGGTTTCCGCGCCGAGTATGCCGCCGCCGCCGGGCCGGTTGTCGACGATGACGGGCTGTCCCCATGCTTCATACAGCTTCTGCGCCAGGATCCGCGCCAGCGTATCGCTGCCGCCGCCGGCCGCATACGGCGAAATCATGCGCACCGGCTTAACGGGAAACGATGGCTCGGCGGCATGCGACGCTGAACACGCGCATGCCAGCGCCAGAGCTGCGCAGCCTATCCTGCCCGCCGCCCTAGTCCGCCGGCGGAAAATTGCTGGCAATACTTTCATCGCTCAGTTTTTTCCGCCAGGTACGGGCGCGAGCAGCGACATGACCTGCGCGAAATTTCCCGCGCACCCGAAGTCATTCAACAGCGCGTAAAGCTGCGCCGTTTTTGCCGCACCGAGTACAGGCACGACCAGCCCTTCGAACTTGCCGCGAAAATCCTCGTCGCTCATCGGATTGTCGGCGTGGCCGAGCACGATGGCGGTATCTTCGTGCAGGTTCGTGCCGTCCTCGAGATAGACGTCCATATGCGCTTCGTACTGCGGCTGGTCCGGAACGATCTCGATTTCTATCAGCGGCATGAGTTCCGTCACGGCTTTATCCATGAACACCGCCGGCGTGAAATCGGTCGCCACCACGCGATAATCGCGCAGGCCGAGCGCGATGCAGAACGGTACGCTGAACTTGCATTCGAGCGGCGTTTGCGGATTGAGCTTGCCGGCTGCGACCATCGCGTTGGGATGCACTTTCGCGTGCACCCGCGTAATTTTTTTCCCGCCGCTTTCCTTCTCCTTGATACGCGGCGCCAGCTTGCGCGCCGCCTGGATCGATGCGTGCGTGCCGCGGCAACTCGCATAGGGCTTGAAACCATTGCGCAAGAGTTCCCAGCGCGCGTCGAAGTCCAGCGGCGGCACGTCGACCGCGCGGTCCTGAATGATGACGTCGAGCAGTCCTTTTTCCAGTTCGAGCAGATGCGTCGCCGACTCGAACCCGTGCGCGGCAAGCTGCGCCGCGAGTATGCCGTCCATCGCCGCCTTGCCGCCGTGGAAAGGCTTGGAGTGCGTGCCGAACGAACCGACGAGTCCGCCCGCCGTAGTGGCCGCAACACCCAACGCGTATTCGATCTGCCGCTCGTCCAGGCGCATGAGCACGCTCGCGACCACCGCCGCGCCGATGCGGCCCAACACGGAGGTCGGATGCAAACCACGCCGATGCAGATTGCGTCCCACGCCGGTCACGCCCGCGCCGCCCAGCCTCGCCATGACCTCGAACCCGGTAATGAAAGCGGCGAGAGTCTCCTGCTCGCTCGATCCCAATTGATTGGCGACCGCGATCGCCGCCGACCAGCACGGACAACTGATATGCCCCGCGCCCATCTGGTGTGCGTCGTCGTAATCCATCGCGTGCGCCATCGTGCCGTTGACCAGCGCTGCCAATGCCGGCGTGGTAGTCGGGCCGAGGAAAATTCTCGCCTTGCCGTGCGCATCCCATGACTGCGCCACCTCGCGCACGGGCCGCACCGGCGCCTCATCGACGGCGCCGACGGCCACGCCGATATAGTCGACGAGCGCGGTAATCGCCGCTTCCGTCACCGCAGGTGGAAATTCGCGGTGCAGCGCCCCCGCCGCATACGCCGCGATGCTGCGGCCGCGCGAAATTTGCTTGCTTTCGATATCTACCCCGCCGTTCAAGCTATTCTCCGTTGCGACTAGATGCATTCAGGATCGCGCCCTAGTCTGCGCGGGCACCCGATTCTTTGACGATGATCGCAAACCGCGCCTGCTCGCTCCTGATAAATGCCGTGAATTCCTCGGGAGTATTGCTCACCGCGCTGGTGCCCTGCGTCCCGAGCGCCTGGTTCAACTCCGCCGAGGCAGCCGCTTTGCGAATTTCCGCATTCAGGCGCTGTATCACCGGCACCGGGGTGCGCGCCGGCGCCAAAATGCCGTTCCACAATGATATGCCCATGCTGGTCATGCCCGACTCCTGAAAAGTCGGCACGTCGCTGAAATAGTCCATGCGTTTCGCGCCGGTGAGCGCCAGCGCGATCAGCCGTCCCGACTTTACGTGGGCGGCCACCGTACCGACGCCGCTGAACGCCATCTGGATCTGGGCCGCGAGAAGATCCACCGTGACGGGTGCCGCGCCTTTATACGGCACGTGGATCAGCGCGATGCCGGCCTCTTTGCCGAACATGTGTCCGGCGAGATGCTGAATGCTGCCGCTGCCGAGCGAGCCATAGGCAAGTTGTGCGGGCTTGGCTTTCGCGATCGCGATCAATTCTTTCACCGATCGAGCAGCCACGCCGGGATGAATTACAAGGAGTAGCGGGTTTAGCGTAGTAATCGATACCGGGGCAAAATCGCGTTGCGCGTCGTACGGCAGCTTGTCGTACATGTACTGGTTGATCGAGATGGTGGAAATATTCGTTTGCACCAGCGTGTAACCGTCAGGCGCCGCTTTGGCGACGGCGTCCATCGCGATGATGCCAGCCGCACCGCCGCGATTATCTACCACCACTTGCTGGCCAAATACCTTCGTCAGCTGCGCCGCATAGGACCGCGCCACAAAATCCGCGCCGCCGCCGGGCGGAACCGGCACGATGAGACGTATGGGCTTAACCGGAAAGTCCTGCCCACAGGCAACGGCGAAGCAACCCGCACACATGAGGCTTGCCACCGCTTTGCCAACGCCGCGCTTAAATGACAAAACCACCAACGCTCCCCGCTCCGGATTCGTCCTGCGTTTTCACGTTAGACTAGCATACGTTTAATTTCAGCAGAAAATTGCATGAACGAAACCTCCGCCGTACCCGGCGAACTCGTCACCACCGATCGCTTCGTAACCCACGTTTCCACCGTGCCCGCCACCGCCGGCCAGACCGTCGGCCTGTTCCTGCGCGAAAGAACGCTCGCGTCGACGCTGAAAAAAACAGCACCGCCTGTCGTCATTATGGTGCACGGCGGATTTGCGACGTCCGTCGTCGCCTACGATTTGCAATACAAGGACTACAGTTTCATGGCTGCGCTGGCGCGCGCGGGGTTCGACGTGTTCGCGCTGTCGCACACCGGCTATGCGCCCTCGCCGCAACCGCTGATGGACGATCCATCCAACGTCGACAAGGAATTTCAGACGGAACTGGTGCCGCATGTGCTCAAAGCACCAGAGCCGCCGCGCTATCCCTTCAAGCTCGTCTCCAGCCGTTCGGAGTGGGACGAACTCGCCACCATCGTCGATTACATCCGCAAGCTGCGCAATGTCGAGCGTGTCTCGTTCGTCGGCTGGTCGACCGGCACGCCGCGCGCGGGTGGCTTTGCCGCGCTGTATCCGGAACTCGTCGACAAGCTGGTGATGTTCGGGCCGTCGCCTTACTTCGCCAACGAGGCGCCGCCAGAGCAAATGCCGGAAGCCGGCGCGCCGATGATCTTGCAGAGCCGCGAATTCCTGTTGCATCGCCGCTGGCAGGACAATGTGCAGTGCGAGGGCCAGCTCGAAGATCCCGGCGTGTGCGATGCCGTGTGGCAAGCTCTGATGGCGGTCGATACGCTGGGGTCGAAATGGGCCGCCGACGGCAGGGGCATCATGCGCGCGCCCAACCGCATGAACTTCGGCTGGCGCGAGAGTCTCGCGAAAATCAAGGCCCCTACGCTGGTATTGCTCGGCGAATTCGACAACTACCAGAAACGCATGGACGCGTGGAACGGGCTGCGGTCACCGCAAAAAATGTTTATCAAAGTGGCGGGCGCCTCGCACTTCATGCAATTCGAGCGTGCGCGCCATTTGCTCTATCGCGCCACTACCGCATGGCTGACGGCGGGCGCCATCGAGGGTAAAATAGAAGGCGAGTTTTACGCTGACGCCGCCGGTGCGCTGGCGTCGCTGCAAGCCTGACACGCAATCCACCAACCACCCGTTAGAATAGCCCCCGCTTGCGCGCGACGGCTCGATAGCCGCAAACTCATTGCCGAGGAAAAGTTGATGTTGCCCAGTACCATGATTGCAGTTCCCATTACACGCGCCGGCGGGCCGGAGGTTTTGCAAGCGGTCACACGCCCGGTGCCGCAACCGCAGGCGGGCGAGGTGTTGATCAAGGTCGCTTACGCCGGCGTCAACCGTCACGATTGCGGGCAACGCATCCGTGGCTTTGGCCCCAAAGGGGCGACCGACATCGCGGGACTCGAAGTCGCCGGCGAAGTCGCCGCAGTGGGACCTGACGTGACGCGCTGGAAAGCCGGCGACCGCGTGTGCGCGCTCGTCAACGGCGGCGGCTATGCGCAATATTGCATCGCCCTGCAGGAAGTCACATTTCCGATTCCCGACCGCTTCGATCTGAAGCAGGCGGCTTCCACGCCCGAAACCCTGCTGACCTCATGGTTCAATGTATTCATGCTCGGGCGCCTGAAAAAAGGCGAATGGCTGCTGGTGCATGGCGGCTCGAGCGGCATAGGCACGATGACGATCCAACTCGCGCGCCTCGAAGGGGCCAGCGTGGTGGTAACCGCCGGCAGCGCGGAGAAATGCGCGATTTGCGTGAAACTCGGCGCGGCCAGTGCCATCAACTATCGCGACCAGGATTTTGTGGCCGGCGTCAAAGCAGCGACGGCCGACCACGGCGCCGATGTCATTCTCGACATGGTGGGCGGCCAATATGCGAAGCGCAATATAGAAGCGCTCGCCATCGACGGCCGGCTCGTGCATCTCTCGGGCGGCGATGGCACCGAATTCTCCGTGCCGCTCCCGGCGATTATGGCCAAGCGCGCCGTGGTCACCGGTTCGCAACTGCGCGTCTCGGCGCTCGCAACTAAAAAAGAAATCGTGCGCCAGGTGATGGACCGCGTGTGGCCGCATCTCGGCACCAAAGTGACGCCCATCATCGACTCGGTAATGCCGCTGGCGGATGCCGCAGGCGCGCATGCCCGCATGGAAACCAGCGCGCATATCGGCAAGATATTGCTCGAGGTCAAGCACTAAGCCTGGAGCGCAACCGCATCATGATCAACAATCTATTTTCGCGCACGCCCCAGCACCAGCACGCCGACCCCGCGCAACGCGCGCTGGGCGTCGCCGAACTGCCGCCGGATTCCGCTGACCTTGCCCGCCTCATGACGGCCGATCCCGCACCCGAAGTGCGCATTGCCGCCGCGCGCCGTTGCGCCGATCCCGTGAAACTGGCCGCGGCGTGGCAAACCGAAACCGCTGACGCCGTGCGGACGGCTCTCGCCGCCGGTCTCGCGCATGCGCTCGATGCGCTTACCGATGGCGACGCGCGCGCGGCAGCGATCGCTGGCATAAGAGACGAGGAACTGCTGATCAATCTCGCGCTGGCCGCCGGCCACGGCGATACCCGCAAGGCCGCCGCCACGCGGGTGTTGACGCCTGCCGGTCTGCGCAAGCTTGCCGACGCCGCAAAAAGCCGCGACCGCGGCGTTGCGCGCAGCGCGCAGCAGCGGCTTGACGCGATCTCGAACCGCGCGGCCCGAACCACGGAGGCCGATAGCGTTCTGGCGCAGCTTGGAGAACTCGCGACGCGCAGTGGCCCTATCTTGAGCGCGACCATCGAGCTCGACCGCCGCTGGCACGCGCTCGACATGCGCGAAGAACCGGCGCGCGCCGCTGCTTACCAGGCCGCGCGCGAGACTGTGCAGACGCGCTTTTCGCGCGAGCAGGATGAGCAGCGTGCGCGCGCGCAATTCGAGCGCCGGCTCAACGAGTGGCTGACGCAACTCGCGCCGCCCGCGGACGCCGCCGGCATCGCCACGCTGCGCGACGGGCTCGCGGCGCTCAGGTCCCAAGCACTCGCGCGCGAAAATAATCCTGCGCTCGCGCAACTCGCAGAGGGTGAACAACGGATTGCGCAGTTCGAGGGCGATTTGGCAACCTCTGCCAGCGTCGAAGCGCTGGTGGGCGAAGCCGAGCGGCTGGCGGCGGATACGACGGTTGACGACGCGCAACTGCCGGTTCGCTGGCAGGCGCTCGACCGCAGGCTGCGCACGCCTGCGCTCACGCAAAGGTTCGAAACCGCACTGATCATCGTCGAGCAGCGCCGGCTCGCGTTTCTTGAAACGACGCGCCAGCAGACGCAGGCGGTGCGTCAGCAGGTCCACACGCTGCTGCACGCGGCCGAGCAGGCGCTCGCTGCGGGCCAATTGCAGGCCGCGCGCGCTGCCGCCGACAATATCAAAAAGCTCAAGGTCGCCGCGGGCCCGTTGCCGAAGCCGACCACCCAGCGGTTAAGCCGCGTCGTGCAGCAGCTCACGGAACTCGAGCGCTGGGAGTCGTTCGGCCAGCAAAACGCGCGCGTGCAGTTGTGCGAACGCGCCGAGGCGCTCGCTACGCAAACGATCGAAGCGCCACAGCTCGCGGTGGAAGTGCAAAAGCTGCGCAATGAGTGGAAAGCGCTCGACCAGCAGCACTCGGGCGTGCCGAAGGCGCTCTGGGAGCGCTTCGACGGCGCGTGCGAGAAAGCCTATGCGCCCGCCGCGCGGCATTTCGCGGAACAGGCGGCGTTACGCAAGCAGGGCCGCCAGCAGCGCGTGGAGTTCATCGCGGCCGCCGCCGCGCACGCGCCGACGCTGCTCGGCCAGGCCGAAGCGGGGCCCGACTGGCGCGCAATCGAGCGTTGGCTGCGCGAGACCGGGGAAAAATGGCGCGAAGGCAATCTGGGCAGCGTTGAGCCGCGCATGTGGAAGAAACTAGATTCCGAATTGAAAGCGGCGCTCGCGCCGTTGCGCACCGCCCTGTCGGCCGCACGCGACGCCGCGAAGGCCGTGCGTGTGGCAATGATTGAGGAAGCAAAGGCACTCGCAGGTGCAGCGACGGAACGCGATACGCTCACTCAGGTCAAGGCGCTGCAGGCGAAATGGCAGGAGCACGCCAAGACGCTTTCGCTGCTTCAGCGCGACGAGCGTCCGCTATGGGAGGAGTTCCGCGCCGCGTGCGACGCGGTGTTCGCGGCCCGCCAGGACAAACGCAAGGAAGCAGTCAACCAGAAGCAACAGGGCCGCCGCGAGCTCGAAGAGCTGTGCACGCAACTCGAAAGCCTCGCGAGCGCGACGGACAAGGACGATCAGGCAATCCGTAAAGCCGCACGCGACCTGGCCGATCAATGGCGAAAACAGCGCGGCGCGCCCGACCCTGCGTTGCGCGGCATCGAAGCGCGCTTCAAAAAAGCGCAGGCCGCCATCGACGCAACGCTGGCGGAGCGCGCACGCGCACAAAAAGCCGCCGTCTGGACGACTCTGGCTGCGCAGGAGCGGTGGTGCGAGGAACTCGACGGCCTGGCTCAATCCGGCGACGCCGCGATAGATGCAGTCACGGCGATCCAGGAAAAATGGGCTGCCCTGCCCGCGCTGCCCGATGCTTGGGAGAAAAAAATACTCGCTCGTCGGGATGCCGCCGTAAGGGCGTTGACCGACCCCGCCGCTGCCGCGGACTACCGCACCCGCATCGAAAATGGCAGCTCGGCACGCCGCGAGGGTCTGCTCGAGCTTGAGCTCGCGTTCGGTCTCGACAGCCCCGCTGATTTTCAGCAGCAAAAGCTCGCTCTACAAGTAAGGCAACTGCGCGACCGTTTCAAAAACGCGGCGACGCCCGCCGATAGTCCCGCCGAGCGTCTCGTCGCGTGGTGTGCCGAACCCGGCATTGCGGACGAATCCGATCGCCTGCGCATCGCGCGAATTTTCTCCAAGGCGAGCGCGAAAGCATAGTCGCGGCTACCGACATGCGGCCATCGTACATCGTGGATGCGGCGAACGCGCCGTGGCAACGCGGCGTTACAGAAGGCATCACGTTCGCGTGCCAGGTGCTGTTGTCCGGCGAGGACGGCGGGCCGGAAGCGCTGCGCTTTCGCTTCGACGACTGCCCGTCCGTGTACGGGCACATGCATTTGACGGCGCAGTTTCAGCTGTTGATTGCCGGCGCGATGGATTTTCCGCGCGGCGTAAAGCACCTCGAGGCGCTCGCTGTCCACTACACCGATCACAATATTCCGTACGGACCGTTCGCGGTCTCCGGCGGCCACGACATGCTGGTGCTGCACCCGAAGGCCGGCGGCATCATCCCGATGGCGAATCTCGAAGCGCGGCGCCGGATTAATCTGCGCGGGCGTATTTATGCGGCGCTCGCGGCGGACGCAGAGTGGCAGCCGATGCCCGGCGTCGCCGACGCCGCCTACCAGTTGCTGATGCCGCCGGATTACGGGCCCGCCGCGGTCGTCGTCAAGGCGCCGGCACACGCCGCGCTCGCCATGCCCGCAGCCCCGTTCGGCCGTTACGAAGTCGTGCTCGCAGGTTCGGTTATCATGGAAGGACAGCCGCTCGACGCGCCCGGCTTTCGCTATGTGCGCGGTGAGCATCCGGCCGAGCCGCTGGTGACCGGCGACGACGGTGCGCGCGTGGCGTTTCTGACATTCGACCACGATGCGCTCGAAGGCGGCATAACGGGTGAAGGCCTTGCCGTCGAGGCCGCGCAAGCGATGGCGCGGGCGATCTAAGCGATTTAAGGAAGCTCTGATTAAGTCGGTTCGTGCTGATGTATAGAAGCACGAACACAGCTTCCGCAGAGGGAAACCGTTCACCCTTCGATACCTCAGGGCGAACGGTTTGTGACTTAATCAGAGGTTCCTTAAGAGACTAAGGCAAGGACACTAAGGAGACGCGCGATGGAAACACACTCCGCAGCCGAAACCACCAGCACGCCAACGCCGTTTCGCGTGGCGGTGTTCGCCGACTTCGTATGCCCCTACAGTTTTCTCGCGGTCGAGCAGATCGACCGCCTCGCGCGCGAATACAACGTCGAGCCGATGTGGCGGCCGCACTGGCTGCATCCCGACACCCCGCCCGAGGGCAGCCCGCGCGAGCGCAGCGCGGACGCCGATGCGCGCGCAGAGCGGCGCAACGCGTGGTTGAAGGAAATGGCGCCCGACCAGTACGCGCGCATGCGCTATCCCGAAAAACGCCAGTTCAGCTTCCTCGCGTTCGAAGCGCTCGAATTCGCCTGCGATCACGGCCGCGACTTCGCCTTCAAGACCGCGGTGTACGACCTGATGTGGACCGAGGGCGGCGATATTGGAGAACCGGAAACGCTGATGGCTGCGGGCGAGCGCGCGGGGCTCGATCCTGCCGGGATGCAGATCGCGCTGCACGAGCGCCTGTACGCCGAACGCGCGCTCGCGGCGGTCCAGCAGGCGCGCGAAATCGGCATCACGAATACGCCGACGATATTCCTCGGCAAAACGCGCATCAACGGATGGACCTACTACGAAGTGCTGCAATCGGTCATGGCGCAGCAGGGCATGCATCCGCAAGTCGCGCTCGCGGGCTGACCTATGGACTTCACGCTGCCCGAAGAACTGCGCATGCTGCGCGCCACCGTTGCGCGCTTTGTACGCGAGGAGCTGCGTCCGCTCGAAAAAGACGTCATCCGACGCGAAGCCGAGCGCGGCCTGACCGATGCGCCACTGGTGCCGCCGGAGGTCGAAGAGCACCTCAAAAAGAAGGCCAGGGAAATCGGCATTTACGGGATCGACGTGCCGGAGGAATACGGCGGCCAGAATCTCGGCATGCTCGCGAAGGCGGTGGTGATCGAAGAGCTCAAGACCAGCATCACGCCGTTCGTTTTGCCGCCGGACAGCCCCAACCTGTTCATGCTCAGGGAAACCTGTAAAGGCGAGCAGATCCAGAAATATTTCATTCCCTATGCGAACGGCGACACCAAAAGCGCGATCGCCATCACCGAACCGGGCGCGGGCTCCGATCCCGCGGGCATGAAAACGCACGCCGTATACAAGAACGGCAAGTGGGTCATCAACGGGCAAAAGATTTTCATCAGCGGCGCGCGCCATGCGGACTTTCTGATCGTGATGGCCGTCACCGACGCAGCCAAGGGTTCGCGCGGCGGCATCACCGCCTTTCTCGTCGACCAGGGCACGCCGGGCATGTCGATCCCCACGGTGTTCAACACGATCGGCGAGCACGCGCCCTACGGCGTATTTTTCGACAATGTCGAAGTGCCTGAAAGCCAGGTGCTCGGCGAGGTCGGCAAGGGGTTCGGACCAATGCAGAACCGGCTTGGCGTGCGCCGGCTCGAAATTGCCGCCCGCGCGTTGGGCTATGCGCGCCGCTGCATGGAGCTGATGCTGCCGCAGGCGAACGACCGCGTGACTTTCGGCCACCCGCTCGCCGACCGCCAGGCGGTCCAGTGGTGGATCGCCGACAGCTTCCAGGAAATGGAAATGGTGCGGCTGATCACCTGGCGGCTCGCCTGCATGATCGATGAGGGTGCGACGAGCTGGCGCCGCGACGCGGCCATGGTCAAGCTGCAGGGCACCGAGATGATCACGCGCGTGGTTGACCGCGCGATGCAGCTGTACGGCGGGATGGGGATGACCAAGGATCTGCCGCTGGAATACATGTGCCGGGCGTGCCGCGTCTGGCGGATTTATGAAGGCCCGAGCGAAGTGCACCGCTGGTTCATCGCGCGCGATTTACTGAAGAACGGCATGCCCGCGGAGTGGCTCTGACGCCCGCCGTAACACGGCGCCTGACGTTCGACGCCGGCTAGCCCTTGAAATTCCCGGGCTTGGCCGCGCCGGATGCGCCGAGCACGAGGTGCACCAGCTCCGTCACGTTTCTGAGTTGCAGCTTGTCCATCACGCGCGCTTTGTGACCTTCGACGGTGCGCGGGCTGATACCCAGCGTTGTCGCTATCTCGCGATAATGCGTGCCCTCTGCGATCAATTCCATAATCTGGCGCTCGCGGGCGGTCAGGACGTCGAGCTTGCGGCTCTCCTCTTGCATCCTGCGGGTGGAAGACCGGCGGGCCGCGTCGCCGTCGAGCGCCGTGCGCACCGTCGCCAGCAGCAACTCGGGATCGACCGGCTTTTCAAGGAAATCGACCGCTCCCGCGACCAGCGCCGCGCGGGCGGTCGGCACGTCACCGTGCGCGGTAATGACAATGATCGGCAGCCTGATCTGACGTTCGAGCATTGCTGACTGCAGCTCGATTCCGCTCATGCCGGGCATCCGCACGTCGAGCAGCAGGCATCCGCCCGCCTCCAGCCGGTAATTCCTCAGGAAGTCTTCGGCGCTCGCGAAGGCCTGCGTGCGATAGCCTTTAAGGCCGAGCAGCACCGCCAGCGAGTCGCGCACCGAAGCGTCGTCATCGACGATGAATACGCTTTGATTATCTGGGGTCATCGGCGTCATCCTTGAAGTTGGCTGGCGGCACGGTGAAATGGAACACCGCGCCGCCACCGGCATCCTGCTCCACCCATAATTTTCCATCGTACGCCTCGACGATGGCGCGGCTCATGGCGAGCCCCATGCCAATGCCGGTGATCTTGGTCGTGGCAAACGGCTCGAACAGGCGGTCGGCAATCTCGAGGTTGATTCCCGGGCCCGAATCCGCGACGGATACTCGTATCCAGCCGTCATCCATCTGCATCGCGGAAACGCGCACCGTACGCACGCGCTGGCCCGCCCCGCTAATGGAATCGAAGGCATTGCCCACCAGACTGTGTATCACCGCCTCGAGTTGCACGCGATCCACCAGCAGGTCAACGTTGCCGCACGCAACGTCCACGCTCACCGCGATAGCCTGTTTCGCCGCGTCCCCGCGCATCGGCGCCAACGCGCCGTCGAGCAAGCGCTGCACGCTCAGATACTCGAAGCTGGACGACCCGTCGCGGAAAAAGTCGCGCAGGCGTTGCACGATGTCGGCGGCGCGCGCGGCCTCGTGCTCGATTTTCCCCGGCAGCTCGCTGGCGCCTGCAGGGGCCTGTTGCAACCTCGCGGCATGCGCATAATTGCGAATCGCAGAAAGCGGCTGGTGCAGTTCGTGCGCGAGCGCGGCGGCCATTTCGCCCGCGGCGGCCAATCGCGCTGCGCGGCCGAGCTGCCGCTCCATCGCTTTGCGCCGCGTGATATCGCGGGTCACCGCGATGCGCAGCGCCGGCATTTCATTTGCAGTAGTCCCTACCGAGAGCTCGGCCGGAAAGCGGGTCCCGTCCGTGCGCACACCGGTGAGCTCGCAAGCCTCGCCGACTCGCGCTACCTGCTCGAAGTCCGGCAACACGTCATAAACCCGCTTGCCGACTAACTCGCCCGCCGCGCAGCCGAAGATGCGCGCTGCGGCGGGATTGGCGGCGACGATGTGACCGTGTTGACCCACCGTGATTATGCTGTCCGGCGCGGTGGAAACGATCGCGCGCACGCGCGCCTCGCTGTCGTCGAGCGCCTGACGCGCAGCGCGGTTCTCGGCGACCACCATGCCCAGCAGCAGTCCGGTGACGACAAGCGCCAGCATCATGAACTGCAATTCGGTGACCGACGTGCCGGCATCGTAATTCGCGTGTACGATGAACGCGATAAAGCCGATCTGCATCACGGCCAGCCCGAACGTCGCGCCGACAAGGGCATGACGCATCGCGATCCAGATCAGCGGCAGAAATAGCAGATAAAACTGCTTGTACGGGTCCGCCCAGCCCGAGGCAAAAATAAACCACAGCGTGAAAACCACCGCGCAAACCTGCGCCGCGATTTCGAGCAGCGGCAATTGGCGCAGAACGCGCTTGGTACTCTGCCAGTTTGCGATCATCAACAAGAGCGGCGTGTTGATCAAAATGCCCAGCAGATGGCCTATCCACGACCGCATTACCGTATGTTGAATGTCGGTCGCGGGTATCAGGTTACCCAATCGAATGACCGACACGAAGGTGAGCGCGACCAGCAGAGTGCCGACCGCGGCGACGGCGAGCAGCGCGAACACATCGCGCAAACGATCGAACTCGAGACGGAATCCCAGCGGCCCGCGCAAGAAGGCGGCCATCCCCGCGTAAGCCACGGTAATCGTGAGCGGCAGCAGCAACTGGAGAAATGGCGGCGACGGGATGCCGCGGATCAGCAGGTTGGATATGCACGTGGCAATGGCCAGCGCCGGCCACCACCGATAGCCGAACACCAGCAGCAGGGCGAGCGCGAGTCCCGCACTGGGATTCCAGGGCGTAATGCCGAACGGGCGCACCAGATAAAAGCGGGTCGCCAATGCGAGCGCCACATAGCAGATAATGAAAATTGCCGCGATGCCAAGTATGCGACGCGTCGGCAACGCGCCCGTATCAATCGAAACATCCGCGTTCGCGGACAATGTCTGCATCACTATTTACCCGGGTGAGCGCGCAATCGCGCCGTTGGCAAGCGGGCGCGATGGGTTTACGTTGATTGGTAACAAAATCAATATATAGATAATTTTCCCAATTCGCCATGCTCGTTGGGCCATCCGACCGGCACCGCGCGGAAATCGGAATGAGGCAAAAACGCAACACATCGAAAAATATTTTTTTGCTGCCGATGAATTCGAGCGGGCACGCGGTCACGCACTGCGGCGTCTGGTCGTATTGCATTCATGTATTAACCCGTACGTGAATTAACGTGCATCTCGCCGCCGGATTGACTCGAGCGCACGACCGCGCACCGTCACGGGAGTGAGTTGCGTAGCCTCGTCGCGCGACGCCTGGCGGAGATCGGTAATGCTTTGAATCCATGGAGAATTAGATTATCAATTCCTGGCGCTGCGCGGCCATGCAACTGGGGACCGCAGCGGAAACGGGGGTCTGAGCCGGCGGTTCGGCGAAATTTTTCCCGTCCGAATCCGCCATCGCGCAATGGCAATTAACTTCCCAGGGCACTGCCGCGACGTCCGACTCGGCGATCCGCCCGCGCCGCTCATTGTCGTTCGCGTAGAAACCCGTACGCATTGCAACTCTAGTGATGCATTTCAAACGCTTGC
>JBKJMN010000444.1:0-3015 GCA_046596405.1 Burkholderiales bacterium
CCGGGCTGCAGCATACGTCGACAAGATTCTCAAGGGCGCCAAAGCCGGAGAATTGCCGTTCGAGCAACCGACGCGCTATTACCTGATTATCAATCGCAAGACCGCCCGCGCGCTCAATCTGACAATTCCTCAGGAACTGCTCCTGCGCGCCGACAAGGTGATCGAGTGATTACTCGACGCAGCTTCGTATTGGTCACGAGTGCAAGCGTGCTCGCTCCGCGCACGCTCTTCGCTCAGCAAGGCAAAGTGTGGCGTGTCGGATTTCTCGCGTATGGTCACGTGGATTTTTCCGACACCGACCGGGTCTATGGCCCGTTTACGCAGGGCATGCGCGAGCTCGGTTACAGCATTGGCAGAAACCTCTTGATCGAATGGCGCTCAGCGGAGGGCCAAGCCGAGCACCTGACACGACTCGCGGTGGATTTGGTACGGTTGAAAGTGGATATCCTGGTGACACAAGGAACGCCTGCGGCACAAGCTGCGCAAAAAACTACCGCCGCAATACCGATCGTGATGGTCAACGTGGGGGATCCGGTTGGCACCGGCTTGGTCAAAAGTCTGGCGCGGCCCGGCGGCAACAGTACCGGACTGTCGACCATGAATGCCGAACTCGGCCCCAAGCTGCTGGAGCTGCTTCGCGGCATGGTGCCCACGACTTTGCGGGGGTTGCGGTTTTGACGAATCCGTCCGATGCCGGCAATGCCGCCGCGTTGAGAAATCTGCAGAATGCGGCGAAGGAGCGTGGGGTACGAATACTGCCTGTGGAAGCGAGCACGCCTGAGCAGATAGCAAATGGAATTGTCCTGGCGGCGCGTCAGAATGACGGCGCGTTGATCGTGCTCCGGCAGTCGCTATTCCAGCAGCAGCAAAATCAGATCGTGGAACTCGCGGCCAGGCAGAGGCTACCGTCCATTGGCGGATATTCTGAATACGCGGAGGCCGGCGGCCTGATGAGCTACGGCCAGAACATCAGGGAAATTTTCAGGCGGGCGGCAACCTATGTTGACAAGATATTCAAGGGCGCCAATCCTGGCGACCTGCCGGTTGAGCAGCCGACGACATTCGAGTTATTCATCAACCGCAAGACCGCCAATGCGCTCGGCCTCAAAATTTCGAACACGATGCTGGTGCAGGCTACCAAAATCATCGAATAAGCCGGATCTCAAGCTGATTGCGAAGGGCCGCTTTTGCCCCCAAAGCAGAACTTGGCCGCCAAGGGTTGCCGGTATTAAAAAGTCACACAAATCTAATGTCGTACCTCACAGGCGGTCCGGGGCAAATCGGGTAGACTTCCCGAAATATCGCTGCATTTCTATATGACCTGGGAAGGCATACGCTTGGTAACACGTCGTCACATCGTTGTTGTGCTGGGAGCGAGTGGGCTTGCGCCGTTTATCTCGTTCGCACAGCTAACCAGGAAAATTCCTCTGGTGGGCGTTTTGTACCCAGGCCCCGCGCCTACCAGCCTTCCCACTTACGGCCTCGCTGCACTCAGCAAAGGTTTGCGCGAGATCGGATATGTAGAAGGGCGAACGATCGCGCTGGAATTCCGCTATGCAGACGGGAAGACCGAGTCTCTTCCGGCACTGGCTATTGAACTGGTCAAACTCAAGGTTGATGTCCTGGTTACCATCGGCGCGGCAGCCACCAAAGCTGCCAAAGCGGCAACTGGGACAATTCCAATCGTTGCCACAGACACGCAAACGGACCCGGTCGCAAGTGGACTGGTCACCAGTCTCGCAATGCCGGGAGGAAACATTACGGGTTTGTTCCTGGAACTCGATGAGCTGATGGGCAAATTACTCGAACTGCTCACCGAAACTGCACCAGGCCTCCGGCGAATTGCGGTCCTTTGGGATACGGCAACCGGCCGATTCCGGCTTGATGGTCTAACCGCTGCAGCGAAAAAGCGGTCGGTAACTCTGGACTTGGTTGAGCTAAAAGAACAAACCGCGTTAGAGACCGTGCTCAATGCGGCGCTGAAGAAACGGCCACAGGCGTTGATCCAGTTACCGTCGCCTGTTGTTTCCCAGGTGTCGGCGCGCACCGCACGATTCACGCTGGCGAACAGTCTGCCTTCGATATCAATATTCCCCCTGTTCCCGGAGGCTGGGGGCCTGATGTCTTATGGCCCGGATCTGCCGGTCTATTTCGGGCGCCTTGCGCCAATGGTGGACAAAATACTCAAGGGTGCGAAGCCTGGCGAGATCCCGATCGAGCGCGCCGTCACGTTTGAGATGGTGCTCAACATGAAAACCGCCAAGTCACTCGGCCTCAAGATTCCGAATTCGATACTGGTGCAGGCGACCAGGGTGATTAAATAGCTCAATCGCTTGGTTCCGCTATTGACCGCAAGCGGAACTGCGCGCGGTCAATCGGAGTGAATCTTCGCCTCTCTAATCACTCTTCCCCACCGCTCGCTTTCTTCTTTTATCTGCGCCGCCAGATCGGCCGGACTACCGCCTTTCGCTTCCGCACCGGAACTCGCGAGGTTCGCCTGTATATCAGGCAAGCGCAGGATAGTGTTCGTTGCACTGTTCAACTTATTAATAATTTCCGCCGGCGTTTTCGCGGGCACAAGAATGCCGTACCACGGCCCCGCAGTATAACCGGGAATCGTCTCAGCGACCGTCGGCAGGTCGGGCATCACTGACCAGCGTTTGAGCGTAGTCACCGCGATAGCGCGCAGGCGGCCCGTTTTCACATGCGGCAGCAGCGAGATGGTTTCGCCGAACATCAATGTCACCTCACTCCCGAGCAGCGCGGTGGTCGCGGGGCCGGTGCCTTTGTAGGGCACGTGGATCATTTTCGTGCCCGCGCCGAGGTCGAACAACGCGCCCGCGAGATGGCCGGTGCCGCCGTTGCCTGACGATGAGTAAGTAAACTCTCCCGGCTTTGATTTGGCGAGCTTGATGAATTCGGCAACCGTCTTCACCGGCACCGACGGATGCACGACCATCACCGCGGGAACAGCGGCGACCCAGATCACGGGCGCCAGATCTCTCTGCGGATCGT
>JBKJMN010000135.1:0-5803 GCA_046596405.1 Burkholderiales bacterium
CCTTGCGGATGAAAGCCGCGCAGGAACAGGCTCATGGTCGCCGCGTTGCCGACGCGCGTGCCGACTTCGTAGCCGGCAATCATGCCCGTGATCACGTCGCGCCCCGGCGCACCGCCCGCACTTTCCGCGAACGCAATTGCCACCGGTGTCGCGAGCGAACCCGGATGCACGATCGACTCCTTGTGAATGTCGTCGAGCTCGAACGCGTGGCCCGCGGTGCTGTTCACGAGCACGGCGTGCGCCACGGTCGTTTTGCCGCCGCCGCCGTAAATCGACGCCACCGGTTTCGCGCCCTCCTCCTGGACCATCGCCTGCACGTGCTGCGTCCACGGCAATGTCACGCCGAACAGGCAACAGCCGATGCTGTCGAGCGCGCAGTACTTGATGCGCTCGATCGCCTCCGCCGGAATGTCAGTGAACTTGAGATTGGCCGCGAACGCGGCGAGATCGCGCGTCGCGTTGGCGAGTAAAGGCGCCTCAGTACTGCTCATCGTGCAAGTGTCCTTGTGATTGAGGATTCCGTTGCCGAAGACGAAAATCCCCCTCATCCCCACCCTTCTCCCAGCGGGAGAAGGGCTTTTCTTCCCTCGCCATTTCACACTCCCGCGCATCAGCGCCACCAGGCTCCCTTCGCCCTCCGGGAGAAGGGTTGGGGATGAGGGAGCACGGGATTGCGTGCCGAAAGAGGGACCGAGAGTGAGGGAAGATTTTGACGGATTTCGCCATTGTCATATCTATTACGTATTTCTCGATAAGCCGGTTGCGCTATTGCCGCGGCTCGACGTCGAGCCTCACCGCGATGCCTTCGAGTGCTGTCGACGCCGCCGGATAGCGCTGCATGACCAGCGGATCGTGGCCCGGGATGATGTGCTTGGGCGACGCTGCAAGATCGCGCAGGCGCGCATAGCCTTCGAGCGTGTCGCCGACGTTGTAAACGGTCGGGAAACAGCGGTCGTTTTCGAAGTGCTCGTAATAATGCGTCGCGTCGGACGCGAGCACGAGCCAGCCGCGCTGCGTCATCACGCGCACCGATTGCAGCCCCGGCGTGTGGCCGCCGATGTGATACACGCTCAAGCCGGACGCGAGTTGCGCATCGCCGCGGTGAAATGTCACGCGGTCGCCGAACACCAGCCTGACCATGCCGACGACGTCCTCGACTTCGATACTGTGCCGGAACCGGGTGTGCCGCATCTGGCGACCGGTCGCGAACGCCATTTCCTCATCCTGCAGGTGGAACCGGGCCTGCGGAAAATCGTGAAAGGTCCCGACGTGGTCGTAGTGCATGTGCGTAATGATCACGTCTTTGACGGCGGCCGCCTTGACGCCCATCAAAGCGAGCCCTTCCGCCGGTGAGCGCAGGAACGTGCGCTTGCGTGCTTCGCCGACTTCGCGGGTAAATCCGGTGTCGACGACGACCGTGCGCGCCGCGTTGCGGATCAGCCAGACGAAGTAATCCATCGGCATCGGCGCATCGTGCGGATCACCGCCGATGAAATGATCGCGGCGTTGCGCATTGCGCGTCGCATATTTGATTGCATAGACTTCGTAGATCTCGTCCGTCATCGCATCCCCGCCAGTCATTTATCTGCTGCAGCGCCCGCGTGAGCGAACCGGTGCTCGAGTGACAGCGCCACCATCCACGCATCGCGCAGGCATGACAAAAAATCGCCCGGCCGATTGCAGTCGCCGGCGAGCGCATAGTCGACGCCGGCCGCCGCGAGCTCGTCGGCGATGCCGGATTGCGGCGCCGGCCCGGTCGCGATGACCAGGCAGTCGCCGATCGCTATGCGCAGCATTTTGTTCTCCCCCGTCCGGATGTCCAGCGTGCCGCCGGCCGCCGTCACCACCTGGCTGTCGAGCATGATGCGCACACCGCGCAATTTTAACCGGTCCAGCAATTCCATCCTGTTGTTGCGCGCCATGCCCGGCGCGACGCTGGACAGCGCTTCAATAACGGTACAGCGCGTGCCGGCGAGCGACAGCAGATCGGCGGTCTCGAGGCCGACCATGCCGCCGCCGATGATCGTAACGGCAGCGGCGCGCGCGACTCGCGAGGGCTCGCGCAACACGTCCCACGCATGCATTACCGTCACCGCCGGGTCGAGCGCCGTCACATCGAACGGACACGGCCGCGGCAGCGCCCCGGTGGCGATGATCACGAAGTCGGGCGCATACGCGGCGATCGCCGGCGCGTTGACGGTCATCGATGTGCGCACCGGCACACCGAGCGCTTCAACCTGGCGCCAGCGGTAAGTCCATACCGGCTCGACTTCGCGCTTGTCGGGCGCGGCCATCGCGAGCGGCATCTGGCCGCCCGCCGCCGGCGCCTGCTCCCAGACTTCCACGTGATGGCCGCGCGCGGCCGCCACGCGCGCCGCTTCGATGCCGGTCACGCCAGCGCCGAGCACCAGCACGCGCCGCGGCTGCCGTGTTCGCAAGGCCGGAAATAATTGCGGCTCAGCGTGCTCGAGCGATTCGAACTCGGTGCCTATCATCGGGTTGTGCACGCACGCGACGTCCTGCTCCAGCGTCAACCGTTCGAAGCACACATTGCACGCGATGCAAGCGCGGATCGGCGCCTTGACCTTGCCGAAAGCTTTCAGGCACCAGTGCGGGTCCGCGTACAGCGCGCGTCCGACCGAGACGAAATCGGTGCAACCGTCGCGCAACAGCGCTTCCGCATCAGCGGGATCGACCACCCGCCCCGCGACCAGCACCGGAATGCTCACCGCCTGCTTGATGGGTTTTGCGTAGGGACCCAGGCAGCCGCGCGCAAATGAAGGCGGCTGTATACAGTATTTCGACAACTGCGGGCTTTCATTGCTGCCCCCCGACAGATCGAGCGCTGCCACCCCCGCGCGCTCAAGACAGCGCGCGAGTTCCACGATCTCGGCTTCGCTGTACCCGCCGTCGGCGAACTCCGACGCGCTCAAGCGGATCACGAGCGGAAAATCCGCGAGCGCCGCTTTGATGCGCGCGATCGTTTCGAGCAGGAAACGCGCGCGATTAGCGAACGAGCCGCCGTATTGATCGGTGCGCCGATTGATGCGTGGCGTGAAAAACTGCTGAAACAGGTAACCGTTGCCCGCGTGGATCTCGACCCCGTCGTAACCCGCCTGCTTGAGGCGCCGTGCCGACGCGACGAACAGTTTTTGGATGGCGGCGATTTCCGCCACCGTCAGCGGCCGCACGGCGTCGCCGGTATTCGGATTCTTCCACGGCGACGGCCCCACGGGTTCCATATTGAGCACCGCGCGGCGCAGCAGCGCGCCCCGATGGTTCAGTTGCGCGAACACGTGACAATCGTGCGCGTGGATCGCATCGACGATACTCGCGAGACCCGGGATAAAGCGATCGTGATAGCAGCACAGCGAATTATGGTGGGGGCGCGCCTCGGCGGTGACGACCATCGCCTCGGTCATGATCATGGCGACGCCGCCGCGCGCGCGCTCGGCATAGTACATGCGGTCGCGCTCCGTCGACAGCCCGTCGGTCGTGCTGTAGTTGGTGCCCATCGGCGCCATCAAGATGCGGTTCTTCAGCCGCAATGCGCCGAGAGTGCCGGGCTGTTCGAGCAACATGCAGGGATTCCTCAGACCCGGCGCCGTGAGCCGGCACGCCGGGATGCAGCATCAATGGATTTCAGATGAGTAGGCGCTCAGTCGATCGTCGCGCCTGTCGTCTTGACGACGGCCGCCCATTTTGCGCGATCGCTTTTGACGGTGCCGCGGAACTGCTCGACCGTTTCGATGCGCGGGGTGTTGCCGAGTTCTATCAACTTCTGCCGGATTGCTGGTGTTTCGAGAGCCGTGCGTACCGCGCCATTGATCGCCGCGGCAATTTTCGGATCGAGCCCTTTCGGACCAAATAGCCCGAACCAAGTGTAGCTTTCGAAACCGGGCAAGCCGGCTTCCGCGATCGGCGGAATTTCGGCTACCGCGTTCACGCGCGCCTTCGTCGAGACACCCAACAGGCGCAGGCGGTTCGCACGCCAGTGTTGAATGACGGTTTGGACTTGAGCGAACAGGCAGCACACATCTCCCTTGATCATGCCCTGGATCGCCTCGACACTGCCTTTGTACGGCACATGCTGCATGTTGAGCCCCGCCTTGGCGTTGAACTCGGCGAATGCGAGGTGGGTGCCAGTACCGTTGCCGGTTGACGCGTAGTTGTATTTGCCGGGATTCGCCTTGACCTTATCAATGAATTCTCCGACCGTCCTGACGTCGATGGCTTCGGGATTGATGGTCAACACGTTCGAGACGTCAACGAGCGGCGCGATCGGCGTGAAATCCGCCTCGACGTCGAACGGCAGACTTCTGTAAAGCGCGGCATTGACGCCGTGCGTCGCAGCGGTCCCGAGCAATATCGTGTAGCCGTCGGCGCGCGCCTTGGCGACGTATTCGGACGCAATATTGCCGCCCGCGCCCGCCCGGTATTCAGTGACTATCCTGGCGTTGAGCGATTTCTCCATCGACTCCTGCAGCGAGCGTGCGACGATGTCGACGCCCGAGCCGGCGGGGAAACCCATGACCATGGTGATGGACTTCGCCGGCCAGTCCTGTGCGCCGGCCAGAGCAGCAGGCAGCGCGATCAGTAATGCGGCGATCATCGATGTGAATGGATGAAGCGGAGTCGTGCGCATAAATTTTTCCGATTCGCTTAAGTAGAGGTGGTTAGGAGCCAACTCGGGCAGGCAACTTTATTACCACTGCGTGACCGGCGCAAGCCGCCGGACGGGTTAGCGCGTATCTGCGCCGATGGCGTCAGCGACACTCTTGAAGCCATCCGCGCGCAGACGTTCGGCGAGCTCGCGCTTGATTTCTCCGATCAACGCCGGGCCGTGATAGACGAGCGCCGAATACAACTGCACGAGCGACGCGCCGGCCCGGATCTTCGCGTAAGCATGTGCGCCGGTCGCCACTCCCCCGCAACCAATCAGCGGCAACCGCCCGCCGACGCAGCGGTACATCGCGGCGAGACACGCATCGGCTTTGGGCAACAGCGGCAATCCGGACAGTCCGCCGCCTTCGCTCGCGTGCGGGCTGCGCAGGGACGGCGGCCGGTCCAGAGTCGTATTGCCGACGATCAGGCCGTCAATTCCGGTGGCGAGCGCGACGTCCGCGATATCGCGTATCGCTTCGTCATCGAGATCCGGCCCGACTTTGACCAGCAGCGCAGGCACGCGAGTGCCGGCGGGGCAGGCGCGGGCGCGCGCCGCGAGCACGCGCTCGATCACTTCCTGCATTTGCGCGCGCGCCTGCAAATCGCGCAGGCCCGGCGTATTGGGCGACGACAGGTTGCAGACCAGGTAATCGGCCAGCGCGCTGGTGACTTCGACGCCTTTCGCATAATCGGCCGCGGCGTCGGTAGCATCACGGTTCTTGCCCACATTCGCGCCGACGATGCCTCGCGTTATGCCGGGTTCGCGGCGCTGCGCGAGCCGGGCGGTAAATGCCGCGAGTCCTTTGCTGTTGAATCCGAAGCGGTTGATCACGGCCTGATCTGCGGTGAGGCGGAACAGCCGCGGCCGCGGATTCCCCGGCTGCGGCAGCGGCGTGACGGTCCCCGCTTCGACAAAGCCGAAGCCGAGCGCGAGCATCGCGTCAACCACTTCGGCATCTTTATCGAAGCCCGCCGCCAAGCCGATCGGGTTCTTGAAGTCGAGATCCCAGACGCGCGTCGCCAGGATCGCGTCGTCAGGCGCCGCGCGAGCGCCGGCCAGCCCGTGCTTGAGCGCCCAGATCGTCGCGCCATGCGCGGCTTCGGGATCGAGCAGGTGCAGCAGCGGGCGCGCGAGCCG
>JBKJMN010000186.1:0-16770 GCA_046596405.1 Burkholderiales bacterium
GCCGACACCTTGCGCCAGGCCTTGAAGCCTTTTTCCGCGGCTTCGAGCGCGCGGTCGAGATCGGCGCGTTCGGCGTAGGCGACGGTGCCGATCTCCTGATGGTTGGCGGGATTGACGACCGGCAGCGTGCGGCCGGAAGCGGCCGGGCACCATTGCCCGTCGATGTAGAGCAGAGTGTTTGGATACATGATGGAAATCCGAATGAGGTTAAGGGAAGCGCGAGGACGCTATTCTAGAGGGAAATGCCGGAAAAAACGTCATTGCATCGACCGGGATGGACTGCGCCCCCGGAACACGAATAAAGCTTTGATACGTGAGGGCACAGGAGTAGCATTTGCTCCTCCCAGCGATAACACTAATACCGGCGCAAGCGCAGGCGCGCCGCTTGAGCGCGACAAATTCAATTCCCCGGAGGCAGGTCAAATGCACAGCAAACTTTTGAATAAAGCAGTTCTGGGCGCAGCCGTTCTCGCGCTCGCGTGCGCAGCCGCGTTCGCACAGCCGAAGGCCGAGCCGCGCAAGCCGCTGTCGCCGGTGACCGAGGAGATGCTGCGTAATCCGCCGGCGGCGGACTGGCTGATGTGGCGTCGCACTTACGACGCGTGGGGCTACAGTCCGCTCGACCGGATCAACAAGACCAACGTCAAGAACCTGCGCGTCGCGTGGACGTGGGCGATGACCACGGGTGCGACGGAGATCACGCCGATCGTGCACGACGGCGTGTTGTTCATATACAACTATGCCGACAAGGTGCAGGCGCTCAATGCGGCCAACGGCGACCTCTTGTGGGAATACAAACGCGACCTGCCCGCGCCGCTCGTCGCCGAGGGCGGCAACCCGCTCGCGAAACGCAGCATGGCGATCTTCGCCGATACGTTAATCGTCGCGACGTCCGACGCGCACCTGATCGCGCTCAACGTCAACACCGGCAAAGTCACGTGGGACCGCGCCGTCGCCGACTGGACGAAAGGCTGGCGCTACACGGGCGGCCCGCTCGTCGCGGGCGGCAAAATCATCCAGGGCATGACCGGCTGCGGCAACGCGCAGCCCGGCGGCTGTTTCATCACCGGCCACGATCCTGCGACCGGCGCGGAAGCGTGGCGGTTTTATTCGATCGCGCGCCCGGGCGAGCCCGGCGGCGATACGTGGAACGGCATCCCGCTCGAAAAACGCCACGGCTCGTCGGTGTGGAACTCCGGCAGCTACGACACTGATACCAATACGCTGTTCTTCGGCGTCGGCCAGCCGTATCCGTGGATGGCCGAGATGAACGGGCTCATGCCGAAAAAAGACGGCATGAAAAATAACGCGCTCTACTCGGACTCGACGCTGGCGCTCGATCCGGCCACCGGCAAGCTGAAGTGGCACTACCAGCATCTGGAAAACGACACGTGGGACCTCGACTACGCGTACGAGCGCGTGCTCGTCGACCTGCCGGTCAACGGCAAGATGCGCAAGACGCTGGTGACCGTCGGCAAGCTCGGCATCATCGAAGTGCTCGATCGCACGACCGGCGAATGGCTATGGCACAAGGAAACCGTGTATCAAAACGTCGTCACCGCTATCGATGCGAAAACCGGCGCGAAAACCATCAATCAGGATTCCGTACCGCACATCGGAAAAACCACCGTCAATTGCCCGGCCGATCCCGGCGGCCGCGGCTGGCCCGCGACTGCGTACAGCCCGAGAACCAAAATGCTGTATCTGCCTTTGAACGAGTATTGCTCGGACACGACGCCGGTGCCGGTCGAGCCCGGCCAGATTTATATGGGCGGCGGACGCGCGATCTATGCACGTAAACCGATCCCGAACAGCGACGGCAACATCGGCCGCGTCGACGGCGTCAGCCTCGACACGCAGAAACCCGCGTGGTCGTTCCGCACGCGCGCGCCACAGACTGCCGCGGTGCTGGCGACCGGCGGCGGTCTCGTGTTTTCGGGTTCATGGGACCGCTACATACGCGCCTTCGACGACCAGAGCGGAAAGTTGCTGTGGCAGGTGCGCACGAGCAATGCGGTCAACGCGTTCCCGATCACCTACTCGGTCAACGGCAAGCAGTACGTCGCGGTTGCCGTCGGCAACGGCTCGAGCCACGCGCGTTCGCTCGCGACGCTTACGCCGGAAATCCGCAATCCGGACGGCGGCTCGTCGTTGTGGGTGTTCGCGCTGCCCAACGATTAATCGCGCTTGAGGCTCATGGACTGCTGCGCCGTTGAATCGGCGGGCAGTTCGCGGCCGCCCGGTTCATAGCCATTCGCCTTGAGGATATACGCCACGAGATCCGCGTAAACCTTGTCGCTCAAAATGCCGGGCCGGTCGGGCGGCATTTTCGTTCTGGTGTACGCATACAGAGCGGCGACGCTGCCATTGCCCCACCGCGTGCGGAAGTACGATCCGCGCAACGGCGCGCCGCCGAACTCGCCGTTGTCCATCGTCGATCCATGGCAGTCCATACAGTTGTGCTCGTACGCCGCTTTGCCCTGCGCGACTTGTTGCTCGGTGAAACTGAGCGGAATTGCGGCTGCGGCATTTGGGCCCGCCGCTGCCTGCTGCGGCAATAATTTCTGACGCAGCGCGTATACCGCCGCTGACGTGAGGCGTTCATTGCGGGCCGCCGCAATCTCGGCGGCTTCGAACGGCTTGAAGTCGGCCGGCAAATCGCGCTTGTTGTCCCACGCCGTTACGACGTGATTGAGCACTGCGGCGATCGCGTTGTCGTCGAGCGTACCCCACGCCGGCATCGCGCCCGCATAACCGGTGCCGTTCACGTTGATCGCACCGTCAAGGCCGAACAGCAGCACCCGTGTCAGGTAAGCACGGCCGCCCGTCTGCTTGAGCAGGCCGGGTGCATGGCCAGCGAGCGGCGGAAACGCGCCTTTGAGTCCTTGCCCGTTTTCCTGGTGGCACGCAGCACAGTTTGCCGAATACGTTTTTGCGCCAGGAGTGGCCGCGCCGGTCGTCGCCTGGCCGTGCGCGGCGGTCGCAACGACAAGAAGGATTGAAAAGAATAGCGCGAACCGGCAGGTGGTAAGGGGATGCATGACGAATACCTGAAATGAGTTGGGGGGAGAGGACGCTATTCTATTGAGATTTACATAATTTCGTGGCAACTATTCTTTACTTTCTCATTACCCAACGACGGGTATCCCCTTCCCCCGTTCTTATGGGGAGCGTGACTAACTTGCGCGAAGCCTCGACGAGCGCAGGTCGAACGGTGAGTCGTTCGGAGGCTTCCCAACGCCTGCCAAGAGCCGCGCGCCGCCGTCAAGCCGTACAATACGACCGATGCAATCGTTCCTGTCGG
Organism: Burkholderiales bacterium; assembly: GCA_046596405.1. Classification (GTDB taxonomy): domain Bacteria; phylum Pseudomonadota; class Gammaproteobacteria; order Burkholderiales; family SG8-41; genus PALSA-1004. Next base: position 3,305 of record JBKJMN010000186.1, read on the forward strand.
CGCTGCGCAGCCAGCGCGCATTCAAAGCCCTGCACTACCGCGAATTCCGTCTCGTCACCGGCTGCCAGATGTTCGGCAACCTCGGCACGTGGATGGACGAGCTCTCGCGCGGCTGGCTCATTTATCAGCTCACCGATTCGGTCGTGCAGCTCGGCCTCGTGCGCGGCGTTCAATTCATTCCGCTGCTGCTCTTCTCGCCGATTGCCGGGAGTGCGGCGGACCGCTATTCGCGCAAGACGCTGCTGCTCGTGTCGCAGGCGGTCAATGCGCTGCTCTTCGCCGCGCTGGCAGTGCTGATCTTCACGGACCTGGTCCAGCCGTGGCATGTGTATTCGACGGCGGTGCTCGCCGGCATCGCGCAGGTGATTCAGCATCCGGCGCGCACTTCGCTGGTGTCTGACACGGTGCCCATGGAATATCTGACCAACGCCATCGGCCTGACTTCCATCATCTACAACGGCGCGCGGCTGCTCGGACCGGCGCTGGCGGGCGCGATCATCGCTTTTTCGGACACCGGCGGCGCCTATGCCGTGCAGGCCGGGTTCCTTTTCCTGGCGACGGTGTGGGCGGTGATGCTGCAGCCGGTCGCGCCTCGCGCGCCAGGCGCGCACCGCGAGCCGTTCCTCGACAGTATCGTCATGGGCTGGCGTTACGCTTGGCACAACGAGCCGGTGCGTGCCGGCATCCTGTGCACCACGGCGACCTCGCTGCTGATATTTCCGTTCACGGTCTTGTTGCCGGTCTTCGCGCGCGACCTGCTGGGCGTCGGCGCGAGCGGTCAGGGGCTGTTGCTCGCTGCGATGGGCGTGGGCGCGCTGATCAGCGCGGGCATGATCGCGCTGTGGGGACACAAGCTCCAGCGCGGCAAAGTCATGCTCGACTCGTCGCTGATCTACGCGGCGGTGATCGTGGTATTCGCGTTTACGCCCTGGTATTGGCTGTCGCTCGTGATCATGATCGTGGCCGGGTACTGTCACGTCTACTCCAACGCGCTCGTCAATACCGTCGTGCAGTCGTACTCGTCGAACGAATACCGCGGCCGCACGATGGCGCTCTTCAATATGAGCCAGATGCTGTCCACCGCCGGCGGCATGCTGGTCGGGCTGCTCGCATCGGTGCTGGGGCCGCGCGAAGCGGTGGCCGCCATGGCGGTCGCGGGCGGGCTGGCTACCGCGTTGCTGATCGCATCGATGCCGCACGCGCGGAAAATCAGCTAACCATGGCTGGCGAAACGAGTTTGCGCATGCCGGGCTGCAGGCCCGGTCTGGAGGCAGGTAGAATAGTGCGGTCGCATGGTTTTTCAGCCCATGACTGGCAAAAAATAAGCGAGCCCGCATGACATCTGGTCCTACCCGCCACCGTATCAAATTCGCCGATGTCGCCGTCGGCCAGCGTTTTTATGACCCGATCAGCGACGAATATTTCGTCAAGCAAAGTGCGCAACTCGCCGCCATGGTTACCGGTATAGGCGACGGCACGGTCCCCGACGAATTCGAGCCGGACGACACCGTCGGCATCGACGTGAATTAGGCGTTCCACTCTCGAAAGATTCGTCCATGCTCGATCTCAAAGGCAAGATTGCGTTCGTCGCGGGCGCGGGCAGCGTCGGCCCGGGCTGGGGCAACGGCAAAGCCACCGCGGTGCTGCTTGCGCGCCAGGGTGCCCAGGTATTCGCGACCGACCTCAATGAAGCCGCCGCCAATGAGACGAGCGCGCTGATCGAAAAAGAGGGCGGCGTCTGCGTCGTGCACAAATGCAATATGACGAAGGCCGACGAAGTGCGCGCCGCGGTAGACGCTTGCGTGAAGCGCTTCGGCCGCATCGATATCCTGATCAACAACTGCGGCGGCTCGGCCGCGGGCGATCCGGTGTCGATGAGCGAGGAAGTGTGGGACGCGCAGCTCGACCTCAATCTCAAGACGGCCTTCATGGGCTGCAAGTTCGTCCTGCCCGTGATGGAAAAGCAGAAATCCGGCGTGATCGTGAATATTTCGTCGATCGCGGGTTTCCGCCACCAGGTCGCGGGGCGCGTCAACGTCGCCTACAGCACCGCCAAGGCGGGGCTTGCCGCGTTCAGCCGCTCGACTGCGATGGCGTACGTGAAGAAAGGCATCCGCTGCAATACCGTCGTCGTCGGCACGATGCACACGCCGCTCGTCGAGGAGCGGCTCGTCAAGCAACTGGGCGCGGGCGACGCCGCGACGCTGATCGCGCAGCGTCACGCCGCCGTGCCGATCGGCTATATGGGTACCGGCTGGGACACGGCGAACGCCGTCGTGTTTCTGGCTTCGGACGAAGCGCGCTACATCACGGGAATCGAACTCGCCGTCGACGGCGGCATCAGCGCGGGACGCGTCTAAACGGTAAAGACCGTGGCCCCGGTTGTTTTGCGCATCTCCAGGTCGCGGTGCGCCTGCGCCGCAGCGTGCAAAGGGTAGCTCTGATTGATAGGAATTTTGACTGCGCCGCTCGTCATCATTGCGATCACTTCGTTGGCAGTTGCGACGAGGTCGGCACGCGACGCGATGTAACTCCACAAGGTCGGCCGTGTCACGTAAAGCGAGCCTTTGCCCGCCAGCGTCAGAAGGTCAAATGGTGGCACCTTGCCCGACGCGTGGCCAAACAGCACCAGAGTTCCCATGGGCCGCAGACAGTCGAGTGATTTTTCGAACGTGTCCTTACCGACCCCGTCATAAACCGCACAGACCTTGCGGCCATCGGTGAGTTCGCGCACTCGCTGCACGAAATTCTCACGCAAGTAATTGATCGTATGCGTGCAACCGTGTGCACGCGCGAGCGCGGCTTTCTCGTCGGTGCTGACCGTACCGATCACCGTAGCGCCAAGGTGGCGCGCCCACTGACACATGATGAGGCCAATGCCTCCGGCGGCCGCATGCACCAGCACGGTATCGCCGGGCGCAACACGGTAGGTGCGACGCAGCAGGTATTGCACGGTCATACCGCGCATCATCATCGTCGCGCCCTGCGCGTCCGCGATATTGTCCGGCAGCCTGATCAACTGGTCGGCGGCGATCAAGCGCGCTTCCGAATACGCACCCACCGTCGCAGTCACGTAAGCAACACGATCGCCCGGTTTTAGCCCGGCTACGCCGGCACCGACTTCTTCCACGACGCCCGCGGCTTCGTTGCCAAGAACGATGGGCAGCGCGGCCGGATACAGCCCGACACGATAGTACACATCCATGTAATTGAGGCCGGCAGCGGTGTGCTTCAAACGCACCTCTCCCGGCCCGGGCATGCCTACGTCGACGGCCTCCCAGCGCAAAACTTCCGGTCCTCCCAGCGCATGGATGCGAATCGCATGCGTCACTTCGCGACTTTCACGCCCTTCGGATCGAATGCCCACGCATTCGCGTCGAGTTTTTTCGCTGTGCCAAAATCCACGCGCTCGGACAGCGGCGCCAGTTTCGGGAATATCTTCAGGTCCGCGGCGCGCCTCGCAAGGCCGAAATAACGCTCGAGCTCGGCGTCGGTAAATGACATGCGCACGTCGCCGAACGCCTTTGCCGACCATTGCGGATCGTACGCGGTCGCTTTCTGAACCACGCTCATCGACAGCGCACGCGCCGCGTCGTTTTCCCGGTACCAGCCGTTTACCAGATCCTGGTTCTGCGCGGCGAACAGCAGCGCTTCCTTGTGTGCCTTCAAGAACCGCTCCACCGCGCCTGGCCGCGCCTTCATGAAATCGTCGCGCATCGCGGTGACCATGGTGAGCTCGACGTCCTGCGCCAGCACGCGCGCGATGCCCTTCTCGACGAAATTCTCGACCCACGGGTCCCAGATGAAGAATGCCTCTATCCTTCCGCTGTTCACCGCATCGGCGAGATCGGCGAATCCCATGTGCACGAGCTGGGCGTCCTGCGCGGGCTTCAGCCCGGCCTGTTCGAGCATCGCCAGTGTCATCAGAAATACCGAGCTGCCGTGCGGTCCGTAAATCTGCTTGCCTTTGAGATCGGCGACCGATTTGATGTTCGACTTGGCAGTCGCCATCAACGCGCCGCGAAACACCGACTGGCGCGCGATCACGCGGGTGGGGGCATTAGCCGCGGCCAGCGATACTGACGGCATGTCGCCGATAAATCCGACATCGATCGCGCCGGAGACGAGCGCTTCGTTGACCGCCGGGCCGAACGCAAACAGTTTAACGTCACCCTTCAACCCGTTGCGCGCCAGAATGTCGGTGCGCATGAAAACGTGCGACACCTGCGCAGTCACCGTGGTGGTGGGCTGCCCACCGATCCGAATCGGAATCGGCTCTTCTGCAGCCACTACCACAACCGGCCCCAGCATTATCGCGGCGCAGCTACACGCCAAAGCAAAACGCGCAATCAGCTTCATAATATTTTCTCCTTTAAGATCACATCGTGCGTTCGATCAAATTGCCGCGGCCAACACGTTCTCTGCCTGCCATTCCGGCTTGAGTGACTCCCACAGTTCCTGTGTAAGCGCGATGAACTCCGGTTGCGCGCGCGTCTGCGCGGTACGCGGTCGCGGCAGGTCGACCTGGTAAATGCGCCGGATGCGCCCCGGATGCGCGCTCATCACGACCACGCGGTCGGCAAGAAACACCGCCTCGTCGATGGAATGCGTGACGAACAATACCGTCTTACGCGTTTGCGCGGCAATACGCGCCACTTCCTCTTGCAACAACACGCGCGTCTGCGCATCAAGTGCGCCGAAGGGTTCGTCCATTAACACCACGTCCGGGTTGGGTGCTAGCGCGCGTGCAAGTGCGGCGCGCTGCTTCATGCCGCCCGACACTTCATAGGGGTAACGGTTTTCGAATCCGGTCAGCTGCACGAGTGCGATGAATTCGGCGGCGATGCGTGCACGCTCCGCCTCCGGCACGCCTTTCGCCTTCAAGCCGAATTCGACGTTACGCTGTATCGTCATCCACTGAAACAGTGCGTAGTCCTGAAATACCACGGTGCGGCGCTGATCGGGTTTCAACACGACGCCACCCGCGTGCAATACCTGACCGGAATCGGCGTGCATGAACCCAGCGATTACATTGAGCAGCGTCGACTTGCCGCAGCCCGATGGCCCGAGGAGCACGACGAACTCGCCCGGTGCAATATCGAGACTGATGCCGTCGAGCACGCGCTGCATGCGTCCCGTGCCGCGCATCGCAAACTCCTTGACCACGCGGTCGACGCGCAACAATGCCGCGGGGATCATGCCGACTTGACCGCTTCCTGCCACGGCGTGAGCCGGTGCTCGATCCAGGTCATCAGCGCGTTCATGGCAAAACCGATTATGCCGATCGCGATCATGCCGGTCACCACGTAGTGCGTCTGCAGCAGCATGCGGCTCGTCTGTATCATGTAACCGAGCCCTGATTGCGCGGCAATCAGTTCGGCGGCGACCACGCACATCCAACCCACGCCCAAAGCGATGCGCAAACCCGGAAAAATGATCGGCAAAGAAGCCGGCACCAGGATGTCGAAAATGAGCAGTCTGGGACTCGCGCCCAGACACAGCGCAGCATTGATCTGGTTGCGGTCGATGTTGCGTACTGCGGAGTAGGTGTTGACGAACACCGGAAACACCGCGCCTATAAAGACCAGAAAATAGCTTGGTGCATTGCCGATCCCAAACCAAAGTATCGCAATCGGCGTCCAGGCGATCGGCGGAATCGGCCGCAGCGCTTCGACTAGCGGCTTTATCAGATCGGCAAGCCCACGGAACCAGCCGAGTAACACGCCGAGTGTGAGGCCGACCACTGCTGCAATCAGGAAACCTACACACACGCGTTCCAGGCTCGCCGCGACATGCCGCAGCAGCGTGCCGTCGCGCAGCAACTCGAACGTCGTCGAAATAATCTGCAACGGTCCCGGCAGCAATGTTGCGTTGATCAAGCCGCCCGAAGCGAGTGTCTCCCACACCACCAGCACGAGGCCGATACCCGTGACGTTGCGCAAATAGACCGCCGCACGCGCCCCCAGCCGGCTTGTCGACGGCAACGAGCTTGATGATTCAACTATAGGGTCGGACATTGCAAAATCGACCTTCACGGCGAACAGAAAGCGACCGTCAGATTATGCGTTTCGCGTACGGAAGTGTCAAAACGCAGATCAGTCTTTCTTCAGTTGCGGATCGACGATGAGCATCAACGCCGCGCGATCGAGTTCGCCGTAACCCGCCGCGGCTGCGCGATCATACCAATCGACCGCCGCGCGAGTGCACATGCTGTTCGCCTCCAGTTCGTGCGCCATTTGCAATGCAAGCCGCATGTCCTTGTGCGCAAGCTTGAGTTTGAACGCCGGAGTGAAATCGTTCTTGAGCGCCTTGCCCATCAACGTATGGCGCAATTGATGGCTGTCGGCCGCGGTGCCGGCCATGATTCCAGTAAGCACACCGAGATCGACGCCCGACTTTTGCGCGAGCGCGCACGCTTCGGCCAGCACGGCGGCATTGGCGCAGGACACCAGATTATTCACTAGCTTCACGACCTGTCCCGAGCCGAGCGGACCGCAATAATGCAGTTCATTGCCGAAGTTGCGCAATATCGGTTCGACCGCCGTGCACACTGCGCGGTGGCCGCCCATGAGCAGTGTGAGTTCGCCCTTGGCTGCCGCCGGCGGGCCCTTGCCGACCGGGGCGTCGACCATCTCGATACCGCGCGCGGCGAGCGCCGCACCGCATTCCTTAACCACACCGGGGCCGCTCGTGGACATATCGATCACGACCGCGCCGCGCCGCAGCGTATGCAGCGCGCCCTGTGCGCCCATCAGATTGTCGCGCAACGCCGCGGGATGCGGCACCATGAATATCAGCACGTCCGCCCACTGACCCAGTTCGCGCGGCGTTGCCGCGGCAAGCACGCCTTGCGCGGTAAAGTGCGCGACGGCATCGGCGGCAATATCGTATACGCGCAGTTGCGCGCCCGCGTCCAATAATCGCTGCGCGAGCGGCCGGCCCATGGTGCCGAGGCCGAGAAAACCTATACGTTGGTCGAGCATCATCCGGCGTCTTGAATGCGCGAGACGGCGGCAAGAACCGTGTGCGTCTCCGCGCTCGCGTTGGCGACGATGTTAGGTGAATTTGCCGGCAGCGTCCACGCACGCTGCGGCGACGGATGTGCCGCGCTGCTCGAGCGCGCGTTGCCATTGAGCTAATCGCGCCGCGCCAGTAAACTTCGCATTCCCGCAGCCGCAGTGCCTCGTCCGCGGCTCGCCCTCTTCCCCCTGGAGAATTTATGCCCGAAGCAAAAGACGATCTTCCTTTGTCGCCCTATTTCGTGCTCGACCTTACGCGAGCGCGCGCGGGCCCGACAGCGGCGCGCCAACTCGCTGACTGGGGCGCGAACGTGATCAAGGTCGAAGAACTGACCAAGCCCGGCGACGAGGACAACGCGTGGGACCTGCGCCATGGTTCCGATTTCCAGAACCTGCACCGCAATAAGAGGAGCCTGACGCTGAATCTCAAAGATCCGGCGGGCCTCGCGATATTCAAGAAAATGGCGGATAAGGCCGACGTCATCATTGAGAACTATCGTCCCGACGTGAAGCATCGCCTCGGTATTGATTATGAAACGCTGAAGAAAACCAATCCGCGCCTGGTCTACGCCAGCATTTCCGGCTTCGGCCAGGACGGCCCGTATGCGAAGCGGCCTGGGCTCGACCAGATCGCGCAGGGCATGAGCGGCCTGATGTCGATAACCGGTATGCCCGACACGGTGCCGACGCGCGTCGGCATCGCGATTTCAGACAGCGGATCGGGCGTCTATCTTTCGTTCGGCATCATGGTGGCGCTCCTGCAGCGCGAACGCACCGGCGTCGGCCAGTGGGTCAATACGTCGCTGGTGCAGGCGCTGGTGGCATTGATGGATTTCCAGGCGGCGCGTTATCTGATCAGCGGCGAGGTAGCCGGGCAAGCCGGCAACGATCATCCTACCGGGGTGCCGCAGGGCGTATTCAAGACGTCCGACGGCTACATCAACATTTCCGGTTCCGGCGCCATGTTTCCGCGCCTGTGTAATGCGATTGGGTTGCCGGAGCTCATCACCCATCCCGACTACGTCGACTTCAAGCTGCGCTCCACAAACCGCGGCCCGCTCAACGCAGCCATTGGGGCGAAGATCAGTCAGCGCACGAGCGCCGAATGGGTCGAACTGCTGAACCAGGCGGGCGTGCCGTGCGGCCGGATCAACACCATCGACCAGATGTTCGCCGATCCGCAGGTCCAGCATCTCGGCCTCGCGCAACCCGTCGATCACCCGACGCTCGGTCGCCTGAATCTGGTGGCGCAGGGCGTGAACGTCGGCAGTACCAAGCCACCAAAACTGCGCACCGCAACGCCGGAACGCGGCCAGCACAACGATGAGATACTGCGCGAGTTCGGCTACAGCGATGCGGAGATCAAATCGTTTCGGGAGAAGAAAGTTATCTAGCGGCGCGCAAAATAATTCCGTTCGTGCTGATGTATAGAAGCACGGACGGAATTATTGGAGAAGGCGTTCACCCCATTCGATACCTCATGACATGCTTCGATACCTCAGGGCGAACAGTCGATCAACTACTTGAATGTTTGCTGCATGTAATCGAGCAGGTCGGCGCGATCGCGCGCCGCCGGCATTCCCCCATAGGGCATGCGATTCGCCGGCACCGCTTTCTGCGGATCGTGCACGTAGGCATCAAGCGTCTGCCGCGACCACGTGATGCCGCTTTTCTTGAGCGCGGGCGAGTAGCGAAAATCTTCGCGCGCGCCGGCACGGCGGCCCATCACGCCGTGCAGATCGGGGCCCACCCCATTCACGCCGGCGTCCGTTGCATGGCAGGCGCGGCATTCCTCGAACAGTTTCGCGCCGCGTTGGGCGTCCGCGCACGCGGTGCCGGCCGCCAGCGTGCCTGCGGCAACCAATATCAACGCGTATCGCCTCATGCCGACACCAGCGGCCCGGGATTTTTCATATAGCGGTTCTTGATCGCGTCCACCGTCCAGTACGCAAGCGCACCGACCGGCCCCGTCGGGTTGTAGGAGGCGTTGTGCGGATACACGTTGGCGCCGATCACGAACAGGTTATGGCAATCCCAGCTTTGCAGATATTTGTTCAACGCGCTCGCTTTGGGATTGGTGCCCATGATGGTGCCGCCCGTGTTGTGCGTGCTTTGGTACGGCACGACCGTCCACGGCTCGGTACGCGCGACAGCCGGGTTGAACGACGTCGGATTCATCGACTTGGCGAGATTGTTGATGGTTTCAGCGGCGTGCCGCCCCATCTTGTGCTCGTTTTCCTTGTAATCGAAAGTCATGCGCATCAGCGGCAGGCCGAACGCGTTGCGATAGGTCGGGTCGAGATCGAAATAATTGTAGCGGTTCGCCATCACGCTGCCGCTGGCATTGATGTTCATCGCGGTCTGATACCACTTCGCGGTGGCGGCTTTCCACGCTTTGCCCCATGCCGGCGTCCCGCGCGGCACCGGCCGGTAGCCGATCGGCAGCGCGGTATTGAAGCCGCTGCCGACGTTGTAGCCGCCGACGTAACCGGCCTTCGCGCGATCGAAATCCCAGTTGGTCGAATTGAAGTCGTCAATCGTGTAGTTGGAGCCGCCTGCATTCATGAACGGATTAAAATGCCGGCCTTCGAAAAAGAGCGTGGCGGAGGCGCCGGTCTGATAGCAGTAGTTCTTGCCGATTACGCCCTGCTGGGTTGCCGGATCGTACGGCTGGCCGATGCCCGACAGCAGCATTAGGTGCACGTTGTTGATGGCGTAAGCAGTGAGTACCACCATCGCCGCCGGCTGCTCGAACTCTTCGCCGTTCAGCGTGTTTGTATAGGTCACGCCGGTCACGCGCTTGCCGCTTGAATCCTTGAGCACCTTGGTCACCCACGCATGCGGGCGCAGCTCGAAGTTCGGATTCTTCATCGCAATCGGTATCACCGTCATGTGCGGGCTGCCTTTCGCGTTCGCCTCGCAGCCGAAACGCTGGCAGTAGCCGCAGTACTGGCACGCGCCGAAGCGCGAGCCGTCGGGATTGGTGTACGCGCGCGATGCGTTGGCGCTGGGACGCGGAAACGGGTGATAACCCTGTTTCTTCGCCGCCTCGGCGAACATCTGGCTGGCGAGGATGGGCGTCAGCGGCGGCAGCGCGTAATCACGCGCGCGCGGGGCCTCGAACGGATTGCCGCCGGGTTGTATTTTGCCTTTGATGTTGCCCGCCTTGCCGGACACCGCCGCCGTGTATTCGAACCTGTCGTAGTACGGTTCGAGCTCCGCGTAGGTGATGCCCCAGTCCTGGATCGTCATGTCGGCGGGAATGAAGCTCTTGCCGTAGCGTTCTTCGTACTTGCTGCGGATGCTGAATTCCTCGTCGGTCCAGCGCCACGTGTGGCCGCTCCAGTGCACGCCGGAACCTCCGACCACTTCTCCCGGCAGAAACGAGCCGAGACGCCGCATCGGCAGCGCTTCCTGACTGACGTTGTTGCGGACCGTCAGCGTGTCTTTCGACGTGTTCTGCATGAGGTCGTGACGATGCACGAAGCGCAACTCATCGCGCACGTGCGGCACCGAATAATCGTTCTCGGTGGAGCGCATGCCGCCGCGCTCGAGCGCGACGACTTTCAACCCGGCCTCGGCCAGTTCCTTCGCCATGATGCCGCCCGTCCAGCCCAGGCCGACGATCAGGACATCGACTTCTTTCAGTTTTTTCGCCATGTCGTTCTCCGTCGGTCTCGTTAGCTCATGTCGGAGATGCCGACAGGGTTGTTGGGGAACGGCTTGTCGCGAAACTTCTCGACGTTCTGATAATTCACCGCGATGACGCCGGGAAAACCGATCAGCTTCCAGCCCGCCTTGTTCTTGTTGCCGCCGTACATCGGGTCGGCGAACATGCCTTCCATGACGGTTTGATAGGCGGTCGTGAAGAACGCGCGCGCCGGCGGCCCGTTCTCGAACGTCACCTTGCCGCCCTGTAGCGCAAGCAGAAATTCCTCACGCTGCGCCTCCGTCAGCTTGTCGAAAGTCTTTTGATAGGTCTTGACGCAGTGCGCATTGGCCGCCGCGATACCGTTGCGGTACAGCTCCGCGGGCACGAGCGGCAACTGATAGCCCTGGCTCGGCGTGCCCTGTTTCCACGGGCCCTGCATGTAAAGACGTTCGCCTTTGCCCCAGCCGCCCGCGAGCGCGCGGTCAATGAAGATATTGAGCCCGAGGTCGGTGCCCTTGGGCGTCAGCTCATCGGCAGGCACCATATGGTCGACGAGCGCCTCGACGAAAGCGCCCTCTTCGGGATTCAGGAAAGCGTAACCGGGAGACGTGGCTGCCGGCGCGGCGACCGCCGGCTGGGCGTGGGCGGCCTGCGGAACACTGACCGTCGCTGCGGCGGCGCCCCCGGCGACCGCGCTTTTCAGAAAAGCGCGACGATCGAATCCGTCTTTTTTCATTTTCCCCTCCCTTTATTATGCGGAACGCGCCCGCGTGACGATCTGCGGTGCGGTGCTGTTGGTGACAACTATCCTAGACCTAAACCCGGTGCGCGTAAACCTGAAGGCTGTTCGCCGTGACGCAGATTGGGGGGCACATCGTGTTGTTGAACCGCCTCGCAACCCGCTGCGGCTGCGCACCCCAAAAGCCTCATAATGCGGGATGAAAATCCCCAAGCGACTCGAGCCTCTCGTCGAAGACGGCCTCATCGATGCAGTGGTCCGCCAACTGATGAGCGGCAAGGAAGCGATGATCTTCGTGGTCCGCTGCGGCGAGGCGATCCGCTGCGCCAAGGTGTACAAGGAGGCCAATAAGCGCAGTTTCCGCCAGGCCGTCGACTACACCGAAGGCCGCAAGACCAAGAACAGCCGCCGCGCGCGCGCCATGGAAAAAGGCACCCGCTATGGACGCAAAGTCCAGGAAGAGTCCTGGCAAAGCGCCGAAGTCGACGCGTTACACCGCTTAGCCGCGGCCGGCGTGCGCGTGCCCGCGCCGCACAATTTCCACGAAGGCGTGCTGCTGATGGAACTCGTGACCGATGCGAACGGGGAACCCGCGCCGCGGCTCAACGATCTCGAGTTCACTGCCGACGAAGCGCGCGCCTGCCACGCGACGCTCATGCGGGAAGTCGTGCGCATGCTGTGCGCCGGTATCGTGCACGGCGATCTTTCGGAATACAACATCCTGCTCGGTGCGACTGGTCCGGTCATCATCGATCTGCCGCAGGCGGTCGATGCGGCAGGCAACAATCATGCGCGCGACATGCTCGAGCGCGATGTCGGCAATCTGACGAGCTATTTCGGGCGCAGCGCGCCGGAACTGCTGACAACTGAATACGGCAAGGAAATCTGGGCGCTCTACGAGCAGGGGAAGCTGACGCCGGACGTCGCGCTCACAGGACGCTTCGAGCGCGTCCTGGCGCCCGTCGATCTCAAGAGCGTGGTGCGCGAGATCGACGATGCGCGCGCCGCAGAGGCCGCGCGCCAACTGCGCATGCAGCGATAACGCGCGCCGTCTCGACGCCCGGCACGCCGCGCGCTAGACTCCTGCGTATTCAAATTACCCGAAGGACTGCGCATGGAAGCCAAACCCAAGCTTACGATCGACATCGTTTCCGACGTCGTTTGACCCTGGTGCTTCATCGGCAAGCGCCGCCTGGAATCTGCATTGCAGATGTACAGCGAGCAGCATCCCGATGAAGAACCGCCGGCCGTGCGCTGGCTGCCTTTTCAGCTAAATCCCGATCTGCCCGAGAAAGGGATCTCGCGGCAGGCGTACATCGAGGGAAAATGGGGCAAGGCCGGCAACAAATATGAACGCGTCGCCGCCGTCGGCCGCGAAGTCGGCGTTGATTTCGCATTCGACGCCATCAAGGTGCAACCGAACACCGTCAATGCGCACCGCCTGATGCACTACGGCGCAAAGCAGGGGCGCGAAGACGCAGTCGCCGAGAGCTTGTTCAAAGCCTACTTCATCGAAGGGGCGAACCTGACCGACAAGCAAGCGCTGGCGGATATCGGCGAACGCGCGGGCCTCAAGCGCGACCTGCTCGAAGCGTATCTCGATTCGGACGAGGACCGCGACGCGATTCTCGCCGGCGATCTTGAAGCGCGCCAAAACGGCGTCAACGGCGTGCCGTTCTTCATCTTCAACCGCAAAGTCGCGGTGTCGGGCGCGCATGAACCCGAGACTTTGCTGAAAGCGATGGTCGATTCGGCCAAGGCGTGAGCTATCGCCGGACGACGACACCGACAATCCTGAACCGCGAAGGACGCGAAGGAAAACAAAGGCAAGAAAAAAGACCTGCGAAATAATCGCAGGTCTTTTTTTGGTTACTCGATCTTTGACCGCCAACGTAGCAAAGACAATGCCGAAGGACGATTATTGATTTTTACATTATTGATGACAAAAACTTTCCCGCCTTCGGCCCCCTCGCTTTGCTCTCCCCACCCTTCTCCCGGAGGGAGAAGGGCTTTTCTTCCCTCGCCCTTCGGGAGAGGGACCGAGGGTGAGGGAAAG
>JBKJMN010000233.1:0-40799 GCA_046596405.1 Burkholderiales bacterium
CAGGCACAAAGTCAGGAGAGAGGAGAGAGGAGAGAGGAGAGAGGGGTAAACGCATTCCCGCCTCTCGCCTCTCGCCTCTCGCCTCTCGCCTCACTTTCCAGCATGTTCGCCCCTTCCCGCGATGAGGCCAGGCGGTATTTTTTCGACACGTGGAAAAAATACCGCGACGGCGAGCCGCTGAGCGCGCTCGAGCAAACCACGCTGAGCGTGATAACCCTGCATCCCGAATACCATGCGCTACTAAAAGACGCCGACCGCAATCTCGACCGCGATTTCGCACCCGCGGACGGCGCTATCAACCCATTTTTGCATCTGTCGCTGCATCTGGCTGTCGAAGAACAATTGTCGATCGACCAGCCGCCGGGCGTGCGCGCCGCATATGAGCGTCTGCTGGCCGTCACCGGTTCCGCGCACGACGCGAAGCATTCGTTGCTCGAGTGTTTGGGGGAGACCCTCTGGCAGGCGCAACGCGCGGGTACCGCGCCCGATTCTGCCGGCTACCTTGAATGCATAATCAACAAGTCGCGCGCCTAGGCGCGCGTACAGAAAAAACCGGATGACTGGCGGCCATCCGGTGTATGGCCGGCTGACTGGCCTAGTATTTGGTGACGAGCCCCTGCTGCCGGGAGAAGTAGGCGGCGAGATCGGCCATGTCATCTTTCTTCAGGCTCGCTACCATACCGGACATCACGGGATTCTTGCGCACGCCTGATTTGTAGTCGTTCAGAGCGCGCAGGAGATAATCGTAATACTGGCCCGCGAGCTTGGGATTGTCGGCGATCGGCGTCGCGCCGGTTTCGCCGTGGCAAGCCGCGCACACTTTTGATTTTTCCTTGCCGGCTGCCGGATCGGCGGCATGCGCCGTTGCGCCAAACGCCAGCACAGCCGCAATGATCAGAATATTTTTCATGGTCGTCATCTCTTATTTGACGGCCGACTTGGTGGCTTCGGCCGCATAGTAGGCGCCCAAATCGGCCATGTCCTTGTCGGTCAACCCGGCGGCAATCGCGCGCATGGTGGGATGACTGCGCTCGCCGGATTTATAGGCTTGCAGCGCCTTGGCGATATAGCCGGGGTGCTGGCCGCCCAGCTTGGGCACGCGATACACCGACGGAAACGCGGTCTTGTAGTCAGGTATGCCGTGGCAACCCTGGCACATCGCCGTCTTTTGCTGGCCCGCCGCTGCATCGCCGTCGGCAAGCGCTGAACCGGCGATCGTCAGCCCCAGAACTCCCGCCACGATCAGTTTATGCATGCTCATTGAGATGATCTTCCCGTTTGTCACCAAGCGATTATACCGGAAAATAATCGCGCTGCACCTGCGTCATTGCCTCGGCACCCGCGCTGCCAGATAATCGAACCTTACCGGCTCACACGCATTACGTGGCCCCCAATCCTGCTACCCGCTTGAGTATGCAACTCGATCGTTTTCTCCCGTTTCTGCGTTGGTGCCGGCTCGTAAACCGCGGCACGCTGCGCGCCGATCTCAGCGCCGGACTCGTCGGCGCCGTGGTGGTGCTGCCGCAAGGCGTTGCGTTTGCGACGCTGGCCGGCATGCCGCCGCAATACGGGCTCTACGCAGCTATGGTGCCGGCAGTGATTGCCGCCCTGTTCGGCTCATCAAACCACCTGATCTCGGGTCCTACCAATGCGATTTCGATCGTCGTGTTCGCCAGCATGAGCGTGCTGGCCGAACCGGGCAGCGCTGTCTACATCAAGCTGGTGCTGACGCTGACGCTGCTGACCGGCGTACTGCAACTGGCAATGGGGCTCGCGCGCATGGGCGCGCTCGTCAACTTTATATCGCACACCGTCGTGATCGGGTTTACCGCAGGCGCCGCGCTGCTTATCTTCGCCGCGCAGATCCAGAATTTCTTCGGCCTGCCCATTGCGCGAGGCACGTCGTTTGCCGGAACGCTCCACCAGTTCATTGTTCATCTCGACGATATCAGTCCGCACGTCGCCGCGGTCGGCGCGGTCACCATATTGATTGCGATGTTGATGCGCCGCTATTGGCCGAAATTTCCCTACATGATCGTCGCGATGCTGGCAGGCAGCGCGTTCGCCGCCGCGCTCAACGCCCGGTACGGCGTCGCCACCACCGGCATCACCACGCTCGGCGCGCTGCCCCAGGCGCTGCCTATGCTGTCGGCGCCCGATCTGTCGTTCGAGGCGATACGCAAGACGCTGCCGATCGCGCTCGCAGTGACGATACTGGGATTGACCGAAGCAGTCTCGATCGCGCGCGCCATCGCCGTCAAAAGCGGTCAGCGCATAGACGGCAACCAGGAGTTCATCGGGCAGGGCCTCTCAAACATCGTCGGCAGTTTTTTCTCGTCTTATGCGAGCAGCGGCTCGTTCAACCGCAGCGGCGTCAATTACGAGTCGGGCGCGAAAACCCCGCTGTCGGCGGTGGCGGCGGCCGTGCTGCTGGTGCCGATCATCATGCTGGTCGCGCCGCTCGCCGCCTACCTGCCGCACGCGGTGATGGCGGCGATCCTGTTCATTGTCGCGTGGGGCCTGATCGACCTGCATCACATTCGGAACATCCTGCGCACCAGCCGCCGCGAAACGGCGGTGCTGCTGATCACCTTCAGCGCCGCCTTGTTCGCCGAACTCGAATTCGCGATCTATGCCGGCGTCATCCTGTCGCTGCTGATTTACCTGTCACGCACCTCGCAACCGCTGGTGCTGGACGTCAAGCCCGACCCGGCGCCCGACAGCTATCATTTCAGCGCCGACAGCGGCCTGCCCGACTGCCCGCAACTGAAAATGGTGCGCATCAACGGTTCGCTGTTCTTCGGCGCCGTCGACCACGTGCAGGGATACCTGCAGCAAATCGATGCGCACAACCCGCGGCAAAAACGCGTGCTGATCGTCGCCAGCGGCATCAACTTTGTCGACCTGGCGGGCGCGGAAATGCTCGCTCAGGAAGCGCGCCGGCGCCGCGCGCTCGGCGGCGGGCTTTATTTCTACCGCGTTAAGGACGCGGTGCGTACGCTGCTCGAACGCGGCGGCTACCTGGCGGACATCGGCGCGCCCAATCTCTTTGCGGTCAAGACGCGTGCAGTCAGCGCGATCTACCCGCAACTCGATCCGCAGATCTGCCGCGACTGCAAAGCGCGCATTTTCAGGGAATGCCACGCCAGCCTGCCCGGCGGCGAGCCGCGTGCCGGGGCGGCGTGAACGGCAACGGCGGAATCAGTCCGGGACTGGCGCGGCTCGCGCCGCGAGCACCGCAGCGTCGCGCTGGCCGCGCAGCATCGCACCGACGATGATGAGGCCGCCAGTGCACAACGCCAGTACGAGAAACGCAAAACTCGCGTGCTTGAGCACCGCCATCGTGTCCGGCGCCAGGCCCAACTGCCCGAGCTCGGTTAGATAGACCGGCACTACCAGCGCGCGGCTCACCGCGACGATCAGCATGATCGCCGCCATCACGACCTTGATCACATAGGGTTTGACGAAAGTGGTACCGATCGCGCCCAGCTGTATGCCGAAAAGCGAGCCGCCGAGCAGGATCAGCGCGAGCCGGATGTCGACGAGGCCGTGCAACGCGTACTTCACGGTGCCGCCCAGTCCCATCACGAATGCGATCACCAGTTCCGTTGCGCTTGCCACGAGTGCCGGCGCCCCTAGCACGTACATCATACCGGGCACGCCGATAAAGCCGCCGACCGCGATGGTCGCAGCCAGCATGCCGGTGGCGAATCCCAGCGGAATGGTAAACAGCGCCGACACACGCACGTTCGCGGTCTTGAAGTGCATCATCGTGCCGGGAATTTCCACTGACTGCACCCAGCGCGCCAGCCGCGAAGTCTGGTCATCGGCATCCATGTTGCCCGCGCGATAGATGCTGAGCGCGTCGCGCAGCACAAACGCGCCGACGATCACGAGCACGATCACGAACGCAAGGCTTACGTAGAGGTTGGAACCCGCTTCGCCGTAAACGGCCTTGATGCGTTGCTGAAGATCCGCACCGACCCACACGCCCGCAATGGCAGTCACCGCCATCACGAGGCCGAGTTTGATATCGACGTGGCCATAACGATGACGCTTGTGCGCGCCCACCAGCGCTTTCGGAAACTTGTGGCACAGATTGCTGGCGACCGCGATGACTCCGGGCACGCCCAAGTTCATCATCGCGGGGGTCAGCACGAACGCACCGCCCGAGCCGATGAAACCGCTCACCAGCCCGCCGATGAACCCGATCACCAGCAGTGACAGGACGTTGGCCACAGTCAGATCGATGAAGTTGACCGCAACTGTCTCCATGCCTAACCTTTGCGCTTCGCGGTCACGCCAAGCACTTCCCAGAAATATCCGGTAAACGCGCCGTGGGCGAAGGAAAACAGCAGAGCGGTAAGAACCGGCAACGCCGGATACCACCCGTCGGTGCGTGTGTATGCGGCCATGATCTCCCGGTTGTATAGATACAGCGCGAAATACAGCGCGCCCGAGATCAAACCGGATAGGAAGAGCCCGGTGTAGGGCTTGTTGTTGGCCACCCGCACTTCCTTATTTGTAATTTCTGCCAAAATTATAATAGATCTTCATCAAGTCGTGGCGGTAAATCACTGCTGCGAGCTGCCGGATAACAATTGCAGATGGTCAGACGTGCAGCGCCCGCCGGTTGAATGCCTGGTGCATACACTGTAATCTGCGGCTGACTCGAGCACATAGGCACATAGCGATGGCCAACCGTCTAACCAAAATTTACACGCGCACCGGGGACGCCGGCACCACCGGGCTCGCCGACGGTTCGCGGGTGACGAAGGACGCACCGCGCATCGAAGCAATCGGCGCGGTCGATGAACTGAACAGCGTCATCGGCGTGCTGCTGTGCGAGGACATGCCGGATGCGATCCGCATCTGTCTTGACGGCGTGCAGCACGATTTGTTCGATTTGGGCGGCGAGCTCAGCGTGCCCGGGCACACTATCATGAGCGAAGCACACAGCCAGCGGCTGGAACAAGCACTCGATAAATTCAACGCCGGGCTGCCCGCGTTGAAGGACTTCATCCTGCCGGGCGGCTCGCGCGGGGCAAGCCTCGCCCACGTCGCGCGCACCGTATGCCGCCGCGCCGAGCGCGCTCTGGTCGCACTGACCGAAAGCGATACGGTGGCGCCGCCGCTCCTGCAATACCTGAACCGCCTGTCCGATCTTCTGTTCGTCCTCTCGCGCACGCTCAATCGCCACGCCGACCGCGAGGACGTCTACTGGCAACAAGGTAAAAACCGCGCCTGACCCGGCCGCACGTACCCAATCGCGCCCACCCGCTCAGCGCTCAAGTTGGGCGGCGCGCACCGCTTCCAGGTGATCGCACACGACGCGCGCGCCGTCCAGCACGCGCGGCGTCTGGCGCTGAATGTAATCAGGATCGACATACATCGCGCGCACGCTGCGCAGCCCGGCATGGCGTTCAGCGCGGATCCACGGCGCGGCGAAGGCTGCGGGCGTCGTCGCGGAGCTGCCCCCCAGCACGACCTGCGGCCGCGCGCCGATCACGCTTTCGAGCGAGACCACCGGTGTCAGCACCGGCGCCGCCGCGAATACGTTAATCCCGCCGCATAGCGCTATCACGTCGCTGATCATGTGCCGGCCGTTCACCGTCATCAGCGGCTCATGCCATATTTCGTAGAACACCCTGACGCTGGCTCGCGCGCGATAGCGCGCCGCGAGGGCCGCGATGCCGCGTTCGAATTCTTCCGCGGCCTGTTCGGCGGGCGCGGCACTGCCGGCGAGCGCCGCGATCGCGCGCACCAGCCGTGGAATCGACGCGAGGGTCGCGGGCTCGGCAACGAAGACCGCCAGGCCGAGCTGTTCCAGGCGCTCGAAATCGGCGGCGTGATTGCCGGTTTTCCACGCGACGACCAAGTCCGGCTTCAGGCTCAGCACGCGTTCGAGATCGATGCGCGAGGCGTCGCCGATTTGCGCGATCGAGCGCGCGGCCGCCGGAAAATCGCTGAAGCGGGGCACCCCTGTCAGCTTACCGCCGGCGCCCGCGGCAAAGACGAGTTCGGTGATCGACGGCGCCAGCGCGATTATCGTGCGCGCCGGTGCGGAGAGGGTCACCCGCGTGCCGCGGTCGTCCACGACGGTGACGCCCTGCGCGTGCGCAACGGCCGGGAATCCGTGCCAACCGAGCGCGTAAACGAGCAGGAAAAGCCGCCCGGCCCTCGTGCGTATCCCCGCGCGCTGCCCGGAGAACAGCGGTTTAACGGCTGCCCATGTATTGCAGCAGCGTCGCGCTGGTATGGCGCAGGCGTTGCGACAGCATGGTGACCAGCTTGATCATGATTTTGGCGCCGAGGCTTGGTTTCTCGAGAATAATCTTGACCATGTCCTCGCGCGTGAGCACGCCGAAAGTGGTTTCCTTCAACGCAATGCAGGTGGCAAACCGCGGCTCGCCGTCGATCATCGACATCTCGCCGAGCGTCATACCCGGCGTGACCGACGTCATCAGCTGCTTCTCGCCCATCAGGTTCTGCTTGTAGATGTCGACTTCGCCGCGAATCACCAGCAGCAGGTAGTCGCCGATGTCGCCTTCACGGATGATCGTCTGCTCGGGTTCCGCGTGGTAGATGCGCATGTAGCCCGCCAGCAAGTCCACGTCCTCGCGGTTGAATTCGGCAAAAAACTGCGAGCGCCCGACGAGGCTGAATATCTGATCCGCGAACGCCGTGCCGCCGCCAAGATCCTCCAAAGTCGCCAGCACCTTGCGATCGGCCGCTGTATTCGCGATTTCCGCCATCGTGGCTCCGTGATCCCCGCTGCGCCGCCGGTTTAGCGCTCGGCTTCGAGCAGCTTGATGCGCCGCTTGCGCACGCCGTCCGCCAGCGTGTCGAGCAGCTTCACGCTGTCTTCCCAGCCGATGCATCCGTCAGTAATGCTTTGGCCGTAAACGAGCGCTTTGCCCGGCACCAGGTCCTGGCGGCCCGCCTTGAGATGACTTTCGACCATGATGCCGAAAATGCGGTCGTCGCCGGCGGCGAGCTGGCGCGCAACGTCGAGGCCGACGTCGACCTGCTTCTGCGGGTCCTTGCTCGAGTTCGCGTGGCTGAAATCGATCATCAAGCGCTGGGCGAGACCGGCTTCGGCGAGGCCGTGCGCCGCGGCGTCCACACTCCCGGCGTCGAAGTTAGGCGCCTTGCCGCCGCGCAGGATGATATGGCAGTCCTCGTTACCCGCGGTCGAAACGATGGCCGAATGCCCGGCTTTGGTCACCGACAGGAAATGATGCGGCGCCTGCGCGGCGCGAATCGCATCGACCGCGATCTTGATGTTGCCGTCGGTGCCGTTCTTGAACCCGACCGGGCACGACAACCCCGATGCAAGCTCGCGATGAATCTGGCTTTCAGTCGTGCGCGCGCCAATCGCGCCCCACGACACCAGATCCGCGATGTACTGCGGGGTGATCATGTCGAGAAACTCGCACCCTGCGGGCATGCCCATCTCGTTCAGCTCCAGCAGCAGTTCGCGCGCGATGCGGATGCCTTCGTTGATGCTGAAGCTGCCGTCGAGCCTGGGATCGTTGATGAGCCCTTTCCAGCCGACCGTCGTGCGCGGCTTTTCGAAATAAACGCGCATCACGATCAACAGATCATCGGCGAGCCGGGTCTTGATCTCTTTCAGCTTGCCGGCATATTCCTTGGCGGCCTTCACGTCGTGGATCGAGCATGGCCCCATGATTACGAGCAGCCGGTCGTCCGCGCCGTGCAGCAGCCGGTGGATGCCCTGGCGGGCGTCGAACGTGGCCTGCGCCGCTTGGTCGGACAACGCGAACTCGCGCAGCACGTGCGCTGGCGGAACGAGCTCCTTGATCTCCTTGACGCGTAAATCGTCGGTTCTTTGCATAGGGGGCGCTCGAGTGCGGCAAAAGCGAAATAGTATAACTCAAGAGCGCTTAGCGAACTGCCGCGGACCGGCGCGCGCCGGATGACAGCGCGGGCGAAACGATGGTGTAATCCGGAAGCCGCGAGTATTACGGCTCACGAATCATCCAGCTCTAAGGACAGCAATGACGGATTGCCCGCTAAATCCCGGCACTCGCGCGCCCGCTTTTATTCGCCGCGCACGCTGGATTCTGCTTGCGGCGGCGTGCGCCGCATTGGCCGGCTGCGCGCCGGCGCCCCTCTATCCGGACGTCATCACCGCCGCGCCGGAGCCGGGCCGTGCGGTCGTCATAGGCTGGGGCAACACCCCCGCGGAAAATGCGCGCGCCGCGCTCGTTGCGCAGGCGGGCGCGCGCGTGACCCGTCTGTTCGTGGCTTATTCCGACGGCCGGAAAATGTCTTTCGGCGAGAACATCGCGCGCCTGCCGCCCGGCGAGCACAGCCTGATTCTTTCCTGCGGAATTTACATCGACCAGCGTTTCTTCACTTACGACAGCGAAATGCGCGCCACGCTCGCCGCCAATCACGTGTACCGGCTGCGCGCGAACCCCGAAGGCCGGCGCTGCGAGCCGTCCCTGGAAGACGTCACGGGTAAGGCCGGATAGCCGTGAGAGCCGCGCGGTGGGTATCGCGATTGCGGCGCCGGGCGCGCCACGCCAATCCGCCTGGTCCTCAATCCGCGTGGTCCTGTTAGCCGCCCATAGCCGCATGTTGCTATCGATCATCAAAAATCTGACGGGCGCGCGCGGCGACACCCAGGCAGCGCCGCTGAAACTGCACATCGGCGGACACGTTGCGCATGCGGAATGGAAAATATTCGACGTGCGCCCGGGCCCGCTCGTCGACTTCGTCGGCGATTGCACCGACCTTGCCGCATTTAAAGACGGCAGCGTGATTGAAATCTACGTTTCGCATGTGCTGGAGCATCTCGGTTACGTCAGCGAACTGCCGCGCACGTTGCGCGAGTTCCATCGCGTGTTGGCGCCCGGCGGCACGCTTCGCGCGAGCGTTCCCGACCTCGATACGCTATGCGCGCTGTTCACCGATCCGGCGCTAAATTTCGAGGAGCGCGTTCACGTCATGCGCATGCTGTTCGGCGGGCAGAGCAATGCGGCGGATTTTCACAAGGCGGGGCTGAACGAGGAGTTCCTGCGCGACTTTCTGCTCGATGCCGGCTTTATCGACATCGTGCGCAGCGAAGCTTTCGGTTTATTCGACGATTCGAGCGCGCTCGTTTTCAAAGGCCGGCGCATCAGCCTCAATCTCGGCGCACGCAAGCCCGCCCGAAACTGACGGGTGCCCGGCCGCGCGCTTTGTTAGGCGCGCCGGGCGCCGCACCACTGGCGCCACGCGCGCCGGTACTGCGCCTCGAGTTTTCGCGTAAATCCCGCATGATCGAGCAGCGGTGACGCCCGCAAACGCGGCCGCAATTCCGCGCGCAACGCGGCGCGGGCGGCCGCATCGCGCGCGAGCTCGCCGGCAAGGCGAACATAGGCCGCCGCATCGTGCGCAACGAATTGATCGAGACCCGCGCAATGCAACAGGGATGCGCCGACGCGCGACATGTGCACTTCTCCGGCGAGCGTGATTACCGGCACCCCCATCCACAACGCCTCGCAAGTGGTCGTCGTGCCGTTGTACGGAAACGTATCGAGCGCGATGTCGATTTCGTTGTATAGCTCGAGATGGTGCCGCCGGTCGCCAATCCAGCCGCGCAACTCGACGCGCGCCGCCTCGATGCCCGCGCGGTCCAGGCTGTCGAGCAGGCGATCGACGGTGTCCGGAAAATTAAGTGCGGGGGACTTCAACATCAGCCGCGAACCCGGCACGCCGGCCAGGATCCGGGCCCACAGATCGAGCGTTTGCGCGTTGAGCTTGGCGAGGTTGTTGAACGACGAAAAAGTCAGCGCAGCGCCGGGTCCGCGCGGTTGGACCGCCGGCGCGTCGGTCGGCGGCTCGTAGCACAGAAAGCAGTCATCGATGCGCAGCAGCGTTTCGGTATGGCGGCTCGCGGCAGCGGGCGCCGGGTCCGCCTGGTCGTCAGTGATCCGATAGTCGACCGCGGCGAGCCCCGTCGTGTCCGGGTAGCCGAGCCACGTCATCTGCACCGGCGCCGGGCGTCGCGCGAAGGCGTCGAGGCGGTTGCCTTTCGAGTGGCCGGCGAGATCGACCAGAATGTCGATCCGGTCGTCGCGCACCATGCGCGCGACCGTATCGTCGTTCGCGTCCGCAATCTCGCGCCAGCCGTGCGCGGCTTCACGCATGCGCGCGGTCGCATCATCGGCCAACGCGTGGTTGTAATAGCAGAATACTTCGAACCGGTCGCCGTCGTGCGCGCGCAGCACGGGCTCGATAAAGTAGCCGACGGAATGGCGCGACAAATTCGGCGACACATAGCCGATGCGCAGCCGCCGTTCCGGCTCCGCATCCTGCGCGTGAACGGCCGGCGCCTGCGGCAATGCTGTGTGCATCAGCGTTCCGTACGCGCGGTGCAGTTCGAAGAGCTGCGCCGCGTCGACCGGCGACAGGTAATGACGGTAAAAGAGCAGCGCCGAAAAAACCCGCCCCGATGCCGGCGCGAGCTCGCGCGCAGTCTCGTAGGCGGCGACCGCCTCGTCATTCGACCACAGATCGACGAGCACGCCGGCGGCGCCCAGACAGGCGTCGAGCGAGCGCGGGTGGGCCAGCATGCACTGCCGATAAAGTTCGAGCGCCGTATTGAGCCGCCCGCCGGTGGCCGCTGCGGCGGCGCGCTGCACAAGCATATCGGCGGCGCCGCTCGCCGCGGCGTCGGCCGCATACGTGGGCGCGGCGTGCCTCTTGTCCACAGCGCCCGCGCCGAACAGATTGCGCACGAGTTTTGCCAGCACGCTCACTCCGGCAACTCGCTGTAGCGCAGCGCGAGAATTTCGAGTTCATCGACGCCGGCGGGCGTGCGCAGCGTTACGACGTCGCCTTCGCGCGCCTTGGTCAGCGCGCGCGCCACCGGGGATATCCAGCTGATGCGGTGGCGCGGCGGATCGACCTCATCCTGGCCGACGATGCTCACGGTGCGTTCGACGCCTTTGCGATCGCGATAGGTGACCGTCGCGCCGAAAAAAACCTGGTCGATGCCGCGCCTGGCCGGATCGATCACGGCGGCGATTTCCAGCCGCTGGTTGAGGAAACGGATGCGGCGGTCGATTTCACGCAGGCGGCGTTTGCCGTAGATGTAATCAGCGTTTTCCGACCGGTCGCCGTTCGATGCCGCCCATGCGATGACTTTGACGAGCGCGGGGCGCTCCTGGTCGAGCAGCGTCTGCACTTCGCGCTTGAGCCGCGCGTAACCGGCCGGCGTGATGTAATTCTTGTCGCCCGGCGGCAGCGCGGCGGGCGCGTCTTCGTCGCTGTCGTGGCGCTGAGCGCGTTCGCGCTCGAGATCGGCTAGTTTGCGCATAAGATGCGAGTCAAAAACTATCGATCAGCCGCCGATAAACGCAGATGAACGCAGATAATTCAAAAGCAAACTACCAATCAAGAATGTCACTGATATTCTATTCTTGTTGTGTCATTGTTTTATCTGCGTGTATCCGCGTGTATCTGCGGCTTCATCTGGATCTAAGCAGTCCCGCCGACGGTCAACCCGTCAATCCTGAGAGTAGGCTGGCCGACGCCGACGGGCACGCTCTGCCCCTCCTTGCCGCACGTGCCGACGCCGCTGTCGAGCGCCATGTCGTTGCCGATCATCGCCACGCGCGTCAATACATCGGGCCCGTTGCCGATTAAAGTCGCGCCCTTGACCGGATACGTGACCTTGCCGTCTTCGATCATGTACGCTTCCGACGCCGAGAACACGAATTTCCCGCTCGTGATATCGACCTGGCCACCGCCGAAATTGACCGCGTACAGCCCGTGCTTCACCGACTGGATGATCTCCTGCGGGTCCTTATCGCCGTTCAACATATAAGTGTTGGTCATGCGCGGCATCGGAATGTGCGCGAACGATTCGCGCCGGCCGTTGCCGGTGGCAGCGACGCCCATCAGGCGCGCGTTCAGGCTGTCCTGCATATAGCCCTTCAGTACGCCGTCTTCGATCAGCACGTTGCGCTGCGTCGGATTACCCTCGTCGTCGATATTGAGCGAGCCGCGGCGCTGCTCGATCGTGCCGTCGTCGACCACCGTGACGCCCGGTGCGGCGACGCGCTCGCCGATGCGGCCGCTGAATGCCGAACTGCCTTTACGGTTGAAGTCGCCTTCGAGCCCGTGCCCGATCGCTTCGTGCAAGAGTATGCCGGGCCACCCCGGTCCGAGCACGACGGTCATGGAACCTGCGGGCGCCGGCCGCGCGTCGAGATTGGTCAGCGCCTGGTCCACGGCCTTGCGCGCGTAATCCTGCACGATCGCATCGGTGAAATACGCATAATCAAAGCGCCCCCCGCCGCCGGCACTGCCCTGCTCGCGGCGGCCATCCTGCTCGACGATGACCTGCACGCTGACCCGCACCAGCGGGCGCACGTCCGCGGCCGTCACCCCGTCGCTGCGCGTGACCAGCACGACTTCGTATTCGCCGCCCAGATGCGCCATGACCTGGGTCACGCGCGCGTCGAGGCTGCGCGCGTAGCGCTCGATTTTTTCCAGCAGCGAGACTTTCGCCGAGTCGGCGAGGCTCGCCAGCGGATCGTGCGGCACGTAAAGGTTGCGCCCGGTCCCGCGCTGCGCGATCTGCGTTTTATTGTCGGCGCCCTGACGCGCGATCGCGCGCGTGGCCTGCGCCGCCGCGGTCAGCGCCGGCAGGCTGATGTCGTCCGAATACGCGAAGGCGGTTTTTTCACCGGCCACGGTGCGCACGCCGACACCCTGGTCGATGTTGAAGCTGCCGGACTTGACGATGCCCTCTTCAAGGCTCCACCCCTCGCTGCGGCTGTACTGGAAATACAGATCGGCGTAATCGACTTTATGCGCGAGGATCTGCCCGAACACCTGCTGCAAGGCGTTATCGTCGAGCGCATAAGGCGCGAGCAGGGTCGCCTGCGCGGTATCGAACGCGGCCGCGAAAGCGGGGCTGCGGGTTTGGGTTTGGGTCTGGCTTGGACTGGTCATCTGGATATCCGGTGGAAGAACTATTGACAGATCGAGGCGGCAGCGCGGGATTCAAGTGCCGCCGGCGTTTTACGTATCCTACACACGATGCAAGGTCCGGTGCGCGAGCGCCGGCAGGCTTTTGCGCAGCCGCTGCACGTACTTGAGATTGATGCCCGCCATGACCACGCCGGAACCGCGCGGCAGGCGGTCGAGCACCACGCCCCACGGGTCGACGATCATGCTGTCGCCGTGCGTTTCGCGGCCGTTCAGATGATAGCCGCCCTGCGCGGGCGCGATCACGTACGCCAGGTTTTCAATTGCGCGCGCGCGGATCAGCGTTTCCCAGTGAGCCTTGCCGGTGGTCTCGGTAAACGCGGAAGGCACGAAGATGATATCGACGTCATTCATCGCGCGGTAAAGTTCGGGAAAGCGCAGGTCGTAGCAGATCGACAGGCCCAGGCGGCCGAACGGCGAGTCGATGACTTTGACTTCGCTGCCGGGCTCGATGGTGCGCTGCTCCGAGTAATGCTCCTTGCCCATCTCGAATCCGAACAAATGGATCTTGTCGTAGCGCGCGACGAGCTTGCCTTTGTCGTCGTACACGAGGCAGCTGTTGCGCACGCGGTGGGCTTCGCTCGACACCAGCGGCACCGACCCGCCGACGAGCCAGATCTTGTGGCGTTTCGCGGTTTCCGCGAGGAACTGCTGGATCGGCCCCGCGCCTTCGGCTTCGCGCACCTTGACCTTGTCGGTGTCCTGCATGCCCATGATCGCGAAATACTCGGGCAGCGCGACGAGCTTCGCGCCCTGCTTGGCCGCCATGCCGATCAACCGGCGTGCCTCGTTCAGATTGGCAGCGACACTCGGTCCGGACGCAAGCTGCACGGCAGCCATGCGCACGACAGCCGGCGACTCCACTGGGGCGACCGGTTCGGTATGCGGCCGCGCGCGGCCGCACGACGATGCGGCGGATTTCGGACTTTTCGAACTCATAGCGAGCTCATTTGGTCACTTCGAGTTTCAGGGGTTCGTGCGGTCTGACGTCGTTGATCAGCGTTACGCGCGCGCCGTCAATCGCCAGCGCCATCAGCCACATGCGCAGTTCCTCCGCCTGCAGCAGCGGTTCCTGACCGTAACCATGATGGATCACTAGTCGCGCCGCGGGCCGCGCGAGATATTGTTCGAGCGCCTGGCGGACTGCCGGCTGGTCGAGCACCGCGCGCGCGCTGCGCGGCCGGTCCCACAGCGCCGGCGCCACGGTAAAAATATCGTCGGCGCGCGTGCCGGAGGCCGCCACGCACAACACCGCCAGTGCCAGCCACCGGCTCAATCCGCTCGCTCCGAGCCGTACGGCCTGGAAGCAGCTGCCTTCGCCTCGGCCGATTCGACTTTCGCTACCTGCGGATCGAGCCAGGTGCCGGTGATGTCGTATTCGTAAGCGGCGATTTTGTCGATCGGATCCTTGAACAGCTTCTGCGCGGCGAAGGTCAAGATGCCCGCAATCGGGCCGCCGATCAATGCCCCGGCTACCGACAGGCTGTCGCTCATGCTGGGAAATACCTTGACCCGCAGTTTCTGGGTCTCGCGAGAGAGATCGACATCGCCGCTCATCTGGATGCGTACTGCGGGACCCTGGATGCGGAAGTTCTCCGTGTTCGCAATGCCGCGATTGACTTTCACGGTGCCGACGATCTCGTCGAAAGCGAGGCCCTCGCTGAAAATGTCGCGAAAATCCAGCGACAGGCGCCGCGGCAGCGACTGCAAGCTCAGCACCCCCAGCAACTTGCCGATGCCCGGGTCGAGCTTGACGAACTGGCCTTTGTTCGCCTCGATCACGAAATTCCCCGCCAGCGTCGGATAATCGAGTTCGCTCGGATGGCCGTTCCACGAGAGCGGACCTTCGAGTTTCGCGGTGCCGCGCCGCACGCCTTCGGGCTGGCCCATCCTGACCAGAAACTTGCCGATGTCATTGACGTCGAGCCGCAGGTTCACCATTGTGCGCGGCTGCGTCAGCCAGCCCTGCCACACGCCTTCGATATTGAGCGTCGCCTCCGGGCTCGTTACCTGCAGTTTCTCGAGCTTCCAGTCGCGGCCGTCGGGGACGGCGGTGAGCTCGAGTTTGCCGAGGCTCGCCTGGCGGACCTGAAAATTGTCGGCTTTGATGTCGAGCGCCGGCAGTTCGAGCGGTTGATCGCGGTCCGCGACGACCGGCGCGCGATCGGGTGTGGCCGCCGGAATCGCGAGCGTCTTCATGCGCGCGGTGACCTTGCCCTTGCCTTGCGTGCGCCAGCTCATCTCGCCGGCGAGCTCGCGTCCGGCGAGCGTGGTCTGCCATACGCCGGCCTGCACGGTGCCGTTGAGCGCGAGCTCGTTGAAACGGCGGCCGAACAAGTCGAGCGTGCCGAATTTGACGTCGATTCCCGCGAGCTGGGCGCGTCCCGCATCACTGCCCGCCGATTTCACCAGCAGCAACCATTGATCGAGATCCAGATTCTTGAGTCCGCCGGTGATCCACAGCCCTCTACGCTCGGGCTCCCCGGCGGGCCCGCCCAACGTAATGATGCCGCGCTCGACGGCGGCGTCGATGCTGTCTTTACGGCGCATCAGTTGCGCCGCGACTATGTTGCCGATCGCAAACGCAAGGCGCTCCTGCTGGGGGCCGGTCACAGTACGCTCGATCTTGAACGGCAGGCTTTCCGCCGCCGTCTTTGCCAGCGGCGCGGGCAGGTCGGAAGCGATGCCCACCAATGCGGACTCGAATACCAGGTCGACGGCGCGCTTGCGCACGGTGACCGCCGTTTTCCAGTCGGTAGATCCGCGCAGCGCCTGCATGAACGGCAATGACGTAGAACGGCGGAAATTGTCCATGTTCGCGCGGCCCGCGAGATTGAAGCGCATCGCCCCCTCGCGTTGCGTGCTGCCCGTCAGCGTCGCCGGTCCGCCGAGGATGGCCATCGTTGCCGACGGCACCCGCACGCCGGTCTCGGTGAACTCCACGTGCGCGTTGACCTGCTCGAACGGAAAGAACACCTCATCGCTTTCGATCCGGTTGTTCACGATGTGAAAGTCCCCCGCGACCCTGGTGCCTTTTGCGTTGGAGAGCGGGATGTTGAGCTTCAGCGCGAGCTTGCCGCGCCCTTCCGCCCGCAGGCGCTCGGTGAAGTGATCGATCGACTCGATCACCGGACTACGTTCGATAAAACTCAGGAATTCGCTGGTCGGGCCTTCCGCTTCGCCGGTGATCGCGAGCAGCCGGTCCGAATTACTCAAGTCCGGAATCTCGGCCCGCACGCGCGCGAGTTTGGCGCCAAGAATGGAGCCGTCGCGAAGCAGCACGTCCATGCGCCGGCCGCGAAACGTGACCTCGCCGTCGAGGTTGTCGATTTTCGGCCAGCCGGCGGCGTAATCGAGCACCCCGTCCTTCACCTGCGCGGTCACCTGAAAAATTCCGCCCTTGCCCTCGGGAAATGGAAAGTCGTGCAAGTTGCCTTTCAACCGCACCTTGACGTCGTTCCACGAGCCGGCGAGGAAAGCGCCGGCCATCCACTGGCGGCCCCGCTCGCCGATGCGCAGCGGCACGTAATAGCCGATGCTGCGTGCGTCGGCGCGCTTCGCGGACGCGGTCAAGTCCGCCACGCCGCGCCCGTCCGCGGTGGTCTGATAGACGCCCGACACGCTGCCGGCCAGGTCGCGGTTCGCGAATGAAATATCGTTCAGACGGATTTCATATTGCTCGCCGGTGCGCTGCCACCCGACCTGCGCAGTGAGCGTCTCGAAGGTAAGCTTGTCGTGGAAAATGAGCGGCAATTCGACCACCGTGTTCTGGGTGCTGAGCAGCAGCGTGCCGCCGCGCTCCGAGCCGTCGATGCTGCCGCTGACCCCGGCCAGGCCCGGCAGCCGGCCGACCGCGTTAAGCCCCAGATTGACGAACCTTGCCTTGACCCCGTATTGCTCCGGACGCGGCCATTCCCCGGTCCACTTGAGGGCCACATCGTAGAAGCTGCCGCGCGGCGCGTAAGCTTCGAACTCCTTGCGCAACTCCGCTTCGAACGGCAGATGATCGGCAAGCGCGATAAGGGGGCCGACATCGAGCGCATTAGCCTGCAGTTCGCCGCGGGGCGGGCGCTTGCCGCTGGCGCGGTGATAGCGAAGCAGAAAATCCGTCGGCTGCAACGTATGCGCGCCAGTGGCAAGACTTAACCGTGTCGTGGAGACTTCGTAGCCGTCGTCGGCAAGCTTCCAGCCGACGCGGCCCTTGAGTTCCGCGAGATCGAGCTCGGGCAAGTCGGGGCCCAGACGCGTCGTCACTTGCGAGAGTTGAACGTCGGCGGTGATATGCGCCAGCTCGCCGTTCTTCAGGCCGATCCAGGCGCGCACCGCGCCGGCGCCATGCGGAAAATACACCGGGAACGGCAGCCACGCGCGCCACGCGGCGATATCGGTGTAATCGAGCTGCGTAAACACCTGGCCGTTCCATTGCGCGAGCGCGGTGACGGTCCTGCCGGTGAAATCGCCGCGCACGTCGAGCGGCGTCGCGAGCTCGGGCGGCGGCTCCGCGCGCAGCCCGAAGCGATGGTGGCTGCCATCATTCTCGAACCGAAAATCGACGCGCTGCAGATTCAGCGGCGGCGCGCCGCGCAGTTCGTCGCTCCACGTGATCGACGCGTCGCGAATGCTGATTTCGTTCTGCCGCAGCAGCCAGTCCGAGAGGCCGCCGCCATCGGGGTACTGGTTC
The DNA here is from genome assembly GCA_046596405.1 of Burkholderiales bacterium. Taxonomy (GTDB): domain Bacteria; phylum Pseudomonadota; class Gammaproteobacteria; order Burkholderiales; family SG8-41; genus PALSA-1004. The sequence goes on from JBKJMN010000233.1 coordinate 17,693, forward strand.
AATTCAATGCCCGCGATCGAAAACATGCCTTTCGCATCGCGCTTGATGTTGAGCGCGGAGTTGCGGATCTCGATGGAGTCGAAGCGTGGCTCGCGCAAAATCAGCGACCACCACGACAGCGTGCTGTCGATGCTTTGCAAAGTCAGCGCCGGCTGGTTGGCGCGGTCGTAAACGACGACGTCGCCGAGCGTCAACTGCAGGTTAAGCCCGCTCCAGCGCCCGTCAAGCTTGCCGATCGTCACGCGCTGGCGCGTGGCCTCGCTCAACTGCTGGGCAATCGGCTCGCGATAGTCGCCGATGTGCGGCAGCACCCAGAAACGCACCGCCAGGATCACCAGCGCGAACACGAGCGCACAGGTCAGCAGCGTCCAGGTGATCGCGCGGTAGCACCAGAGCGAGCTCACGTGCAGCGCCCGGAAAATAGAAATAGCCGGCACGATCTCAGCCAAAAGTCATAAAATTCGAGCAAGACTCATAAAATACGAGCAACACAATGATTTCAAAACTAATTGTAACCCGAACGAGGTGACTACACCTAACACCCACGCGGGTCAGAACGCTGCCGCGCAGATCGGTCGGGCGACCGCGTTATCGCGCTTTGCGCGGCGCCTGCTAGCGGCCGAGCCCGGGCTGTTGCCGGCGGCCAGCATCGCGATCCCTTTCAGCGCCGACGAAATGCACGCGCGACTGGCGGCCGCCGACGCGTCAAGCGACGTCGCGTTGATGCGCGCGCTACGCGACTTGCGCAAGCGCGTCATGCTGCGCGTGATCGCACGCGACCTAAACGGCCTGGCGACGCTCGCCGAGGTCATGACGACGGTAACGAACCTCGCCGACATCGCGATCGCCGCGTCCGTCAGCCATCTCGAGCGCGAATTCGCTCTGCAGCACGGCGCGCCGACGGGCGGCGACGACGGGCGCGTGCAGCAGCTGCACGTCGTCGCGATGGGCAAACTGGGCGGCGCCGAACTCAACGTCTCGTCGGACATCGACCTCGTATTCGTGTACCCGGACGACGGCGAGACCGGCGGCGCGCGCCCGCTGAGCAACCACGAATTTTTCATCCGCTTTGCGCGCCGGCTGATCGCGCTGCTCAATGAGTTGACGGCCGACGGCTACGTGTTCCGCGTCGACATGCGGCTGCGCCCGCTGGGCAGCGACGGGCCGCTCGCCGTGAGCTTCGGCATGCTCGAAAATTATTTCATCACGCAGGGACGCGAATGGGAGCGCTACGCTTGGATCAAGGCGCGCGTGGTGTGCGGGGATCGCGCGCAGGAGCTGGCCGACCTTGTGCGCCCGTTCGTTTTTCGCCGCCATCTCGATTACAGCGCGTTCGAATCGATGCGCGGCCTGCATCAGGAAATCCGGCGCGAGGTTGAGCGCCGCGACATACTCGACGACATAAAACTCGGGCCCGGCGGCATCCGCGAAGTCGAATTCGTCGCGCAGTTGTTCCAGCTGGTGCGCGGCGGCCATGACGCCCAGTTACGACAGCCGCCCACGCTGGCGGTGCTGCCGCTGCTCGAAGCGCGCAACCTGCTGCCCGCAACGGCGGTGCAAGAACTCACCGCGGCCTACGTATTCCTGCGCAATCTCGAACACCGTCTGCAATATCTCGACGACAAGCAGACGCAGTCGCTGCCGACCGTGAAAGAAGACCAGGCGCTGATCGCGGCCGCGACGGGCCACGCCGATTTCGCCGCGCTGCGTGCGGAACTCGAGCACCATCGCGCGCACGTTACGCGGCATTTCGAAGACATATTCGCCGCGTCCGACCAGCGTGCGCACCCGCTCGCCGCGCTATGGCATGGGGCTGCCGCGGGCGCAGCGCTGAAAATGATGCGCGAGCTCGGCTTTGCGGAGCCCGCGCGCGCGCTCGAACGCATAACCGCGTTTCGCGACAGCAGCCGCGTGCGCCAGATGCCGCAGGCGAGCCACGCGCGCATGGAGCAGCTCGTGCCGCAGATCATTGCCGCAGTCGCGGCGATGCCCAATCCGGACGCCACGCTCGAGCGCATGCTCACGCTGCTCGAAAGCATCAGCCGGCGGGAGGCTTACCTCGCGCTCATGCTGCAATTTCCGCAGACCATCGAGCGCGGCGCGCGGCTGGCTTCCGCCAGCCCGTGGGCGGCGCAATACCTCGCGCGCTATCCGATTCTGCTCGATGAACTGCTCGACGCGCGCACGCTGCACGCGCCCGCCGTGTGGCAGGAATTGCAAAAGGAGTTGCGCCGGCGGCTCGACGAGGCGGGCGACGACGGCGAGGCGCAAATGAACGCGCTGCGCCATTTCAAGCATGCACAGACGCTGCGCCTGCTTGCGCAGGACCTCGCCGCCGAATTGCCGCTAGAGAAACTGTCCGACCAGCTGAGCGAGCTTGCCGACCTGATCCTGTGCGAGGTGCTGCGCATCGTGTGGCGCGGGTTGCGCACGCGGCACCGCGACGAACCGCGTTTCGCGATCATTGCTTACGGCAAGCTCGGCGGCAAGGAACTCGGGTATGCGTCCGATCTGGATCTCATTTTTCTGTATGACGATCCGGCGGTCGAGGCGCCCGAAAATTACGCGCGGCTCGCGCAGCGCATCAATCACTGGCTGACCAGCATGACGGCAGCGGGCATGCTCTACGAGACCGACCTGCGCCTGCGCCCCGACGGCGCCAGCGGCCTGCTGGTCAGCCCGTTCGACGGCTTTGCTGATTACCAGCGCACGCATGCATGGGTCTGGGAGCACCAGGCGTTGACGCGGGCGCGCGGCGTCGCCGGCGACAGCTCCATCGCGCGGCGCTTCGAGGACATCCGCGCCGAAGTGCTGCGGCGCCCGCGCGACCTCGCGGATTTGCGCGCCGCGGTCGTTGCCATGCGCGACACCATGCTGGCGGCGCATCCCAACGCAAGCGGGCTCTTCGACCTCAAGCATGACCGCGGCGGGCTCATCGACGTCGAATTCATCGTCCAGTTTCTGATCCTTGGACACTCCCACCGCCATCCCGAGCTCATCGCCAACATCGGCAACCTGGCGCTGCTCAAAGTAGCAGCGCGCCTTGACCTGATCGCGGCGCCAGACGCCGACGCCGCGCATGATGCGTACCGGCGGTTTCGCCAGCTCCAGCACGCGCTGCGGTTAAAGGGGGACAAGTTTGCGCGGGTCGACGGCGCGACTCTCGCGCACGAGATTGCGGCAGTGCAAACGCTGTGGAAAGCGGTCCTGGGGGCTGCGGCCGCGGCCGCGTAAAACTCCGGACGGCTTTACCCGACGTGGGCGACGTGAGCTACCTGGGCGACCTGGGCTTGCGCGGCGGCCACTTCCGGCAATCTTGCGATCAGCCGGTAAGCCGTAATCTGACGCTGCCCCTTGACCGTCAGCGGTTCGGGGCCTTCGAACTGATAAAGGCCGCGCAGCCGGCGGTAGGTCGTGGCGTCGACGAGGATGCCGCCGGTGGTCGCTTCCGACGTGAGCCGGGCCGCCTGATTGACGGCGTTGCCCCACAGATCGTAAATGAATTTCTTGACGCCGATTACGCCCGCGACCACCGGACCGCTGCCGATGCCGATGTGGATGCCGAGCGACTCGCCGGCGCCGGTCTTGAGCTCTCCGAGCTTGTCGCGCACGTCGAGCGCCATGTTGATGATGGCTTCCGTGTACTTGGCGTCGTGATCGAGCAGGCCACCCGCAACCATATACGCGTCGCCGATGGTCTTGATTTTTTCGACGTCGTACTTCTCGGCGAGCGCATCGAACCATGAGAATACTTCGTTAAGCATCGCGACCATCTCGCGCGGCGGCAGCTTCTCGGTGAGCCGGGTGAAATCCGTCAGGTCGGCGAACATCACCGTGCAATCGGCGAGACCGTCGGCGATCACGCTTGGATCGCGCTTCAGGCGCTCGGCGATATGGCCCGGCAGCACGTTGAGCAGCAGCCGCTCCGAGCGGTCCTGCTCGATCTGCAGCAGCGCGTGCTGGCGGTCGAGCGCCTCTTTCAACCGTTCCTTCTGGCGCACGAAGTAGACGACCAGCAGGTAGACGATCGTCGACATCGCCGCGAAATTGAGGACGAAAAATACCGCGATGGTTTGCAGCGGCAGGCCGGTGGATTTCTCGGTCCCGTACGCGAGGTAGTAGTCGAAGAAACCCGACACCGCGGTCATCACGAGATAGGCGAAGAACCACGGCACCGACTCCTTGGGGCCCTGAAAAACCATCACGCCGATCGGTGCGAGCAGCGCCCACAGCATGACGCCCGACGACGTTACGTAGCTGCCGATCGACCATTGCATGATGAACGGCACGAACAAGTACAGGCTCGTCTGCGCGAAACGGAAAAAATCGAAATTAAGATTCCACAGATAGATCGCGAGCGTCGTCGCGGACACCGCGAGATAAATAAGCGGCACCGTCGCTGAATAGCGGATGCCCATCGCGTGGTAAATCACGAGCCACAACATCGCGGCGAAACCCATCAGGCCGCACGCGAAGATGAGCAGCGTTTTCTGCAGCTTCTGCTCTTCGGTGTCGTACGGCGTGATTACGCGGCTGCTTAAATTGCTGAGCGCCGCGCTGATGGGGTTGGGCATACCTGGAAAAACTCCGTTTTTATCTTTATGTTGCAGCGTTTACGTGGGCGGCTCCCGAGTGTGACTTTTGTCACGTACCACGTCTAGACAAATGCTTCCCATATTTACATCAATCAATTTTACGGTCAAGGAGAGTCGCCGGTTTCGCGCGCCGCAGCTTTGCGCAAGTTGAAATACGCTAGAATTCGCCCTTTGCGGAGCATAAAAATGTCGATGGCTGATCGCGACGGGCACATCTGGTATGACGGCAAGCTGGTGCCCTGGCGCGACGCAAATACGCACGTGCTGACCCACTCGCTGCATTACGGACTCGCGGTGTTCGAGGGGTTGCGTGCATACCACACGAGCCGTGGCACGGCGATTTTCCGGCTAAAAGAGCATACCGAGCGGCTCTTTAATTCGGCGCACATTTACATGATGAAAATCCCGTACGACCGGGAAACCATCATGGCGGCGCACAAGGAAGTCGTGCGCGCGAACGAGCTCGAGTCGTGCTATATCCGGCCGATCGCGTTTTACGGCTCGGAAAAAATGGGCGTGTCGCCGAAGGGCGCGACGGTGCACGTGGCGATCGCCGCGTGGCCGTGGGGCGCTTACCTCGGGCCGGAGGCGCTCGAGAAGGGTATCCGGGTAAAAACTTCCTCGTTCGCGCGGCATCATGTCAATGTCTCGATGTGCCGCGCCAAATACTCCGGCACTTATGCCAATTCGATATTGGCAAACCTCGAGGCGACCGAGCACGGCTACGACGAAGGCCTGCTGCTCGACGTGGACGGCTTCGTCGCCGAAGGCTCGGGTGAAAACCTGTTCATGGTCAAGGACGGTAAGATCTACGAACCGGAACTCACCAGCGCGCTGATCGGCATCACCCGCCGCTCGATCATCACCGTCGCCGAAGAAATGGGCTACACCGTGGCGGCGCGCCGCATCACCCGCGACGACCTCTACATTGCGGATGAAGCTTTCTTTACCGGCACCGCAGCCGAAGTCACGCCGATCCGCGAGGTCGACAGCCGCGTCATCGGCTCGGGCAAGACGGGGCCGGTCACGGCGAAACTGCAGAAAGCGTTTTTCGACATCGTGAACGGCAGAAATGACAAGTACCGCGACTGGCTCGCGCCCGTCGCCGCCTGAGCCGTCTGAGCCGCCTGAGCCACATGAACAAATTGCACGAGACTGAAAACAAGCAGCGCCAGATCGACGTCACCGCGGAGGAACTGCCGCTGCACTGCCCCATGCCGGCGATGGCGCTGTGGAACTCGCATCCGCGCGTGTTTCTGCCGATCGAGAAAACCGGCAGCGCGCTGTGCCCTTACTGCGGCACGCAGTACACGCTCAAGGGCGGCGTCAAAGCCGGACACTAGGCGGCGTCTCCGATGACGAACATCCTCGTCATCGCGCCGTCGTGGGTAGGCGACGCCGTGCTCGCGCAGCCCCTGTTTGCGCGCCTGCACGAGCGTCATCGCGACCTCGCGCTCGATGTGCTGGCGCCGCCGTGGACGCATGCGCTCTTTTCGCGCATGCCGGAAATCCGCGCCGTCATCGGCAGTCCTTTCGGGCACGGCGAGCTTGCGCTGCTGCGGCGTTACCGGCTCGCGCGCGAGCTTGCGCGGGGCCGCTACTCCCAGGCGATCGTCTTGCCCAATTCCTTCAAGTCGGCGCTGATTCCGTGGCTCGCCGGCATTGTGTTGCGTACCGGTTTCATCGGCGAAGCCCGCCGCGGGCTGCTCAACGATGCACGACGGCTCGACAAGCACGCGCTGCCCCTGATGGTCGAGCGTTTCGCCGCGCTCGCCGAACCGGCGGGCCGCGATCTACCGCGCCCGCTGCCGGCGCCGCGCCTCGCGTTCGACGACCCGCAGCGCGCCGCTACGCTGGCCCGTCTCGGCCTCACGCTGCAGCGCCCGGTGGCAGTGCTGTGCCCTGGCGCAGAATTCGGCCCGTCAAAACGCTGGCCGGCGGCGTATTTTGCCGAACTGGCGCGCAAGCTCGTGGACGCGGGGTACGAAGTATGGCTCGCAGGATCGGCGCACGATGCCGCGATCGGCGAGGAGATCGCGCGCTTGAGCGAACGGCACTGCGTCAATCTCGGCGGCAAGACGTCGCTCGCGGAAGCGATCGATCTGATCTCCTGCGCCACGCTCGTGGTCAGCAACGATTCGGGCCTCATGCACATCGCGGCCGCTCTTGATAAGCCGCTGGTTGCTATCTTCGGCTCGAGCAGCCCCGCGTTCACGCCGCCGGTCTCGCCGCACGCCCGCATAATCCGGCTCGATTTACCGTGCAGCCCGTGCTTTCAGCGCGTCTGCCCGCTCGGGCACTTCAACTGCATGCTGCAACTGAAACCGGCGCTCGTCTGGGACCGCATCGATTTTGCTAGAATCAAGGCGCTATGAAGCGCGCGCTCTACACCACCCCGCAGGATGCCGAGTCCGCGTTTTACGAGGCCTTCGAGAAAGGCGACCTCGACGCGATGATGGGCGTATGGGCCGACGACGACGATATCGTGTGCGTGCACCCGGGCGGCCAGCGGCTGGCGGGGGCGGAGCAGATACGCGAAGCGTGGCGGCAGATCTTCGCGGCCGGCCAGACGCTGCGCTTCCACCTGCGCGAGCCGCATGCATTGAACGGCATGACGCTGGTCGTGCACAGCGTCTACGAGCAAATCACGTCAACCGGCGAAGCGCGCGCGCGCCAACCCGTGATTGCTACCAACGTTTACATGCGCACGGAAAACGGCTGGCGCATGATCGTGCATCACGCGTCCCCCGCGCCCGCTGCGCCCGCCGCGGCGGAAACCGAAGGCAAACGCACGCTCAAGACGCTGCATTAAGCTGACGGTATAATCGGACGTCCCCAACGCGCACCCGCCCGCCGCACCCCGGGGAGCGATCGGCAGCATCAGTCGTAGCCGCAGCCGGGCGACGTAGAATTCAAATTCAATCCAACCGAGGTAAGCGATGAGCACTATCGATTTTGGTAATCCGGATGTAATCGTAATTGGGGCGGGCAATGCGGCGTGTTGCGCGGCGCTCGCGGCGCGTGAATCCGGCGCCAAGGTGATCATGCTGGAAGCCGCGCCGCTCGACGATTGCGGCGGCAACAGCCGCTACACCGCCGGCGCGGTGCGTATCGTTTTCAACGGTGCCGACGATCTCGCCCAGCTCTACGACATTACGGATGACGAGCGGAAGACCTGCGACTACGGCACTTATACCGAAGAACAGTATTTCGACGACATGGGGCGCATCACCAATTACCGCACAGATCCGGATTTGTGCGAAATCCTCGTCAAGCGCAGTTTCGAGACCATGGTATGGATGCGCAAAAAGGGCGTGAAATTCCAGGCGCCGTACGGGCGGCAGGCTTTCAAGGTCGACGGCAAATTCAAGTTCTGGGGCGGGCTCGCCTGCGAGACCTGGGGCGGCGGACCGGGACTCATCGAACTCGAGCACAAAGCGTGCGAACGTGAAGGCATCCCGATCCACTACGAAACGCCGGCCACCGGCCTCATCACCGACGACAGCGGCGTCAGAGGCGTGCGCGCGCGCAGCCAGGGCCGCACCGTCGAAATCCATTCCAAAGCGGTCGTGCTCGCCTGCGGCGGGTTCGAATCGAACGCCGAAATGCGCGCGCGCTACCTCGGCCCCAACTGGGATCTCGCCAAAGTGCGCGGGACCCGTTACAACACGGGCGTGGGCATTCTCGCGGCAATCCAGGCGGGCGCCATTCCGCACGGGCACTGGTCGGGCTGCCATGCGGTGGGCTGGGACCAAAACGCGCCGCCGTTCGGCGATCTCGCCGTCGGCGATAATTTCCAGAAGCACAGCTATCCGCTCGGCATCATGGTCAACGCCAACGGCGAGCGCTTCGTCGATGAGGGCGCGGACTTCCGTAACTACACTTATGCCAAGTACGGCAAGGTGATCATGGATCAGCCGAACATGTTCGCGTGGCAGATCTTCGACAAGAAACTGGTGCACTTGCTGCGCGACGAATACCGGATCAAGCAGATGACCAAGGTCACCGCCAACACGCTCGAGGAACTCGTGACCAAGCTCGAAGGCGTCGATGCCAAGCGCTGCCTCGCAACGCTCAAGGCCTATAACAAAGCCGTGCAGACCGAGGTCCCGTTCAATCCCGCGATCAAGGATGGACGCGGCACGACCGGCCTCGCAGTGCCCAAGACCAACTGGGCGAACGTGCTCGACACCCCGCCGTACGAAGCCTACGCGATCACGTGCGGCGTCACTTTCACGTTCGGCGGCGTCAAGATCGATCCCGCGAACGGCCAGGTCGAGGACGTCGCGGGCAAGCCGATGCCCGGACTCTTCGCCGCCGGTGAACTCGTCGGCGGGCTTTTCTATCACAACTACGCCGGCGGCAGCGGGCTCGTCTCGGGCTCGGTGTTCGGCAAAATGGCGGGCGCCAGCGCCGCCGCCAGCGTGAAATAGTCCGCGTTCCGCGATTGTCGTCAGCGTTTTTGTCGCCAGTCTTTTGATTCGAATGAATTGAGGAGAAACGCCATGCCAGTCACCCAGATCGCCAAGAAAAACCTATCGGTCCGCGAGCAGGTCAGCCAGGAAGAATGGGAAACCCGGGTCAACCTCGCCGCGTGTTACCGGCTCATGCATGAATTCGGCATGACGGAAATGATCGCCAACCACATCTCCGCGCGCGTACCGGGCACCGAGAACCAGTTCCTGATCAATCCTTACGGGATGCTGTACGAGGAGATGACGGCGTCGAGCATGATCAAAATCGATATCGACGGCAATATTATCTTCAACGCTACCGAGTACGGCATCAACCAGGCGGGCTACGTTATTCACAGCGCGGTGCACGCCGCGCGTCACGACGTCGACTGCGTGATCCATACCCACACGCTGGCCGGTATGGCGGTGTCGGCCATGAAAACGGGCCTGCTGCCACTCGCCCAGAGCGCGATGCGCTTCGGTGACATCGCGTACCACGACTACGAAGGGCCCGCTTTGAATCTCGACGAGCGCGAGCGCCTCGTTGCGGATCTGGGCAACCGCGAAGCGATGATCCTGCGCAATCACGGCCTGCTGACCGTCGGGCCGTCGATTCCGGAATCGTTCAACAACATGTTCCGCCTCGAGCGCGCGTGCCAGCTGCAGGTCACCACGCTCTCGTGCAATACGGAAATCCGCCTGCCGCCCGGCGAGGTCGTCCAGGAAACCTTCGCCGGTTTCAAACCCGGCGTGCGCCGGCGCTGGGGCCTGACCGAATGGCCGGCATTATTGCGCAAGCTCGACCGCATCGATCCCTCGTTTCGCGACTGAACCGTCGCTCGTCCCCACTCCGGCGGCATAGCAGGCGGGCTCCTCACCGGGCCCGCCTTTTGTCGTCCGGGGCAGTAAAGGATTGCCCGCCATGTCATCCTATCGCGCTCCGGCGTGGCTGCCCGGCGGCCATCTGCAGACTTTGTATGCAGCGTTGCTCGCGCCGTGCGCACGGATCGCGTTCTTTCGCGAGCGTTGGGAAACGCCGGACGGCGACTTCATCGAACTCGACTGGACCGACCCGGATCACGGACGCGCCGGCGGCAATCCACTGGTCGCCCTGTTCCACGGCCTCGAAGGCGGGTCGCGCAGCCCCTACTCGCGCGCATTGATGGCCGCGACGCAGGCGCGCGGCTGGACGGGCGTGGTGGTGCATTTTCGCGGCTGCGGCGGCGAACTCAACCGCCTCCCGCGCGCGTATCACTCGGGCGACAGCAAGGAAATCGACTGGATCCTGCGCCGCCTGAAGCAAGGCCACGCGGCCGGTATGTGCGCCGCCGGTGTATCGCTTGGAGGCAACGCGCTGCTCAAGTGGCTCGGCGAGCAACGCGGCGCCGCCGCCGGCGTCGTTGACGCCGCCGCCGCGATTTCCTCGCCCGTCGATCTGATGACCTCGGGCGATGCGCTCGGACGCGGTTTCAATCGCGTTTACACGCGAAATTTTCTGACGACGATGCGACGCAAGACCCGCGCCAAGCTCGTGCTGTTCCCCGACTTGTGCGATCGCACCCGCATGCTCGCCGCCACCACCCTGCGCGAATTCGACAACGTCGTCACCGCCCCGCTCCACGGCTACCGGGATACGGACGATTACTGGACGCGCGCGAGCGCCAAGCCGCTGCTGCGCGACATCGCGGTGCCGACCTTGATGATCAACGCGCGCAACGATCCTTTTTTACCCGCCGCCGCTTTACCGCAAGCGCACGAACTATCGCCGGCTGTCACGGCCGAATTTCCTGCGACGGGCGGTCACGTCGGCTTCGTCAGCGGCCCCTTCCCCGGGCGGCTCGACTGGCTACCGCACCGCATATTGCATTTTTTTCAAACCAATCTTCGCATGAGATAATTTTTATGCCAATTACAGTAAGCCCGCCGCGCATGAATCCCCTGCCGCCCGAAATCTTCAAAGCGTATGACATTCGCGGAATCGTCGGCACCACGCTGACCCCGGCGATCGTCGCGACGATCGGCCGCGCCATCGGCAGCGAGCTCATCGACCGCGGCGGACGTGAAATCGTCATCGGCCGCGACGGCCGGCTGTCCGGACCGGAATTGTCGGCCGCGCTCGCCGCAGGTCTGCGCGCATCCGGGGTCGCGGTGATCGACGTCGGGCAGGTGGCGACACCCATGCTGTACTTCGCCGCGCATCACTTCAACACGCAGTCCGGCGTGATGCTGACCGGCTCGCACAATCCGCCGGATTACAACGGGCTCAAGATCGTGCTGGCCGGGGAAACCCTGGCGGGCGCAGCGATCCAGGCATTGCGCACCCGCATCGAAAGCGGCCGGCTCGCGACCGGCGCGGGCGGCTATCGCCGCGACGATATCGCGCAGCAATATCTCGCGCGCATCACGGGCGACATCAAACTCGCGCGGCCGCTGAAGATCGCCGTCGACTGCGGCAACGGCGTGGCCGGCGCGACCGCCCCCGCGCTTTACCGCGCGCTCGGCTGCACGGTGACCGAATTGTTTTGCGAGGTAGACGGCAACTTCCCCAACCATCACCCCGACCCGTCGGTGCCCGCGAATCTCCAGGACCTGATCGCGGTGTTGCGCAACTCCGACGCCGAGATCGGGCTCGCGTTCGACGGCGACGGCGACCGGCTCGGCGTGGTCACTAAAAGCGGCAACATTATTTATTCCGACCGCCAGCTCATGCTGTTTGCCGCCGACATGCTGGCGCGCAATCCGGGTGCGACGGTGATCTACGACGTCAAATCGACGCGCAACTTGAAGCCGTGGATAGAGAGCCACGGCGGCAAGGCGCTCCTCTGGAAGACGGGGCACTCGTTCATCAAGGCCAAACTGAAGGAGACCGGCGCGCTGCTGGCCGGCGAAATGAGCGGGCACATATTCTTCAAGGAGCGCTGGTACGGCTTCGATGACGGGCTGTACGCGGGGGCCCGCCTGCTCGAAATTCTGAGCCGCGCCGCCGATCCGGGCGCGGTGCTCAATGCGCTGCCCGACGCCATCAGCACGCCCGAGCTGCAGATCAAGCTCAACGAAGGTGAAAACTATGCGCTGATCGCCGAACTGCAGAAGACTGCACGCTTCACCGGTGCGCAGGAGGTGATCAAGATCGACGGCCTGCGCGTGGAATACCCGGACGGCTTCGGCCTCGCCCGCTCCTCGAACACCACGCCGGTGATCGTGCTGCGCTTTGAAGCCGACAACGCCGCCGCGTTGAAGCGCATCCAGGACGATTTCAGGCGCGTGCTGCTCGCCGCCAAGCCGGACGCCGCACTGCCCTTTTAGCTACGGCTTGTCGTACAGAATCATTTGCGTGCAGCGGAAGAGCGCGATCCTGCGCTGCTCCGCCGTAACGACTGCGTCCCAAACCTGGGTCATGCGTCCGAGATGCGCCGGCGTCGCCGTGCACTCGATGACGCCGTCGCGCGCCGTCCCCAGAAAGTTCGATTTCAATTCGATGGTCGTGAAGGTTGCCGCCCCGTCGGGCAGATTCGCGATCGTGCCGTAACCCGCCACCGTATCGGCGAGCGCGATCACCGAAGCTGCGTGCAGATAACCGTTCGGCGCCAGCAGATCGGCGCGTACCGGCAGGCGTCCGACCAGCACCTCAGGCGAGATTTTTACGATCTCGACACCGAGCAGACGCGGCAGAAAGCCGACGCCGCGCTCGTTCATGACCTCCGGTGTAATCCCGGGCCTGAACATCAGAGTTTCTGCTCGACCCAGGCGCGCACGGACGCCAGCGCCTGCGGCAGCCCGGCCGGGTCCGTGCCGCCGGCTTGCGCCATATCCGCCCGTCCACCGCCTTTGCCGCCGACTTGCTGCGCGACAAAGTTGACGAGCTCTCCCGCTTTGACCTTCGCAGTTAGGTCCGCACTGACGCCTGCGATCAGGGTAACTTTTCCGCCGTCCACCGCCGCCAGCACCACCGCGCAGGACTTGAGTTTGTCTTTCAGCTTGTCCATCGCTTCGCGCAGCGCCTTCGAGTCGGCGCCGTCCAGCGTGGCCGCCAGCACTTTCGCGCCTTTGACATCGACGGCCTGCGCGGCGATATCGTCACCCTGCGAAGAGGCAAGCTTCGACTTCAGACGCGCGAGCTCCTTCTCGAGACTTTTCACGTTGTCGACGATCTGGTTGATTTTCTGGGTGACTTCCGGCACCGGCGCCTTCAAGGCGCCAGCGGCCTGCTGCAGGCTCGCTTCCTGCTGCTGCACCCACGCGAGCGCGCCTTCCGCAGTCACCGCTTCGATGCGCCGCACGCCGGCCGCGATGCCCGACTCCGACAGGACCTTGAAGAAGCCGATGTCGCCCGTGCGCGCGACGTGCGTGCCGCCGCACAGCTCGGTCGAGAAATCCCCCATCGTCAGCACACGCACTTCGTCGCCGTATTTCTCGCCGAACAGCGCCATCGCGCCGGTCTTGATCGCATCGTCGTATTTCATGATGCGAGCCTCCACCGGGGCATTGCGGCGGATCTCCTGGTTGACGAGCTGCTCGATTTCGCGAATCTGCGGCGGCGTCAGCGGCTCATTGTGCGAATAATCGAACCGCGTCCTGTCCGCATCGACGAGCGAGCCCTTTTGCTGCACGTGCGGCCCCAGCACCTTGCGCAGTGCAGCGTGCATCAGATGCGTCGCCGAGTGATTGTAGGCGGCACGCGAACGCGCCGCCGTGTCCACCTGCGCATCGACCGCGTCGCCGACCGCCAGGCTGCCCGTATGCAGCACGCCGTGATGGCCGAACACTTCCGCCTGGATCTTCAGCGTATCGTTGACGTGAAACGTGCCGCGGCTCGACACGAGCTGGCCGCGATCGCCGACCTGACCGCCCGCTTCCGCATAGAACGGCGTCCGGTCGAGCACGACGACTGCCGCATCGCCGGCTTCGATCGCCGGTACCGCAGCGCCACCCTTGTAAATGGCGACGACTTTGCCGCCGAGAGTCAGTGTGTCGTAACCGTGGAACTCGGTTTTCTGGCCGCGGTATTCGACCGCGCTCTGCGTGCCGAATTTCGACGCGGCGCGCGCGCGTTCGCGCTGCATGCCCATCGCCGCCTCGAAGCCCGCGAAATCGACGGTGATGTTGCGCTCGCGCGCGATATCGGCAGTCAGGTCGAGCGGGAACCCGAACGTGTCGTAGAGGCGAAACACCGTGTCGCCGTCGAGCATCTTGTCTTCCGACTGCAGCGCGCTTTCGAGCACGGCCATGCCGTTTTCCAGCGTTTCGGCAAAGCGCTCTTCTTCCTGCTTCAACACCTGCGCCACGCGTTCGGCCGCGCTGACGAGCTCGGGATATGCGTCGCCCATCGCCCTGACGAGGTCGGTCACGAGCTTGAAAAAGAACGCTTGTTTCTGGCCCAGCTTGTAGCCGTGGCGGATCGCGCGGCGCACGATCCGGCGCAGCACGTAACCGCGGCCCTCGTTGCCGGGTATCACGCCGTCAACGATCAGGAACGCGCATGCGCGGATGTGGTCGGCGATGACGTTGAGCGAATTGTTCTTGAGGTCCTTGCAATGCGTCTCGCGCGCGGCCGCCTTGATCAGATCCTGGAAGAGATCGATTTCATAATTCGAATGGACGTGCTGCAGCACGGCGGCGATGCGCTCCAGCCCCATGCCGGTGTCGACGGATGGTTTCGGCAGCGGATGCAGCTTGCCCTTATCGTCGCGATTGAACTGCATGAACACGAGGTTCCAGATTTCGATGTAACGGTCGCCGTCGGCCTCCGGCGTGCCCGGCGGGCCGCCCGCAATCTCCGGCCCGTGATCGTAGAAAATCTCGCTGCACGGCCCGCACGGCCCGGTCTCGCCCATCTGCCAGAAGTTGTCCGAGCCGCCCCCCGGCTTGTCACCGATGCGCGTAATGCGCTCGCGCGGCACGCCGATGTCGTTGGCCCACAAGTCGTATGCCTCGTCGTCAGTCTCGTACACCGTGACCCACAGCTTCTCTTTGGGCAGCTTGTAAACCGCGGTCAGCAGCTCCCACGCAAAATGAATGGCGTCGCGCTTGAAATAATCGCCGAACGAAAAATTGCCGAGCATCTCGAAAAACGTATGGTGGCGCGCCGTGTAGCCGACGTTTTCGAGGTCGTTGTGCTTGCCGCCGGCGCGCACGCAGCGCTGGGAGGTCGTCGCCCGCTTGTACGGACGCTGTTCCTGGCCGAGGAAGACGTCCTTGAATTGCACCATGCCCGAATTGGTGAACAGCAGGGTCGGGTCGTTGCCCGGCACGAGCGGACTCGACGGTACGACCGCATGCCCTTTGGATTTGAAGTAATCGAGAAACTGCTGGCGGATTTCACTGCTGTTCATGGCTGCACCGGGATACGGAAAACAGCGATTTTAAACGAAACTCCCGTCGCCGGCGGGCACTCCCGGGTTATTCGTCGCCGTCGTCGCGCTTGCCGCTGACAACCTTGCGAATGACATCCACGCTGAAACCGCGCCCCTGCAAGAACCGCATGTGTCGCGCGCGTTCGCCCGCATTCGCAGGCGGCACAGGGAATTTCCGGCGCCAGATTTCACGCGCGGTATCGAGCTCACTCGCCTTCAGTGTTTCGCGCGCCCTCGCGATGGCCTCGTCGGAGAGGCCTTTCTGCTGCAACTCCTGCGTGATTTTCCGGCTGCCGAAGCGGCGCCGGCGCGAGGCCAGCACCTGCTCAACCACACGCGCTTCGGACAACCAGCCGCGCTGTTCTAAATCATCGAGCAGCGGCGGGATTTCGTCCGCATTCTCGGTGTACCGCGCGAGGCGGAGCGCCAGCTCGTGTCGCGAGTACTCGCGCCGCGCCAGCAGCGTCAGCGCCTGCGCGCGCAGACTGCGGCCGGCACTACTCTTCTGCTTCGACGGCAGCTTTCTTGGCTCCACTGGCACTACCGGCAGCACTCGCGCCACCGCCGACGCCGATGGCAACGCGGATTTTGCCTTCGATTTCCTGCGCCATTTCAGGATGATCGTGCAGGTATTCGCGCGTGTTGTCCTTGCCCTGGCCGATGCGTTCCTTGCCATAGCTGTACCACGCACCGGACTTGTCGATAAATTTATGCTCGACGCCGAGCTCGATGATCTCGCCCTCGCGCGAAATGCCTTCGCCATACAGGATGTCGAAATTGGCCAGTTTGAATGGCGGTGCAACCTTGTTCTTGACGACCTTGGCGCGCGTTTCCGAGCCGATCACTTCGTCGCCCTTCTTGATCGCGCCGGTGCGGCGGATGTCGATACGCACCGAGGCATAGAACTTGAGCGCATTGCCGCCAGTGGTGGTTTCCGGATTGCCGAACATGACGCCGATCTTCATGCGGATCTGGTTGATGAATATCACCATCGTATTCGAACGGCTGATGTTACCGGTCAGCTTGCGCAGCGCCTGCGACATCAGCCGCGCATGCAAACCCATCTGCGGCTGCCCCATCTCGCCTTCGATTTCGGCCTTCGGCGTGAGCGCCGCCACCGAGTCGACGACGACAATGTCGACTGAGCCTGAACGCACCAGCATGTCGACGATTTCGAGCGCCTGCTCGCCGTTGTCGGGCTGCGATATCAACAGCTCCTGGACGTTGACGCCTAGTTTCTGCGCGTACTGCGGGTCGAGAGCGTGTTCCGCGTCGATAAAGGCCGCGGTGCCGCCAAGCTTCTGCATCTGCGCGATCACCGACAGCGTGAGTGTCGTTTTGCCTGACGATTCCGGACCGTAGATTTCAATCACACGGCCACGCGGCAAACCGCCCACACCCAGCGCGATATCAAGCCCGAGCGACCCGGTCGAAACCACCTGGATATCCTTCGCAACATCGGCGTCGCCGAGTCGCATGATGGAACCCTTGCCGAACTGTTTTTCGATTTGCGAGAGTGCTGCTGCGAGTGCTTTTGACTTGTTTTCGTCCATGATTTATCCCATTTGAGCCTGCCGAATTATCGCATACTCTGACACCGGTTCCGGACCGCGATGCATGCCGGCCGCAGCCGCCCGTGGGGATGTCGCCGCCGGAAATCCTTCTGCGAATCGGCTGCGCCCACGCCTCTGATAACGTCGCGCGCGGGCGCGGGATGACGACTATGACTTTAGTGCTACCTCGCGCGTAACCAGTGTCAGCACGCCGGCGAGTGCGCGTTCGACCGACTGCAAGCGCACCGCTTCGCGATCGCCCGCGAAAAGCAAGCAGTCAGCGAGCGGTGCGCCCGTGCGCAGGCCCCAGGCGATGCATACCGTGCCAACCGGCTTGGCGGGCGTGCCGCCGGACGGTCCGGCGATGCCGCTGACCGCCACCGCCACCTGGGCATGGCTATGGGCGAGCGCACCGGTCACCATCGCTTTGACGGTCTCCAGTGAAACGGCGCCGAATTTTTCGAGCGTGTCCGCCGGCACAGCGAGCATCTCGCGTTTCGCGACGTTGGTATACGTGATGAAGCCGCGCTCATACCAGTCGGAACTGCCGGGCACGGCGGTGAGGGCTTCGCCGATCCAGCCGCCGGTGCATGACTCAGCGGTGGCGAGCGCGAGACCGCGCGCCTTCAGCGCGGCGCCGACTTGCGCTGCGAGTTCATAAAGTTGCGTGTTTGTCATGGCTTTAGCCACCCGTCAAGTTGGATATCAGCGCCAGCACCAGCAGCGTGAAGAACGCCGCCAGTATGTCGTCGAACATCACGCCGAAGCCGCTTTTGAGCTTGCGGTCGAAATAGCGAATCGGCGGCGGCTTGACGATATCGAAGAATCGGAACAGCAGGAATGCGCCAAGCTGCCAAGGCCAGCCGGCAGGCGTAAAAACGAGCACCAGCGCAAACGCGACAGTCTCATCCCATACCATCGAGCCATGATCGGCGGCGCCCAACGCGCGGCCGGTCACACCGCAGGCCCAGACGCCGAGCGCGAAGGCGAGTACGATTAGTGCCAACGCAATCGCAGTCGTCGCGCACGCGGCGAGTAGCCAGTAAAGCGGAAATGCCAGCAAAGTGCCGGCGGTCCCCGGCGCTATCGGCACGAGGCCAGCGCCGGCCCCCAGCGCGATTACGTGCGCCGGGTGACGCCACACAAAGCGCCACGACGGCGGCGCCGCGCCGTCAGGCGAAATGATCGTAGCCTCCGCGCACCACGCGCAATGCCGCGCCGTCGGGCGAGCGGACGATGAGGCGCGGCATGCCGCGGCGATGCGCACGGACGCTGCCTATGCGGGTCGCCTTTACCTTCGCCCCGAGCGCGATCCGGACGATGCGCGCGCGCGCCGCGCGCGGCGCGGTAAAGCACAACTCGTAGTCATCGCCGCCGGCGAGCAAAGCGCTGCACGCGGGTACGCGATCGAGATAGCGCGCGAGCACCGCAGAGGCCGGCAGCGCGGCGAGTTCGATTTCGGCGCCGAGCGCCGAACGCTCCAGGAGGTGGCCCAGATCGGCGAGCAGGCCGTCCGAAATATCGATCGCGCTGTGCGCCACGCCGCATAACGCCCGGCCGAGGACCACGCGCGGCGTGGGCCGGTGCAGGCGCACGGCGCACTGCGCAAGTTCGGCCGGCTTGAGCTGGATGCGCCGCTTGAGCGCCGCCAACGCGAGCGCCGCGTCGCCGAGGGTGCCCGACACCCAGATGTCGTCGCCGCTGCGCGCGCGATCGCGGCGCAGCGCCTTGCCGTGCGGCACTTCGCCCATGATTTGCACGCAGATATTGAGCGGCCCGCGCGTGGTGTCGCCGCCGATCAAGTCGACGTCGAACCGCCGCGCGAGCGCCATGAAGCCGCGTGAGAATTCCCTCACCCAGCGCGCATCGGCCGCGGGCAGCGCGAGCGCCAATGTCGCCCAGCGCGGCCTGGCCCCCATCGCCGCCATGTCGGATAGATTGACCGCGAGCGCTTTGTGGCCGAGTTGCCGCGGATCCGCGTGGGGAAAAAAATGCCGCCCGGCCACCAGCATGTCGGCCGATATCGCGAGATCGTAACCGCGCCGCACTTTGACCAGCGCGGCATCGTCGCCGACGCCGAGCAGCGCGTGGCGCGCGCGGTGCGTGAAATAACGCCGGATCAGCTCGAATTCGGACGTGGCCACGCGCCCGCCGCTCTAACCGCGCTGGACCGGGTCGCTACCTTGCGCCTGCTTGCCGGCATTGTTCGCGAGCCACCTTTGCTTCAACGTATACGGCAGGTAGAAGTCGACCGCCGCAAACACGAAAAATATGATCGCGAGCGTACGGGCGGTGTCGGCCGGCAAAAACGACAGGCCCTCGATCAGCACATAAAGGCCGAGCAGCGCGTTGATGATGCCGCCTGCGTAGAAAAGCATGATCTTGCGTTTGAGTTTGTCGTCCATGTCCACTCCGTGCGAACGATTACCTGCGGACTATCTCCAGCGGGCGCTTGTCGGCCGCCAGCTTGTCGAGCACGCCGTTCACGTACTTGAAGCCGTCGGTGCCGCCGTAACTCTTGGCGAGCTCGACCGCTTCATTGATCACGACGCGGTACGGGATATCGGCCTGGTTTTCGAATTCATATGCCGCGATGAACAGGATCGCGCGCTCGATCGGGCTTAATTCGGCGCACTTGCGGTCCAGATACGGCTGCAGCGAGGCTTCGAGCTGCCCGGCCTCGCGTATCGTACCCGCGAGCAGCGAGGAGAAATAAGGCCGGTCGGTCTTGTCGAAGCCCTTGGCCTTCGCCATTTGGGTCTCGATCGTCGCCGCGTCGGTGCCCGCGAGCTGCCACTGATACAGACCCTGCATCGCGAATTCGCGCGAGCGCCGGCGGCTCGTCTTGCGTACCGTCGGCGCCGGAACAGTCGTCATTTGGTTTCGAGCTCGCGCAGCAGGTTGGCCATTTCGACCGCGACCGCCGCACAGTCGGCGCCTTTTTGGGCCATGCGCGCGATCGCCTGGTCGTCGTTCTCGGTCGTGAGTATGCCGTTGGCGATCGGGATGCCGGTGTCGAGCTGCACTGCCATGATGCCGCGCGCCGACTCGTTGGACACGATCTCAAAGTGATAAGTCTCGCCGCGAATGACAGCACCCAGGGCGATCAGCGCATCGTACGCATCGGAAACCGCCATTTGCTGCAATATGAGCGGCGCCTCGAGCGCGCCGGGCACGCTCACGATGGTCACGTCGTCGGCCGCCACACCGAGTTTCGTGAGCTCGGCCGTGCAGCTTGCAAGCAGCCCATCGCCAATGCCGGCGTTGAAACGCGCGACCACGATGCCGACGCGCAGGCCCCCGCCTTCGGTGCCGGCCTCTATTTCGTCCATTGCATCATAGGTATTCATGCGCGCGCCTTATTTCGCCAGGTCTTCCGGCTGCAGATACCCTGTCACCTGCAAATTGAATCCCGCCATGCTCGGCATTCTACGTTGCTTCGCGAGCAAACGCATTTTCGTGACCTTCAGATCGCGCAAAATCTGCGCGCCTATGCCGTAATTGCGCAACGCATTTTTCTGCGTGCCCGCGATCGCGCCCGGCAACGCGCGCGCCACCAGATCGGCAGCGGATTCGGGACGATGCAGCAGCACGATCACCCCGCATTCGGCGCGGCTTACCGCAGCGAGTGCCTGGTTGAAATTCCATGAGTGGCTCGCGCTCTTGACGTCGAGCAGATCGATGACCGACAGCGGCTCGTGCACGCGCACCAGCGCTTCGCTGTCCGGCTTGATCTCGCCTTTCACCAGCGCGAGATGCGTCGCCTGGCCGATCTTGTCGCTGTAAACGATCAGCCGGAACCTGCCGTGCACGGTTTCGATGTCGCGCTCCGACACGCGGCTGACCAGCGACTCGGTGCGGCTGCGGTAATGGATCAAGTCGGTGATGGTGCCGATTTTCAGATTATGCGCGCGCCCGAATTCGATCAGGTCGGGCAGGCGCGCCATCTCGCCGTTGTCTTTGAGGATTTCGCAAATCACCGTTGCCGGCGAGGCGCCGGCGAGCGCGGCGAGATCGCAGCCCGCTTCGGTGTGCCCCGCACGCACCAGCACGCCGCCGTTTTGCGCCATCAGCGGAAAAATATGGCCGGGCTGGACGATATCCGCCGGCCCCGCGTCGGGCCGCACTGCTGCCTGCACCGTACGGGCGCGATCCGCGGCGGAGATGCCGGTCGTCACGCCCTCCGCGGCTTCGATCGATACCGTGAAGTTGGTGCCGAGCGGCGAATTATTGGTGCTGACCATGGGCGCCAGATTGAGGCTGCGGCACTTCTGCTCGGTAAGCGTCAAACAGATGAGCCCGCGGCCGTAGCGCGCCATGAAATTGATCGCCTCCGGCGTGACGAAATCCGCCGCGAGCACGAGATCGCCTTCGTTCTCGCGATCCTCCTCGTCGACGAGGATCACCATTTTGCCGGCACGGATGTCGGCGATGATGCCGGTGGTCGGGGTTACAGCCATGTTATGCGCTCGCATCCTTAGAGTGCCTAATACCATGAAACGCGCGATGCGCTGTCACGATTTTGGCTCAGGGCTAGAAGAAAGGTCCGCGGCTTAGCCATTCTAAGCAAGGGACCTTTCGACAACGCCATGCGCCAAAACTCGTGCCAGCCCGAAGGGTTGCAGCCAGAATCGGCGATGGCCGCGTTGCTCGTCTTGGCAATGGAATAACCATTGCCTTCACCGGGCGCCTTGCCCTCACCAATTCTGGCTGCAACGCACACGTGTTTCATTGTGTTAGGCACTCTTAGATCCGCGGTCGGGGGCGCAAGTTTGCCACATCGCGGTCGCTATCGCACTTCGCCGTCAGGGCGCGAATGCTACACTCGCTGCGCCACCCGGCTGCGCCCATGCATTGCACCCTGCTGATTCCCGACCTGCTGCCCCCTGCCGAACTCGGCGCCGAGCCCTGCGCAGGTCTGCGTGTGCCGATGCTTGCAATTCTGCTCGCGCGCGGCGTCACGGCGCGCCTGCCCCCGCTGGCGTATGAAGACTGGTTATGCGAACGCTTCGGCGTGGCACGCGAAAATGATCTGCCGCTCGCGGCACTGATGCTGCAAGCCGATGGCGGCGACCCCGCTCGCTCGTATTGGCTGTGCGCGGAACCGATCCAGTTGCGCGTTGACCGCAACCGGCTGATCGTTGCCGCGCGTATCAAGGACTACACGGCTGTCGAAGCCGCCGAACTGACGCTGGCGCTCAACCAGCATTTCAAGATCGACAACATCGAATTTTGCGCCCCGACGCCGGCGCGGTGGTACTTGCGTACGGAACGCGCGCCGGACTTGGCGACTACCCCGCTCGCGCAGGCGCTTAACCGCAGCATTAAACATCATTTGCCCCGGGGTACGGATGCGCTGGCGTGGCACCGCATCATGAATGAGGCGCAAATGCTCCTGCATACGCATCCGGTCAATGCAGCGCGTGAAGCCCGCGGCGCCGCAGCCGCCAACAGCATCTGGTTGTGGGGCGGCGGCGCGCGGCCCGCCCTCGGCGCCCTTCCCTCTCCCTCTCCCTATACGGCGACGTGGGGAGGCGGCGCCATGGTGCGCGCGCTGGCGCTGGCCACCGGGCCTGCCCCCAATGACTTACCCGCCACCGGCGGCGAATGGCTGAGTGCCGCGCGCGCCGGACATCATCTGGTCGTTATCGATGCGCCCGCGGAAGCGTTGCGCGAAGGCGACGTTGCGGCGTGGCGCGAGCGGCTCGCCGTCGCTGACGCGCAATGGTTGCAGCCGCTGGCAAACGCGCTGCGCCGTAAAGCGGTCGATGAGATCGCGATCGTCGCGTGCAACCGCGAAAGTGTGCTCGAGGCGCGCGTAACACGCGCGAACCTGCGGCGCTTCTGGCGCCGCGCGCAGCCGCTCGCGACGTACGCGCACGCGGCATGAGCGTATCCGTGCTCAATCTCGCCCGCCGCACGGCGCCGGCGGTCCCGGCCGCGGCGCTCGCCGCCGCCGGCGTGCATCCGTTGCTGGCGCAGATCTACGCGGCGCGCGGCATTACCTCACCGCTGCAACTCGCCGCTGAAGTGGCCGGGCTCTCCCCGCTCGCGGGATTGCATAATGTCGAGCGCATGGCGCAACTGCTCGCCGACGCGATTGCCGCGAAGCAAAAACTGCTGATCGTCGCCGATTACGATTCCGACGGCGC
>JBKJMN010000431.1:0-4185 GCA_046596405.1 Burkholderiales bacterium
ACCACGAGCGCCGCCGCATCGAGCGCGGTGAACGGCTCATCGAGTATCCACAACGCGCGGGTCGCGCTCAGAGCGAGCCGCGCCAGCGCGACGCGCCGGCGCTGCCCCTGCGACAAAACTTTGCATGGCAGATCACGGTAGTCGCCGAGCCCGAGCTTATCCAGCGCGGCGTCGAGCGCGGGTGCGGCGGCTGGAAGTCCGGCGGCCAGTGCCGAGAAGCGCAGATTTTCCGCAGCGGTGAGTTCGTCCTTGACGCCGTGCAGATGACCCACATAGGCGAGCTCGGCGCGATAGTCGTCGCCGCCCGTGCGGATATCGCGACCGCGCCAGCGGATGGAGCCGGCGGCAGGCGGCAGCAGGCCGCACAGGTTGCGCAGCAGGCTCGTCTTGCCGCTGCCGTTGGGCCCGCGCACTTCGAGCAGCGTCTGTGGGCCAGCCTCGACGCTGAGATTGGCGAATAGCCGGCGCTCGCCGCGCACGCATTCCAGTTGTGTTATCGCCAGCATGTCGCCGCGCTTCTCTGCGCGCCCGGGAGGTCAAGGAATAGCGCGCGATGATACCGCACCTCCAGGCGCCGGGTTGCAGGGGCGTGCGAGGTCACGCCAGGGGGCCCACGCCGGCTTCGAGCAATGCCCAGGCTTGGTTCCCGAACTCCGCTTTCCAGCGCGCGTAAAACCCGGCGGCCAGCCGCGCGCGGAATGGAGCAATATCCGGCCGCGTAAACCGGATGCCGCGTTGCGCGAGCGTGAGTTCGAGGCCCCGGTTGAGCGCGACCGTGTGGGCGCGCTGACGTGCCACGTGCGTCCTGACGTTGCGCACAACGATCGTCTGCAGGTCGGCGCCGAGCCGGTGCCAGAACTGCGGATTCGCAATCATATTGAAACCCGACCACATGTGCGAGGTGAGCGCGATATGGCGCGTGACCTCGTCGAGCTTCAGCGACTCGGTGATCGCTAGTGGATTTTCCTGCGCGTCGACGCGCCGCTCCGCCAGTGCGCGGTGCAGGTCGAGGACGAAGACCGGCGACGGGATGGCGCCAAGGCTCTTGAACGTGTCGTCGAAAATGCGGCCCTCGGGCACGCGGATGCGCAGGCCTGCCAGATCGTCGACGTCGTGGAGCGGCCGGTCGATCGTCGAGATGTGGCGAAAACCATTTTCCAGCAGGCCATACGGCACTGCATACACGCCGCGAGCTGCGAGGTCGTCGCGCAGATAAGCGCCGAGCGCGCCGTCCATGAGCGCATAGACCTGCGCTTCGCGCGTGAATGCGAACGGCAGGCCCTGGATTTCGAAGAGCGGCGCGAGCGGCCCGAGCAGGCTGCCCATCACCGCGTAAAACTCGAGCTCGCCGTTTTTGACCTGGTCGATGATCTGCGCGTGCGTCGCCTTGAGCCCGGCATTGTCCGCGTGCACGCTGATATCGACGCGGCCGCCGGTTTCGTCGCGCACCGCGTCCCACAGGTCGACGAGAAACGGATGCACATGGCTCGCGACCGGCTGGTAATGCAACTGCCGGCCGCGCCAGCGCGACTGGCTAGCGGCCACGGCGTCGGCAGACTTTGCGGGTCAATGACATGCCTTCCGCCTCACATCATCACGCGGCCGCCGTTGACGTCGAGCACCACGCCGTTGATATACGAGGCGGCGTCGGAGGCGAGAAACAGCATCGCGTTCGAATGGTCTTCGGAGACGGCCAGCCGGCGCAACGGCACCTGCGCCGCGATGCGTGCAATCTCCTCGTCAGTGCGCAACGCTTTGACGCGCGGCGTCAGCGTCGTGATCGGGGCAATCGCATTGGCGGTGATGCCGTCGGGTCCTAACTGCTGCGCGAGAAAGCGCGTGAGCTGGATGACGGCGGCTTTGGCCGCGCCGTACGCGGGCGAAGAGGCTGCCGTCACCGTGCGGCCCGAAATCGATGCCACGCTGATGATGCGGCCGGCCATCGATTTCTTCAAATGCGGGATGACGGCGCGCGACATCAGGAACACGCTGCGCAGGTTGAGCGCTATCGTCTTGTCCCATTCGTCGAGCGGCATGTCTTCCACCGTCGCCAGCCGGCCGTAACCACCGGCGCAGTTGACGAGCACGTCGATCCCGCCGTATTCCGCGATCACCCGGGCGACGGCGGCTGCCACCGATTTCTCGTCCGTGACATCGACTGGCACAGCGAGCGCGTGGGCGCCGCCGATTTCAGTGGCGACGGCCCGCGCACCGGCGTCATCGATATCCAGCAAGGCAACGCGGGCGTGCTCTCGCGCAAAGGCGCGCGCCGTGACAGCGCCGATGCCCTGGGCGGCGCCGGTGATGACAATAACGCGTCCGGCGAATTCGGGATATGACGGCATGCGGTGATCTCGGGTGAAGGGAAGCGGTTTATACGTGACGCGGGCAAGAACCGGTTAAACGAGCCCGTCCATGACCTGCACATCGACGAGCGTGCCGGCGGCGACATTGCCTTGCGCGGTCGGCAGGATGATGAAGCAATTCGCTTCGGTCATGGAGCGCAGGATGCCCGAGCCCTGCTCACCGGTGACGCGCACGCTCCACGCGCCGCCGGCGTCCTGGGTTAATACGCCGCGCTGAAACTCGGTGCGGCCCGGCGCCTTCTTGAGCGCGCTCGTGCACGGCACCTTGAATGTCGGCAGCGGCGGCAGCGGATCGCGGCCTTCGAGCTTCAGCAGCGCGTCGCGCACGAACTGGTAAAACGTCACCATCACCGAAACCGGATTGCCGGGCAGGCCGAAAAAGTGCGCGCCGCCGATGCGGCCGTAGGCGAGAGGACGGCCCGGCTTCATCGCGATTTTCCAGAATACGACTTCGCCCATGCGCTCCAGGAGTTCCTTGACGAAGTCAGCCTCGCCGACGGACACCCCGCCGCTGGTGATCACGACGTCGGCACAGCGCGCCGCTTCGGTGAACGCCTGTTCGAGCAGCTTGGGGTCGTCGCGCACGACGCCCATGTCGATGACCTCGCAGCCCAGCCGCGCGAGCATGCCATGGATCGTGTAACGGTTGCTGTCGTAGATCTGGCCGGGGCCGAGCGGCGTGCCGATCGAGCGCAGCTCGTCGCCGGTCGAAAAGAACGCGACCCGCAGCTTGCGGTAGACGGCGATCTCGCCGATGCCGAGCGACGCGATGAGGCCTATTTCAGCCGGCCGCAGTACCACGCCGCGCTTCAAAGCAACTTGTCCGGTCTTGAGGTCTTCACCCGCGCGCCGCAGGTTTTGATTGAGCCGATGGCCGCCGCCGATTGTGACAGCATCGCCGTGCGCTTTGACGTGCTCCTGCATGACGATGGTGTCCGCACCAGTGGGCACGACGGCGCCCGTCATGATCCGCACGCAGGCGCCGGGCTTGATCCCGCCTTCGAACGGCACGCCCGCGAACGCAATGCCGGCAACTTTCAAAGTCACGTCACCGTCGGCTTTGAGATCGGCCAAGCGCACCGCATAGCCATCCATCGCGGAATTGTCGTGCGATGGCACGTCGAGCGGGGACACGATGTCCGCCGCGAGCACGCGGCCGGCCGCCGCGCGGATATGCAAATGCTCGACGACGGCGACCGGCGTCAGAAACCGTGCGATGAACTCGCGCGCCTTTGCGACCGGCATCGAGTTCGGATCGTAATCGTCGGCGCAGCTCGCGGCGCGAATCGAGTTGTCAGGCGTATTCATGGCAGCTTTTCAAAATTGGGCGGGAGCCGCGAATTTTACCGGAATCCCGCGTCACATAGCGCGGTGGCCCGTTTGGTGCGACCCCCGTTCAGGGTTATCATGCGCGGGGATTTAGCTGCAAGGCGGGCCGGGGAACGCGTGGAAAATATTAGGACAGGGCAGGCGGGGGTAGTGCGCGCAGCGGTTGGATGGATGTTGTGCTGCTCGATGCTGTGCTGCGGCGCGCGTGCGCTCGCAGCGCAGGACATTCGACTGGCGACCACGACGAGCACGGAGAATTCGGGTTTGCTCAAGGCGATATTGCCCGTGTTCGAGGCGAAATACGGCGGCAAGGTGCGGGTGGTGGCAGTTGGCACCGGCGCGGCATTGAAACTCGGCGAGAACGGCGATGCAGACGTGGTGCTCGTGCACGCGCGCGCGCTCGAGGAAAAATTTATGGCGGCGGGATTCGGCGCGGTGCGCAGGGACGTCATGTTCAACGATTTCATCATCGTCGGACCGAACCGCGATC
>JBKJMN010000316.1:0-3404 GCA_046596405.1 Burkholderiales bacterium
TTGTCGATTCGGGCCCGCCTGAATCGACTACAGGTACCACAACCGAAAAGGAGAAACCATGAAATTCATGATGCTGATGATTCCCGCTGTTTACCAAGGTGGCAAAAAACCGGCGCCCGATTTCAAGCCAGAATTGAAGGACATGGAAGCGATGGGACGGTTTAACAAAGAAATGGGCAAAGCGCTCAAGATTGAATCGTTGAACGGCTTGCATCCCCAAGCCAAGGGCGCACGGGTATCGTTCGCCAACCGCAAGCCCACGGTCACCGACGGGCCGTTCATCGAATCCAAAGAAGTGTTGGGCGGTTACTGGCTAGTGGAAGCGCCGTCCCAAGAAGACGTGGTCAAGTGGGCGCAGCGCTGCCCGGCGAACGAGGGCGACACCATTGAAATCCGGCAGATTTTCGGGCCGGAAGATTTCGCGCAATAAACGCGAGCGTGGTCGCGGATCAAATCAGCCGCGCTGCCTCTGCTTCGTTAGGCAGACGGCCGTCAGGCGTAAACTTGTCCACGGCTGCAGGCAGTTCCCGCGTCAACCTCGTCAGCAACTCTTCTCGCGTGAGCCCGGTTTGCTGCGTTAGCGTGTTCAGCACTTCAGGGCCAATCGCTTGCTGCAACTGTTCCGAGTCCAGGGGTTGATTGGGACCCGTCTTCACCCAGGAATCCGCTGCGGTGCCCTGACCGTTCTGTTTAAACCGCTCGATCAGGTCGCGAAGCCCGCCGCTCAGCACGCTCCCCGCGCTGGCGCCGCCGAGGAGACCGCCAAGATTGCCCAGAACGCCGCCTTGATTGGCCTTACCGTCCGGGCCGGGCGCCGCGCTTGCGTGCGTCAGGCCACCGAGCATTTCTTTGATCTTGTCACGGTTCTGATAACCCGCAACAGCGAGAAGTCCCAGTAGTGCAGTCATTGATGGCATTCCGCGTGACATATCATTCTCCTTCAAGTGTGGTGTAGAAACACGCGGGCGGCATTAATTTGTCTGACACCAGCATGCGGGATTAGGGACAGGGCTGAGGCGATCGTTAAGTGGCGTTTCGGTCACCGGGGAGTAACAAAGTGCTTTTGCCAACGCCGGGTTTCTGTGGATCGCTTATGCGGGCCGTTTGGCGATAAGTCCCCACACGAACAAGACCACGATGGCGCCGACGATGGCGCCTATGAGTCCAGCACCCTCACCAGCCTGATACCAACCTAGCGTGTGTCCAAGGAAGCTCGCAATGAGCGCGCCCACGATGCCAAGGATAGTTGTCAGCACGAATCCCGAGGGCTCGTTATCTCCCGGCATAATAAACTTGGCAATCACGCCGGCGAAAAAACCGATCACGATGGTCCAGATGATACCCATGGCGTGTACTCCTTAATTGGTATGAGATGTGCAATTTTGGCATTGTCAAACGATCGACGAAATCAGATAACAGGCCGTCTTCACGTAGTCTTTCAACTACATGTCCGGGGCCACAAGGGGGTGATGTTAAGTTTAAAACTGTGGGAGCCGGGTGGGAGCTACCTTCGTTCCAGCGTAAATTCCGTTCGTTCAGTGTTCCGTCGATCTCAGTGTCCGCGGGAGTGCCTTTATGGGAGCAGAGCTTAGCGCGTCAACTTTAAGCCAGAAAATGCCGCTTTAAGCTCGTTTTCTTCCTGATTCAAATGACCGAATAGCTTCAAATCAATGCATTGCGCAGGTCCGACCCCAAACGTGTCGCAAAGGGAGTGAAAGCCGCGGGCATTACGGTGGAATGACATTGCCCATTTAAAACATATCGCGGGCGCATCGTTATAATCCGCACTTCATTTACTAAAGGCCCGCCACTCGTGTCCGACCGCCTCGCCGTTTTGCCCCAATACATATTTCCCAAAAATGCGCTGACCGCTTTCGCTGGCAAAGTCGCGAATGCGAAGCTCGGGTGGCTAACGACATGGATCATCACACGGTTTGTCGCACACTACAGCGTGAACATGGCGGAGGCGGCCAATCCCGATATCGAAAGTTATGCCACCTTCAACGAATTTTTCACGCGTGCGTTGCGGCCGGGCGCACGTCCGCTTGCTGCGGCTGAGTTCATCTGCCCGGTCGACGGCTCTGTCAGCCAGTTCGGCAGGATCGATGATGACCGGATCATTCAGGCCAAGAATCACGACTACTCGACCGTGGCGCTGGTCGGCGGCGACCGCGATCTGGCCGCGCAGTTTCAGCACGGCAGCTTCGCCACCCTATATCTGAGCCCGAAGGACTATCACCGCGTTCACATGCCCTGCGATGGACGTCTGATGCGAATGATCTTCGTGCCGGGCACCTTGTTTTCGGTCAATCCCGTCACGGCACGCGGTGTGCCCGAGTTGTTTGCACGCAACGAGCGCGTTGTCTGCGTCTTCGAGTCAAGTCAGGGCCCATTCGTGCTGGCGCTCGTAGGAGCTACGATCGTCGGCAGCATGGCGACGGTCTGGAAAGGTGTCGTTAATCCGCTGTCGTTACGCGAAGTCCGCGAATGGAATTACGATGCACAGCGGCTCGTCTATAAAAAAGGCGACGAGATGGGACGTTTCATGCTCGGCTCAACGGTGGTGATGTTATTCCCGAAGGACACAGTTCAGTTCAATCCTGCATGGGCGCCCGGACACGAAGTTCGCCTCGGGGAAATGATGGCAACGATGCCGGCGGGTTAAGAGGTGGTTAGCGGGAAAACCTGATCAGAGCCCCCCTAACCATTCAGGTGGCGGTCGAGAAGTCAATGGAAGCAATGGGACGGTTCAACGAAGAGACTAATCAACTCGTCGGCTGACTGAAAAGTTACGCTGACCCTGTTTATCGCCGGTGCAGAACCGGCGACGAATGGGCCATTACGAGGTATAGCGACATGGTTAATCCAGCAAAGAACACGATTTGCCTCTGGTACGATGGCGACGCCGAGGACGCGGCGCGGTTTTACGCCAAGACCTTTCCCGATTCATCCGTTGGTGCGGTGTATCGGGCGCCGGGAGACTTTCCGTCCGGGAAAAAGGGTGATGTGCTGACGGTCATATTTACCGTGATGGGCATTCCCTGCCTCGGGCTCAACGGGGGACCTGCGGTCAAGCACAACTGGGCATTCTCATTTCAGGTTGCAACCGCTGACCAGGCCGAAACCGATCGTTACTGGAACGCGATCGTCGGCAACGGCGGTAAAGAGAGCGAGTGCGGCTGATGCCAGGACAAATGGCGTTTGTCATGGCAAATCACGCCTATCGCTCTGACCCAGGCGATAACCAATCCCGACCCCGCTGCCGCCAAGCGCGCGTTCGATGCGATGATGGAGATGCGGAAGATCGACGTCGCCAGGATTGAGGCGGCGGTGCGCGGCTAACCACCTTAGGAATTCCATCTTGAGCTTCTCCCCGGAGGACATCGACTTCATCCGCAAGCAGA
>JBKJMN010000451.1:0-2796 GCA_046596405.1 Burkholderiales bacterium
ATGCCGTCGCGGCCGACTTCATCGGCGAGGCTTTTGGCGAACGCCACCACGCCCGCGCGCGTCGCGCCGGACAGCGCGAGATTGGGAATCGGCTGGTACACCGTGCTCGCCAGAATATTGACGATGCGGCCCCCGCGCTGCTTTTTCAGATGCGGAATCGCCTCACGCGACATGCGCGCGAAGTAGAGCAGCGAGCGCTGCACGGCGGTTGCCCATTGCTCCTCGGTCGCGCTGAACGATTTGGCGAGCGGCGGCCCGCCGGAATTGTTGACGAGGATGTCGATGCACCCGAAACGCTCGACCGCGGCCGCGATCAGCGCCTGGATCGTCGCGTGCTGCTCGAGGTCGCCCGCGTACGCGTAGACGTCCGCGCCGGTTTGTTCGCGTATCTCCTGCGCGGCGCGCTCGAGATCGGCTTGCGTCCGGCTGCACATAACGACGCGCGCGCCTTCCGCGGCGAGCACTTCGGCGCACGCGCGGCCCAAACCTTTGCTGGCGCCGCCGACAATCGCAACTTTGCCTTTTAATTCCAAATCCACGGTTGCTCCTTATCGAGAGATGCCATGTTAGCGCAAAGACGGCCGCTGCTGCGGTGCCTGCCGGCGCGGTAATATGCGATTCGTCTTAAGGCCGGCCGCAACTCGCATGAGTATCGAATCCGCAGTGAATCCGCGCACCACGCGCCTGCTCGAAGGCCCGATCGTGCCGACGCTGCTCAAGCTCGCGGCGCCCAATCTGGTTTTGCTGCTCGTCCAATCGTCGATCGGCCTGATCGAAGTCTATTGGATCGGCCGGCTCGGCACCGACGCGCTCGCCGGTGTTGCGCTGGTGTTTCCGGCGCTCATGCTCATGCAGATGATGTCGGCCGGCGCGATGGGCGGCGGCATCTCGTCGGCAATCGCGCGCGCGATCGGCGCCCGGCGCGATGCGGATGCGAACGCGCTGGTCATCCACGCGCTGGTCATCGCCGCGGCGCTCGGCGTAGGTTTCAGCGTGGCGGTAATCGGCGGCGGCCGCGCGCTGTATACGCTGATGGGCGGCCGCGGCGCGGTGCTCGAAGCAGCACTGACGTATTCCAATCTGCTGTTTGCCGGCATCGTGCTCTTGTGGATCTTCAACGCGCTGGCGAGCGTGCTGCGCGGCACCGGCAACATGGCGCTGCCGGCGATCGTGACCGCGGCCGGGGCAGTGCTCGTGATTCCGCTGTCGCCGCTGCTGATTTTCGGCTGGGGCCCGTTTCCACGCTGGGGCGTCGCCGGCGGCGCGGCCGCGGTGCTGCTGTATTACGCGGGTGCGATCCCGTTTCTCGCCCATGCCGTATGGTCGGGCCGCAACGTCGTGCGGCCCACCTGGCGCGGCACCCAACTGCGCGGCAGCCTGTTGTATGAAATCCTGCGCGTGGGCCTGGTGGCGGCGGCGATTACCGTCACGACCAACGTGACCATCGCGTTGACGACCGGCATCGTCGGCCGTTTTGGCACCGCGGCAATCGCCGGCTACGGCATCGGCTCGCGGCTCGAGTATCTGCTGATTCCGCTCGCGTTCAGCCTCGGCGCGCCGCTGGTCGCGATCGTCGGCACTTGCATCGGCGCGGGCAAACCCGAACGGGCGCTGCGTGCCGCCTGGCTGGGCGCGGCAATCGCCGGCGCGGTCGCGGAACTGGTGGGGCTCGCCGCCGCATGTTATCCGGCCGGCTGGATGACGTTGTTCAGCGCGGACGCCGCCGTGGTCGCCCACGGCTCGCAGTATTTGCGCATCGTCGGCCCGTTTTACGGTTTCTTCGGCATCGGCATGGTGCTGTATTTCGCTTCGCAAGGCGCCGGGCGACTCGCCTGGCCGCTCGTCGCGGGCGTGGCGCGCCTAGCCGTGGCAGGTGCGGGCGGCTGGCTCGCCTATGAATGGACGCGCGAATTGCCGGCGGTTTTTGCGGCGCTCGGCGCAGCACTCGCCGTATTCGGCGCGATTATCGCGGGGGCGGTCGCGCTCGGCGCGTGGCAAGCGCCGCGCGCCACGCCACGAATCCCTTCGGTACGCTCGAACACATAGCGGGGCGCAAGTTCGGGTATTCTTGCGCCGTAGGTTTTGCTCAACGTTCGATAAAGGAGATACCCGTATGGCTGCACTTCAGGCAGGAACCGCGGCGCCGGATTTCACGCTGGCGTCCCAAGCAGGCGAAAAAATCACGCTCGGCAGTTTCAAAGGCCGCCGCACCGTAGTGTCATTTCTGCCGTTCGCATTTACCGGCGGGTGAAAGAATCAAGTCAGCGGGTTCCGTGAGAACTACGCACAATTCAAAGCACTCAACGTCGAAATCCTGCAGATCAGCGCCGACACCGTCCCCAGCCTGAAGGTCTGGATGGAGCAGTTGGGCGGCCTGCCGTTTCCGCTGTTGTCCGATTACTGGCCGCACGGCGCGGTCGGCAAAGCGTACGGCGTTTTCAACGAGGAACGCGGCATGGACGCGCGCTCGGCCTTCGTGCTCGATGCGCAAGGCATCATTCGTTATGCGCAGGTCTATGCGCCGGGCACCATCCCGGAAAGCAAAGAACTGCTGGAGCAGTTGAACAAAATCTAAAGCGTTCACCGCGAAGGACGCAAAGGACGCAAAGGACGCGAAGGAAAGGAAAAGCAATAAAATATTTTACTATTGAGTATTACGTAAAAGATGACAATGGTGCCGCTCGTCAAAACTTTCCCTCACCCTCGGTCCCTCTCCCGAAGGGCGAGGGAAGAAAAGCCCTTCTCCCTCCGGGAGAAGGGTGGGGAGAGCAAAGCGAGGGGGCCGAAGGCGGGAAA
>JBKJMN010000468.1:0-9362 GCA_046596405.1 Burkholderiales bacterium
ACTTTCCCGCCTTCGGCCCCCTCGCTTTGCTCTCCCCACCCTTCTCCCGGAGGGAGAAGGGCTTTTCTTCCCTCGCCCTTCGGGAGAGGGACCGAGGGTGAGGGAAAGTTTTGACGAGAGGCGCCATTGTCATTTATTACGTAATACTCAATAAGTGGGACGGGCTTTAAATCACTCGACTTTCAAGCCGGCGGCTTTGACGATTTTGCCTAGCTTGTCGAATTCGCCGCGCACGAATTTGTCGAATTCATCGGGCGTCGAAGGCCGCACGACCGCGCCGCGCAAATCGAAACGTTCCCTGACATCCGGCAGGTTCAGGATGCGCGCGACTTCGGCGGACATCTGTTTGACGACCTGACGCGGCGTTTTCGCGGGCGTGAATAGCCCGTACCAGGTGTCGAACTCAAAACCGGGCAGACCGGCTTCGGCAACGGTTGGCACATCGGGCAGCGCTGGGGAGCGGGCCGACGGGGACACCGCCAGCGCCAGCAATCGCTTGTCCCTGATCAGCGGCAGGCCGACGCCGATCGGCGAAAAGACGAAATTGATGCGGCCGGCGAGCGCGTCGGTCAACGCTTCCGGGCCGCCTTTATACGCAACGTGAACTACGCTGATGTCGGCGGCGAGCCGGAACTGCTCGCCGTTGATGTGCATGCCGCTGCCGACCCCGGCGGAACCGAAAGTGAGCTGACCGGGTTTCTGCTTCGCCAGCGCGATCAGGTCTTTCACCGTCCGCACACCTTGCCCCGGTGGCACGACCAGCACATTGGGCACGCCGGACACCTGCGAGATTCCCGCGAGGTCGCGCAATGTATCGTAGGGCAGGTTGGCGTAGATCGCCGGCGTGATTGCGTGCGCCATGGAATTCATGAAAATGGTGTAGCCGTCCGGTGACGACGTCGCGACGAGTTTGGTCGCCAGCACGCCGCCCGCGCCCGGACGATTATCGACCACGACCTGCTGGCTCCACCGCTCCGCCATTTTCTGGCCCACGATGCGCGCGAAAAAATCGGTTTCGCTGCCGGCGGTGAACGCGACGATCATGCGCACCGGGCGGTTGGGAAAGGTTTCTGCGGCGTGCGCGCAGCCGCACACGACGGCGCATCCCGCCGCCAATGCGGCATCTGCGTAGCTCATGACTCCTCCTGTGGATTGCAGCTTCCGGTGTGCGCCTGTCCGTTGGCGGACGCCGCCGCTTGCCGGTATGATCGAAAGTATATCGTGTTCAGTTTGCCGCGTTCGAGGAGATCATCGTGACTATATCCATCCGCCGCCTGTCGGCGGCTTGCGGCGCGGAAGTTACCGGTGTCGATTTCGCACAGCCTGCGGGCGCCGACTGTGTGCAGGAACTTACGCAAGCGCTGGGCACGCACGGCATCCTGCTGTTTCGCGATGCCCGGATCGATCCGGCGCAGCACATCGCGTTCAGCCGGCAGTTCGGCCCGCTCGAAAGGCACGTCGTCGGCGAATTCAATCTGCCCGACTATCCCGAGGTCTTCGTCGTCTCCAATGTGAAGGAAGCCGGCAAGCTCAAAGGCGCGGTATACGCGGGGCAATACTGGCACTCGGATCTTTCATACATGCGGCGGCCGTCGATGGGCTCGCTGCTGTTGTGCCACGAGATGCCCGCAATCGGTGGCGACACCATGTTTGCGAATATGTACCTGGCGTACGACACGCTCTCGGATGTGATGAAGCAATTCATCGGCGGCCTGAAGGCGGTGCACGATTACAACCATGCTTACGACACGTACTTCGCGCACCTCAAGGAACGTCCGCCGCTCACGCCCGAGCAGCGCGCCAAGACGCCGCCAGTCGAGCAGCCGATGGTGCGCACCCACCCGGTCACGGGGCGCAAGGCGTTGTACGTGAATCCGGGTTTCACAACCGGCATTGTCGGCATGCCGCAGGAAGAGAGCGCGCCAATCCTGGAATTCCTGTTCCGCCATGCGACGCGGCCGGAGTTCATCTACCGCCATGGCTGGCACGTCCACGACATGATTTTCTGGGACAACCGCTGTACCATGCATTACGCGCTGTCGGATTACGATTTTTCGGTACGCCGCCACATGCACCGCACGACGGTCGCCGGGGACGAACCCTATTGATCCGGACTAATCGATGCGTATGTTTGCGGCCTTGATGGTCTTCGCCCAGCGCTGCGATTCTTCCGCCATATAGCGGCTTAACTCTTCAGGCGTGCTCGATTCGGGATCGCCGCCCTGGCTCACGAAGCGCTCATTGATCTCGGGTGTCGCCAGCACGGTTACGATTACCGTATTGAGCTGCTTGATAAGCGACGGCGGGGTGCGTGACGGTGCGAAAATTCCGTACCACGTCGTGTATTCATAACCGGGCACGCCCGCCTCGGCGATCGTCGGTACGTTCGGTAGCGCGGGCGACCGTTTGGCGCTGCCCACGCCGAGCGCATTGAGGCGACCGGCCTTGATCTGCGGCAGTACCGCGGGCACGCTGCTAAACGCCATCTGGATCTGGCCGCCGATCAGGTCGGTGATCGCCGCGCCGCCACCTTTGTACGGCACGTGCACAATGTTGACGCCCGCCAGCCATTTCAACAATTCGGTGCCCAGGTGGTTGGGCGTGCCGACGCCGCTCGAGCCGGCGTTGAGATAGCCGGGCTTCGCCTTGGCAAGCGCGATCAGTTCGCGCACGTTCCTGGCCGGCAATTGCGGATTGGTCACGAGCAACTGCGGCACGATCACGACCATGCTGACGGGCGCAAAATCCCTGACCGGATCGTATGTGAGTTTGCGCGAGAGCAGCGGGTTGATCACCATGCCCGCCGAAGTTCCGAGCATTATTGTGTAGCCGTCGGGCGCCGCCTGCGCGGTGATCATGGTGCCCATCACGCCGCCGGCGCCGCCGCGGTTGTCAACGACGACCTGCTGGCCGAACGTTTCACTCATTTTCTGCGCGAGCGCGCGCCCGACCAGATCGGTATTGCCGCCGGGCGGATAGGTTATGACCATGCGGACTGGCTTGGCGGGGTAGGGCTGCGCGTAACTATTTGCAGCGCACGCGAGCATCGCCGCGAGCGCGCAGGGAATCAATCGCGCACACATTGAGCGGGCGGCATAGCCGCTCACTGCGGCGGCGGCCGGCGCGGGTCGTCGAAGAATTCCCGCATCAGGAATTCCTCGAGACCCGCATTGTCGCGTTGACGCGCCGACAGCATCAGATTGCGGCCCAGCCTTTGCGACTCCCACAGAAAATCCTCCTGTTCGTGATCGCGAATGATGGCGATCATCTTGCGCACTACTGCGATCCGGGTATCGGCATTATTGCCTTTTGCAACTTCAATCAGTTGTTTGGTGTTGCGGCGGATGTCCTTGTTCCAGCCGAAGAACAGGAATTCTCCCTCGCTAAAACCAATCCGCACGATCTGGAATACGCCGCCGCCTTGCGACGGATCGTAGCCGAAAGTCTGCTTGCGCTGTGTGGCGAGGTTGGCGGTGGCGATCCGGTTGCTGCGCGCTTTTTCGTCTTCGGCAGGCGCTGCGTCCGTCATGCTGCCGCTCGAGGGTGGCGCCGGCACGTCGCCGCGCGAGCGCCGGCGCGCCTCTATGTAAGAGGCGAGGTCGCTGGACGCGGGCGCCGGTGGAGCGACCGGCGCCGGCGCCGGCGTCGCCGGTGCGGGTGGACGCACCGTCGGCGCACTCGCCGGTGGTGGCGTGCGCATGGCAAGAACCGGCGGAACCGGCGGAACCGGCGCCGCGCGCGGCGCCGGGCGCGCTGGTGGTTTGGGCGCCGGCGGCGCAGCCAGCGCGGGCGAGGACGGCGGTGGCGATGCAGGCCGCGGAGGCGGCGCGAGTTGAACAGAGAGTGAACCGCTGGTTTCGCCGCGTTCGGACAACTCCGGCGACGGCACGCGTATGCGCGGCAGCCACTTCCACAGCAACGCAACGTGCACGAGCAGCGACAGTGCGACCGCGATCCAGATGGTGGGCACCGTAATGCCGTCGCGCTGGCTGCGCAGTGCATCCTTCATCGCGGGGTCATATGGGATTAAGCCGTTGGCATCAGCGACGCGGTGCGCGAGCGGGTTATGCGAGTTCCGGCGAGCGGCGACCGCGCGCCGGCTGCCGCGGCGAACGTGTGCGGTGCGCCGCGGCTCAGTAGATAAACGTCGCTGCGGGCAGGACGCGGACCGGTGGCGCCGCGGTCACCCCGCCGACTGGCCTTCGAGCAGCAGCTGTACGACTTGCGGCGTGATGTCGCGCGCGCGCTGATCGAGTTCGCCATCGGTAAGGTTCGCAATCGGATGCGGCATCGCGAGGAATTTGAAATCCTTGAGCCCCCACGAGCGCGCCATCGCCTGGCCGGTGCGCAGAAATACGTCAGTGATGATGGACGCCGAAGGCACGCCCGCTTGTTCGAAAACTATGCTG
Source organism: Burkholderiales bacterium (assembly GCA_046596405.1). Lineage (GTDB taxonomy): Bacteria > Pseudomonadota > Gammaproteobacteria > Burkholderiales > SG8-41 > PALSA-1004. The sequence goes on from JBKJMN010000468.1 coordinate 4,410, forward strand.
TCGAGCACACTGCCCGAGCTGCATGACCCTCAATCGCCGATGCCGGCGACGACAACGTCGCAGCCGGCTTTGAACTCGGCCACGATTTCGGCTGACGGCGGAATGCCCGCGCTCTTCTTGCGCCGCATGATATGCGTTTTCACGCCATGCTCGCGTTCGAGCAGCCCGGCGATGCGCATCAGCAACTGATCGGAATTATGTTTCGAATTGTCGACCAGCCCGACGCGCAGGCCGGCCAGCGACTTGGGCCGCGGCGCGTAAGCGATCTTGCGCCCCTTGGCTTCGATGGTGGGATCGTATACGCGTACTGTCATGTTGTGCTCCTGTAAAAAAACGTCAAAAACTTCTGCCACAGAGGTCACAGAGGTCACAGAGGACACAGAGGAAACCGAGAGAATACCTATTCTCACATTGGGTTGGTTTTGCTCTGTGAACTCTGTGCCCTCTGTGGCAAAAAGTTTTTCTATGGTTGCTCTACTGTGGCCGGCGAATTTCTTTCGTGACGGCCTGCGAACCGTTCTTGCCGCCCCAGCCGGGAATGTACGCTGACTGCACGCCCGCTTTGCCGCCCGCCATGATCACCAGTATGTCGTTCGGCTCGTGCACGAGCGTCAGCATGTCGGTTTCATCGGCGGCCTCGACCGCGCCGTCGCGTAGATTCGTGCGCTTCAGCTCGGCGACCGAAATCTTCGTGTGCTCGAAGACGTAGCGTTTTACGTCATCGCGCGTCCAGCCGGCCTTGGCGATGACTGCCATGTGCTCGCCCGCAAAGACCATCGCATAGAACGGTTTGCGCGCAGTGCCCGCCGAAACGCGCATTTGCGCGCACGCGGTCGTCAGTATGCCTTCGGGCGTGCTCGAGAGCCCGTTTGAATATTGATGGACCCCGAGCGCCGCCATGATGGTCACCGCGCTTTGTTCGCGCTTGAAGCCGCGATCCACGTGCAACGGCGGCCACGGGCTGTCGGCTTCGTTTTCGGCGATGCAATACGTGTACTTGCCGGGATGGCCCAGGCTGCTGCGGTCAAGCTCGCCGGGCAGCGTGCCTATCGTGTTGCGCATGATGAGCCTGACCGCGCGGCCGATGGTGGCATTGGCGCGCCAGCCGGGGCCGAACAGGTTGTCGCCGCAATTCATGTCGAGCTCGTGCGCGATCGGGCCGTTTACTATCATCAGCACGCCCGAGCCGCCGGTGCTGGTGGCCGGACCGTGATAGCCGTAAAGCGGATCGGCGAGCGCTTCGACCGCCGCAACCACGACCGGCATGTATTCAGGCTGGCAGCCGGCGAGCACCGCGTTGATCGCGATTTTTTCGGCGGTGACGGAAACCTGGCGGTTTTCGATGAAGGCCACCTGGTGTTCCGGCGCGAGTCCGACCGCCGCGAGCATGGCGGCGATCCGGTCTTCCGTGGGCGGCACGACCGGCAAACCGTCCGTCCAGCCTTTCGCATAGCAAAGTTCCATGGCAGCGGCCAGATCCGGTGCTTCATGGGAACGCGATGTCAACTGCATGGTGGAATCCTTCGAAAATCAGACGCGCGTAGGCGTGCGCCTACGGAGACGACAGTATGCCCGCGCCGACGCGGAGCGGCAAGGCAGGCCCGCTCCACGCACGGCTTATGGGGGGCAAAATGAGGGGATAGCCTATTTGATAGTTTAGGTCTTTGTCGTATGCTAAAAATACGGCCCGGAGTCGTTGGCACGGAGTCGTTAAAAGGGACCGGTAATGAGCAGGAGATTTGCGCACGCGATTATGGTCGGCACTGTACTGCTCGCGCATTTCGCGCTGGCGCAAGAGCCGCCCATTCGCGTTTTGGGAATTATGAAAGCGTTGGTCATTCCGGCTTCGGATGCGGTGTTCGCCGTCGGCAAAGCCCCGCCGAAAAGCGAGCGCGAGTGGGCGGAGGTCGAAAACGGCGCGGCTAAATTAATCGATGCGGGCAAAACCCTCGCGGCCGAAGCGCCGGCGGCTAACGGCGCAAACTGGACCGGGCTCTCCGCTGCGATGACTGACGCCGCTACGGTCGCACGCAAGGCCGCACGGGAGCGCAATATCGATGCCGTGCTGGATGCGGGCGACGTCCTTTTTACGACGTGCGAAGATTGCCATCGCCAATATATAAAAAAGAACTGACCGCGCGCGGATCCCGGCAGGCTCAGGGTGCGGCCGCTTTCCTGACGACTTCGGCTTCGCTGAACAATGATCCGATCTTCACTCTCTGGATCGTGGGATCGTCGGGCACCACGAATAAAACCGGATTGATCAGCTCTTCGAAAATTCCGCGCAGGCTGCGCGCCCCCGTCTTGTATTCCATCGCAATTTCGGAAATCTGCTCGAATACGCGCGGTTCGATGGTGAGTTCTACCCCTTCGTTCCTGAATATTTCGCGAAACTGGTTGTAGATCGAATTCTTCGGTTCGGTCATGATGCGCACCAGCATCGTTCTGGTGAGCGTCTGGAAATTGGCGATGATCGGCAGGCGCCCGGTGAATTCGGGGATCAGGCCGAATTCAAAGAGATCCGTGGGCTTCACGCGCGTATTGAGCCGGTCGAGAATGTTCTGGTTGTCGTCGTTGGTGGTCGAGATGAAGCCGTAGCCGTGCGACTTCGCCATGATGTTCTCGAGCCCGACGAACGCGCCGCCGCAGATGAACAGAATGTTGGTGGTGTCGACGTACTCCTTGTTCGCGAGCTTGGCCGGATAGCCTTCCATTATTTTGAGCAGCGCGTGCTGCACCCCCTCGCCCGAGGTGCTGCGCGCTTCGCCGGCCGGCGCCTTGAGCTTGTCGATCTCGTCGATGAAGACGATGCCGAGTTGCGCGCGCGGGATGCTGCCGTCGGCCTTGTCGACTAGCCGCTGTAAAATGGCCTCGATTTCCTCGTTGACGTATTTGGTTTGCGCCAGCGAGGTCGCGTCCGCGGTGACGAACGGCACGCCGAGGATTTTCGCGAGCGTTTCGCACAGCAGCGTCTTGCCGGTGCCGGAAGGGCCGATCAGCAGGACATTGCTCTTGGCGATCTCGACGCTGTCTTTATGCGATTTTTCGAGTTTCTTGTAGTGCGAATAGACCGCGACCGCCAGTATTTTCTTGGCTTCGTCCTGGCCGATCACGTACTGATCGAGATATTTGACGATGAAACTTGGTTTTATTCTTTTATCGAGCAATTCGCATGTCCTCGTTGTTCGGTCGTCGTTGTTTACACGTCCGCTGCCGCCCAAGCTTCCGCCACGGCGGCGGCGCCGTCAAGGGGCGCCGCACGGGCGCTTTTTTCCGCGCAGCCGGATGAACCCATCGCGCCAAATGCAATATCATATGCGCGTTGCGGCCTGCTAAGCTGCGGCGCGATTTTCGCAAACCCACCGGAGAACACCACATGCTTTGGGCCATTTCCTGTACCGACAAGCCGGACACCGCGGCCGCCCGCGCCGCCGTGCTGCAGCCGCACCGCGATTACCTTAAAAGCCAGAAAGGCATACTCGTGCTCGCCGGCGCCACTCAGTCCGACGACGGCGCGACTGCCGTGGGCAGCCTGTTCGTCGTCAACGTGAAAACGCGCGCCGAGGCGAAGTCGTTTTCCGACGGCGATCCGTTCACCCAGACTGGCGTATTTGCGGGCATCACGATCACGCGCATGAACAAAGGTCAATGGAATCCCGAAGCGGCGGAGGGCGCTTAGCGCTTGCGCGTCGCCCGCTCCAATAAAAAAGCCCCTCGCGGGGCTTTTTGTTGTTGCTGCCACCCACGTCACTTGTAGGTTTCGCCCTCAAGATTGGGCCGTTCCTGGTCGCGGATATTGTAATTGAACGTTTGCCCTGTCGAGGCGAGGGTGATCTTGCGCAAGCCGCCACCTTTGGAGCCGTCGCGCAACTGGTGCACTTCCACTGATACCTTTTCGCCCGGCTTGATGAGCGTGCGCGTCCAGCCCGACCGCACCAGGTTACCGGGGCTCGTCAACTCGACGACCCATAGGCCATCGGGTATTCCGGGTTTGGCCACCGCGTTTTCAACGAAGATCGCCACGTGCGGATTGGTCCAGTGCAGTTCCTTGACGGTGCCTTCAAGCACGATGAATTTTTCGCGGTCGAACATCGTCGTGGAATGATGGGCGGCGACGGGATAGGCGAGGGCCACGAGGCCGAGGAATGCTGCGCCGGCGGCGAGTTTCTTGGACGATGATTTCATGTTGTCTCCTTACGAAGAGAGGGTCTTGAATTATTTGGGTGGTTCGCGATTGCCGCCGACAGCATGCGGAATCGGCACGAATATGTCGTTGCCAAACTTGTCCTTGTCGGGTTTGAAATAACCTTCCTGACAAACGCCTTCGACGATGTCGTAAATCCGCGCGCGCTGGCGGAAAAATATGCGCGTGGTCTTCCACGTCTTGGTCAACACCTTGGGCGCGGTGATCTCGAGTTCGACATGCATGATGTCTTTTTCTTTGAGGTAGATGCGCTCTTTGATGTGCATGTCGCCGTTGTTAGGATGGCCGGCCGCTTCACTCACCGCGATCAGCGTTTGCGGCAGCACGCCGATCGTATCGATGACCAGCGTTTCACCTTCCCAGTGGCCGATCGAGTGGCCGTGAAACGTCGGGTCCGGGTCGTCCGGATGCTTGCGACCGTCGGTATAGATCCGGCGTAGCCGCGCGCCATCGGACTCGCCGAGCAAGGTGACGCGCCCCGGGGTGAACAGGACTTCCATCGAGTTGTGGGTGACCAGCATCCACGCCGGCATCGCTTCGGGCAGGCAGTTCGTGAACAAGGGTGGCGGACGGCCGGCACGTTCTTCCGCGAGCTGAAATTTGATGTACTCGGCCGCGCGCGGAATCCACGGCGGCATATTGGTCTTGACCTGGGCGTCCTGGTCGGTGATTTTCGGATTCCAGATGCCGCTCCAGTCAGGCAGCTTGGCGAGATCGGCCCAATCCTTCGCGGTCGGCGGCGGATTGAT
>JBKJMN010000073.1:0-13310 GCA_046596405.1 Burkholderiales bacterium
CACCATGCGCTGCGCCGCCTGCTGCGCGACGAGAAAGCCGCCGTACGCGGTGATCGCCAGCGCCTTGGCGACCGCCGCGGTATCGATGTCGACAATCGACCCGCGCACGCGAAAGCTCGGGTTGTAGACGACGACGTCGGGCGGTGTGCCGAAGAATTCATCGGCACGCGCGAACATGGCTTTGACTTGCGCGGGTTCCGCGGCGTCGCAGGCTATGGCGCACGCTTCCAGCTCATTCGCCAGCGCAGCGAGTTTTTCCGGATTGCGCGCCGCGAACGCGATGCGCATGCCGCCGTCGCGCTTGAACGCGCGCGCGACCGCTGCGCTGAGGCCGTCGCCCGCGCCGACTATCAAAGCAGATTTGTAAATTGATTTCACCGGTGCTCCTTCGTCAAAATAAACTGTAATGGACGTCAGTATAATGCGGGCGCCGAATCAACCATCGGGACGGATCACAACATGACGATACCCCTGCGAAAAATGCGCGTCGGCGACATCGAGATCGAATACGACGTCGCCGATTTCACCGACCCGTGGGCCGACGGCGAACCGGAAACCATCCTGTTTCATCACGGTTATTGCCGCAATATGGATTTCTGGCGCGCCTGGGTGCCGGGGCTCGCACGCCATTACCGCGTGCTGCGCTTCAACTCACGGGGTTGCGGGGGAACGACGGTGCCGCCGGCGGGCTCGCCATACGGCGCGAACCAGCTCGTCGGCGACGCGCTCGGGCTCATGGACAAGCTCGGCATCGAGCGCGCGCATTGGGTCGGCGAATCGTCGGGCGGCATCCTCGGCATCGTCGCCGCGCTCACGCACCCCGGGCGCCTGCACTCGCTGGTGCTCGTCAACACGCCGTTCAAGCTACCCGGCGCCGTGATGGAAACCTACAACGTCGGCGAAGTCGATCACGCGACCGCGATCGAAAAACTCGGCGTCGGCGGCTGGTGCCGCAAAACGCTCGCCTACCGGCTCGATCTCGCCAGAGCGCCGCTGGCAATGCAGGAGTGGGTGATCAGCGAGATGGACAAGGTCGCCAAGCATGTCGCGATCGAGCATCACCTGATGGCAGCCGGCGGCGACATGACCACGCGCATGACCGAAATCAAGATGCCGATACTCATCATGTTCGGCGAAACGAGCCCGCTCGCAAAAAAAGAGCAGATGAACGAGATGAAGGCGCTGCTTCCGAACGCGAAGCTCGTGATGTTCGAAGGCTACGGGCACGGCATCAACTTGCTGATCCCGGATCGTTGCGTCGCGGAGATGGAAAAATTCCTTGGCGAGCGCGCCAGGTAACCGCGCCGGTTATTTCGGCACGAACGCCTGCTCCAGCGCCTGCGCGTCGAATCCATCCGTGCCTTGGGTGCCGGTGGCATAACGATAAAGCGCCGCGGCATAAACGCCGGTCAGCGCCGCCTGCACCAGCGCGGTGATCGCGAGCGCACCGATCACGACTATTACCGTCATCACGATCAACGGTACGCTGTGCGCGGCCGCCGCCATGAGGACGAGCACCCCGCCGCAGATCGCGACGCCGACATAAATGAGGCTGAACGCGAGCCCGAGGCCGGCCTGCCCGATGACGTTCTCGCCCCAGGTGGTCTTAAACAATTTGGCGCTTTCGGTAATGGCCTCAAACGGCCCGACGTCGCGCGCGGCAAGCACCGGCACCACGAGGTAAGTTGCGAGCGTCCATCCCATGCCGATCAAGCCGAGGACGATCTGCCCGATGAAGCCGACGCGCTCCTGGAGCGCGCGCAACAGCATGCCGACGGTCGCCGCGAGAAACGCATAGCCGAGTATCGGATAGAGTTTGGATGCGGCCAGGCGCAGACCGGCGCCGACCGTGGGCGTGCCGCCGTCCATGTGCTGCATGGCGGCGCCGACCAGCGCGGTATTAAAAAAGAAAATCACGAAGTACTGCGACAGGTAGAACAGGAACAGGCCGGCGTAATTTGCCGCGGAAACCGCCTGGCCGTTCTCGCCCGAGATCTCGTGCAGCGTGGCGAGGCCGCCGAACGGCAGCACGAAAGTCGCCATCACCGCCAGCACGGCCACCCCGGAAATCAGCGGAAAAACGAGCAGCGACTGGTTCTTCATCAGCACCGCCGCACTGGCCTTGACCAGCGTCCAACTGCGTTGCATGCGTTCGAACATGTGCGCCTCCCCGTTGGTTCGTCCGGATATTCTAATCGGCTTTGGCGCCCGAATCGCGCACCACTTTGCCCCATTTAACGACGTCGGCCCGGATCACGCGCGCGAATTCTTCGGGCGAGCTGCCGACAACCTCGACCCCGAGCGCGGCGAGCCGCTCGCCGACGTCCGGCATGCGCAGGATTTTGACCATCTCGGCGTTTAACTTCGCAATGACGGCGCGCGGCGTGCCGGCGGGCGCCAGCGTGCCGAGCCAGAACCCGACGTCGAAACCGGGCAGCCCGCTCTCGGCGACCGTCGGCACGTCGGGCAGGCCGGAAAAGCGTTTCGCAGTACTGACGGCCAGCGCGCGCAGCTTGCCGGCTTTGATATGCGGCAGCGCCGTGATCGGATTGTTGAACATGAACGACACCTGGCCGCCCAAGAGATCGGCGGTCGCCGGCGCCTGCCCTTTGTACGGAACGTGCACGATGTCGATGCCGGCGGTGCTTTTGAAAAGCTCGCCGGCGAGGTGCGAGGCAACGCCGGTGCCGCCTGACGCGAAAGTGAGAGCGCCCGGCTTCGCTTTGGCAAGCGCGATCAGTTCGGGCACATTCTTCGCGGCGAGCGCCGGATGCACCACCAGTATGAAAGGCGTCAGGCCAACCAATGTGATGGGCGTGAAATCGCGTTCGAAATTGTACGGCAGCTTGGAGTAGAGGCTCATGCTGATGGTGTCGCCGACCTGCGCCATCAAAAGCGTGTAGCCATCGGGCGCGCTTTTCGCAACGAGGTCCGCGCCTATGATGCCCGCCGCGCCCGCGCGATTGTCGATCACCACCGGCTGCCCCCAGTCCTGCACCATCTTCTGGCCGAGCGTACGCGCCAGCACGTCGCTCGGCCCGCCGGCGAGAAACGGCACGACAAAACGGAGAGGACGGTTTGGATACTCCGCGGCACCTTTGTCGGATTGCGCGATTGCGTGAGCGCACGCGAGCAGCGCAGCCGCTGACACAAGGAAGGTAAATTTTTTCAGGCTCATGATCTCTCCCGTGTTTGCACGCGTCACTCCGCCCTGATGTTCGCCGCGCGGGCGATTGCAGTGAACGCGGCAATCTCGTCGCCGATGAGCTGGTCGAACGCCGCGGGCGTAGTGGGTGCGGGCTCGAGCCCGATCGGCGCCCAGCGCTGTCGCAAGCCGGGCTCCCGCAGGATGCGCGTTATTTCCTGATTGAGCCTGATGATGATCGCGCGCGGCGTCTGCCGCGCAGTGATGAGGCCGAACCACAGGCTCGAACGGTAGCCGGCCACGCCCGCTTCATCGATGGTCGGCACATCCGGCACCAGCGCGTCGCGCTCGCGTGAACTGACGCCGAGTGCTACGAGCTTGCCTTCCTTCACGAGGTTCACCGCGTTCGCAATCGGCGCCATAAAAAACTGCACGCGTCCGCTCATGGTCTCCGTCAGCGCCTCAGGTATGCCCTTGAACGGCACGTGCACGACGTTGATCGCGGCCATACTCTTGAACTGCTCGCCGGCGAAATGCGTGCCGCTGCCCACGCCCGCGGACGAGAAATTAAACTGACCGGGTTTCGCCTTCGCCAGCACCAGCAGTTCATGCAGGGACTTCACGCCGAGCGCGGGTGCTACGACCAGCAGATATTTCGAAGTCGCCGTCAGCGTAATACCGGCGAAATCCTTGCCCGCATCAAAGGGCAGCCTCGCATAGATCGCCGGCGCCACCGCGTGCGCGGACGATACCGACAGCAGCGTGTAGCCGTCGGGGTTGGAGCGCGCGACGGTTTGCGACGCGATGGTGCCGCCCGCGCCCGGCCGGTTATCGACGACGACGTTCTGCTGCCAGCTCTCGGCCAGTTTCTGCGCGATGAAGCGCGCCGTGATGTCGGGCCCGCCGCCCGGCGTAAATCCGACTACGATGCGAATCGGCCGCGCCGGATACTCTTGCGCGTTCGCCATGCTTACAGCCGCAAAGGTTGTGCCGAAGCATGCGGCAACCAGAAATTTTTTCTGCACGCACTTCTCCTCTTTCCCTGGCAGCGTGAGGCCAAAAGCACCGTAGGGTGGGTTAGGCGCGCCGCGCCGTCACCCACCATTCCCCATCCGGCGGGTTACGCGGCGCTAACCCACCCTACGGACCGGGAGTTGTTTGACACCGCCCAAAAACGCCGCAGTATACTGCGTTGCCTGCGCAGTTGGAGGTATCTGACCCGGATGCGAAAACGGAGATGAAAACGGCAAACACCTACATTTCAATCTGTATCGCTGCGCTTGCGGCAGCCGGCGCTTATGCACAACAGTACCCCGCAAAACCGATCCGCTTCGTACTCCCGTTCGGAGCACCCGGCGGCGCGCCCGATATCACCGCGCGGCTGCTGGCACCGAAACTCACCGAAGCGCTGGGGCAGCAGATCGTGATCGAGCCGCGCGTCGGCGCCGGCGGCACCATCGGCACCGAAGTGGTGGCGAAGGCCGAGCCCGACGGCTACACGATTTTACTCACGAGCCCCAGCCACGCCATCAATGTATCGCTGTACCCGAAACTGCCGTACGATCCGGTCGCCGACTTCGCGCCGATCACGCAGTTGGTCGAAGTGCCCAACATCCTCGTCATCCACCCCTCACTGCCGGCGCGCACGGTGAAGCAATTGATCGCACTCGCCAAGTCCAAACCCGGCAGCCTTAATTACGGCTCGGCGGGCAGCGGCTCATCGCAGCACCTCGCCGGTGAGCTCTTCAAGAAAATGGCCGGCGTCAACATGGTGCACATACCGTACAAGGGCGGCGGCGGCGTGGTCGTCGATCTCATCGCGGGACAGGTGCAGCTCACGTTCGGCTCCGCGACTTCCCTGCCCTATGTGCGCAGCGGCCGCCTGATCGCGCTCGCCGTCACCACCGCGCAGCGCGTCGCTTCCGTGCCCGACCTGCCGACGATTTCCGAAGCGGGCCTGCCGGGCTATGAAGCATCGGCGTGGTATGCGCTGTTCGCGCCGGCGCGCACGCCTAAATTCATCACCGACAGGCTGCAAAGCGAAGTCGTGCGCGCGCTGAAGATGCCCGACGTGCGGGACCGCATGGCCCACGAGACGATCCAGCCGGTCGGCTCGACATCCGCCGAACTCGCGGACTTCCTCAAGCGCGAAATCGTCAAATGGGGCGCGATCATCAGGGAATCGGGCGCCAAGGTCGACTGACCGCGCCGCCGTTCGCGCGGCGTGCAGAAACGCTGGCCAATGCCGCCGATTGCGAGTAAATTTTTCCGTGCGCACCGGTGATGCAGCCGGCGCTAAAAAATACCAGCCGGCAGCGGCGAATTTCGGGAGGAGTACATTTATGAGCAGGGATCGGCGCAGCTTATTGCAGGCCGCACTAGGCACGGGCTTGGGAATGCTGCTGCCCGAAGTCGCGCGCGCGCAGGCAGACGATCCGCGCAACGCGCGCCCGCAAACAGGGGATCGTCTGGTCTATGCCGACGGCGACAAGAAAAATACCCCGATCAAACTCGATGCCCTGCCCGTCGGCGGGCCGCCGGTAACCGCCATGCCGCAGGATGCGGCGAGCGGCACGGTGCGCGACGGCTCGCGCCTGAACCAGATTTTGCTCGTACGCCTCGATCCGGCGCGCCTGCAGGGCGACACCCGGGAGCGCTCCGCGCAAGGCGTGGTCGCATACTCGGCGGTGTGCACGCACGCGGGCTGTGACGGCTTTGCATGGACCCCGGACAAGCAGATGTTCAAATGTCCGTGTCACGACTCCGAATTCGATCCGGCGGACGCCGCGAAAGTAACCGGCGGGCCGGCGACGCGGCGCTTGCCGGCGCTGCCGCTGAAAATCGCGGATGGCCTGGTGGTGGTAGCCGGCGGGTTCAGCGCGCGCGCGGGAGTCATATCAAACTGACGTAGTGGGCACGATTTCAAAAGGGGAGCTTCGCCATGAAAAGTAGACAATTTTTGCAATTGGCACTAGTTGCGGTTGCGGGGGCCGTCGTGCAGCACGCGATAGCCTACGATCCGGTGACCGCGGAACGCTTGCTGAAACCCGAGCCGCATAACTGGCTCATGTACCGCGGCACATATAACGGCCAAGGCTACAGTCCGCTGGACAAGATCAACGCGGCGAACGTGAAGCGCCTGGTGCCGGTGTGGAGCTATTCGACCGGGCAGGTCGAAGGCCATCAGGCGCCGCCTATCGTCAACAACGGCGTCATGTTCATTTCCACGCCACGCAACCAGGTGCTCGCGCTGAATGCGAAGACCGGCGACCTGATCTGGCAATATCAACGCGAGTTCGGCGACGACGTCGTGCATCCGCATCCAACCAACCGCGGCGTCGCCCTCTACGGCGACCGCGTTTATCTGGCGACCATGGACACGCATGTGGTGGCGCTCGATGCGCGCACCGGCAAAGTCGTGTGGGATACCAAGGTCGACGAGAACAAAAATAACTATTACTTCACGCTCGCACCGCTGATCGCCAAGGGCAAGGTCATGGTCGGCACGTCCGGCGGCGAATACGGCATTCGCGGCTATATCGCCGCGCTCGACGTCGACACCGGCAAGGAAGTGTGGCGCACGCACATGATTCCCGGCCCCGGCGAGCCGGGCAACGAAACGTGGCAGGGCGATCACTGGAAAACCGGCGGCGTGTCAGTGTGGATCACCGGCCATTACGACCCCGCGCTCAATCTGACTTACTGGGGCACCGGCAACGCGGGGCCGTGGCCGGCCGACGCGCATCCCGGCGACAACAAGCACGCGACGTCGGTGGTCGCGCTCGACGCGGACACCGGCAAAATCAAGGGCAGCCACCAGTATCACTGGAACGACAACTGGGATTGGGATGAGGTCTCGGCGCCGCTATTGGTCGACATCAAGCGCAATGGCCGCGACATCAAGGCGCTCGTGCATCCGGGCCGCAACGGTTATTTGTGGGTGCTCGAGCGCAAGGCCGACAGCATCGATTTCGTCGATGGCCAACCCTACGTCAAGCACGACGTGATTACCGGTCTCGAGCCGAAAACGGGCCGCCCGATTTACAACATGGACAAGATGCTGAAGGTCGGCAAGACCGTCACGTTCTGCCCGTCGCACTGGGGCGGCAAGGATTGGCCACCGGCGGCGTACAGCCCGAAGACCCGGCTGCTCTATATTCCCTTGCAGCAAAACCTGTGCAGCACGCTGGCGGGCGAGGCGAAAATCGCCCCGTATTCCGCCGGCAAACGTTACGTCGGCACCGATGCCGCGAAGACGCGCGTGTTCGCGCGCGACGGTGCAGATCACATCGGCGAAGTGCAGGCCTGGAATCTGGATACGGGTAAGCTCGTGTGGACTTACAACTTTCCCGATATGGGCATCAATTGGGGGCCGTTGCTGACGACCGCCGGTGGACTGGTATTCGGCGGCGGCTCTGCCGATCGCAAGTTCCGCGCGCTCGATGCGGGCACCGGCAAGCTCCTATGGGAGTTCAAGACCAATTCCGGCATCACCGGCGTGCCGAGCTCGTACATGGTCGATGGCGTGCAGTACATCGCCGTGCAGTCGGGCTGGGGCGTGGACGCGCAGAAAATGGTCGGGCGCCTGAATACCTCGATGAACACCAACGTGCAGGTGCCGCAGGGCGGCGTGGTGTGGGTGTTCGCGGTGAAGGATTAGCAGCGGGATTAGCAGCTGGATTAGCAGCGCGCGGCGGCTTCACTCGACCTGACTACTTCAGGGACGGCAATGGCGGCGGCGTTCCGTTGGGCAGGGGCTGCTTGTCCACATTAAGCACCATCGACACCAGCGTGTAGTAGCCCGAGACTGCAATCAGATCGACGACGCCGCGCTCACCGAACTGATCGAACGCCTTTTTAAGCGTCGCGTCGCTGACGACTTTGTTCTCGTGCAGTTCCTTGCAAAAATCGTAGACGACCGCTTCATCGGCCTGCATGCCTGCCGGCCGTTTGCCTTGCGCGAGATCGGCCGCGATCTCCGGCTTTAACCCGCCTTTCATCGCATGCGGATAATGCGCGAACCATTCGTACTGCGCGTTCCAGTGGCGCGCGGTGATCAGGATCGCGAATTCGTTGAGCCGCGCCGGGATCGAGCTCTCGAAGCGCAGGAATTCCCCGAGCTTCTGCACGCGGTCGGCGAGCACCGGGCTCCTCAAGAGCGCGTTGAACGGGCCGCGCACGCCGCCGCGCGGGCCCGCCATGAGCTCGCGGTAGACCTTCAACTGGTCGGGGTTCAAATCGCTTTCGGCGAGTTTTTTGAAAGTCGGCTCGCTCATGCTGAAAGCTCGCGGCAATTCAGCGCATCGTCACGTTGCAACATGCTTGATCTCCTCCGGTAGATTCGGCCGCCATCCTAGCACGCAGCGTCGAACTTTTCCGTGCTAGTCTCGGGCATCCCGACCGGCTCCACCGATGACAGGATTTCGCATGCGCGGTTACGCAATGCGCCGCACACTCGCCACCATCGCGCTTTGCGCTCTATCGCACTTCGCCTGTGCGCAAGCCTGGCACCCCACGCGGCCCGTCGCGCTGGTGGTCGGCGCCACACCCGGCGGCAGCCTCGACCTGACCGCGCGTCTGCTACAGCGTGTTCTCGATCAGCAAAAGCACGTGACTACGCCGGTGGTGGTGCTCAACAAACCCGGTGCCGGCCAGGGCCTCGCGTGGGAATACATGCAGGACCGCGGTAACGACGGCCACGCCATCGCGCTGGGCGGCCCGAATCTCGCGTCCAACCCCATCCTCGGCGCGCACAAAATCGGCTACCGCGACGTGACCACCATCGCGTTGCTGTTCGACGACTATACGGCACTGGTGGTGCGCGCGGATTCACCTTTGAAATCGATGCGCGAAGTGGTGGAACGCTTGCGCAGAGACCCCGGCGCATTGACGATAGGCGTCGGGCCTGCGTTAGGCGGCGGCGCGCATATCGGTGCAGTCGTCGGCCTCAAAGCCGCGGGCGTGCGCATTCCCGAGGTGCGCTTCGTCGTCTACAAATCCGCCGGCGAAGCAATGACCGCTACCATGGCCGGCGAAATCGACATCGCGGCGGGTACCGTCGCCAACTATCCGCAGCAGGTGGCCGCCGGCCGCATCCGCGTGATCGGCGTCACCGCGCCGCAGCGCCTCGGCGGCGCGATGGCCAACGCGCCGACGCTGCGGGAACAAGGCATCGACGGCGTCTTCACGACGTGGCGCAGCGTGATCGAGCCGAAACGCATGGCGCGCGAACAGGTCGCTTTTTGGGAAGATGCGCTCGCCAGGGTGATCAAGACCGACGAATGGCAGAAAGACCTCGAGCGCAATTTCTGGACATCGAACTTCATGACCGGAGCCGCGGTGCGCCAGTACGTCGAGCAGCAGGGCAAGCTGTTCCGCGAAATATTCACCGAGCTCGGCATGGCCAAGCCCTGAAAACCAAAGGCGTCAGCCCGCCGCACGCATCGATTTGACGAGCTTGATCCACTTCGGAATGCCGGTCTGGATCACGCGGCTGAATTCCGCCGGCGTATTGCCCACCGCGTCCGCCCCCAGACTCTCGAACACCCCGGCGACGTCTTTTTGCGCCAGCACCTTGACTACATCGAGATGGATTTTCTCGATCACGATCTTGGGCGTTCCGGCTGGCACCGCGATGCCGTACCAGGTAATGATCTCGTAGCCCTTGAGGCCTGACTCGGAAATGGTGGGAACGTTCGGCAGCGACGCTGCGCGTTGCAAGCTCGTCACGCCGAGCGGACGCAATTTGCCGATCTTGATATACGGCACCGAAGTCACCAGCGTGGTGAAAGTCATGGCCACATCGCCCGACAATAATGCCACGGTCGACTGATTGCCGCTCTTGTACGGGACGTGAATCATCTGCACGTGCGCCATCGCCATGAAGAGCTCACCGGCGAGATGCGGCACGCCCGCGGTGCCGCCGGAGGCAAAGGTAAGCTGGCCCGGCTTGTCTTTGGCGAGACGTATCAGTTCGGCCACCGTTTTCACCGGAATCGACGGGTGCACCGACAACACGTTCGGAATCGAGACGAGCTGGGTGACGGCGTCGAAATCCTTGACCGGATCGTAGGTCAGATTGTCGGCAAAAGCGACGTTCGAACCGTGCGTGCTGGTGGTTGCCATCACCCAGGTGTAGCCGTCGGCGGGCGCTTTGGCGGCAAGCTCGCAGCCGATCTGGCCGTTCGCGCCGCCGCGGTTGTCGATCACGACCTGCTGGCGCCACATTTCAGCGAGCTTCTGCCCCACCAGCCGGCCCGTTACGTCGGATGCGCCGCCCGCGGTATACGGAATGATGTAGCGGATCGCGCGCTGCGGGTACGTCGTGTCCGCAGCCTGCGCGGCAGCGCAAGGCAACAAGCACAGCGCAACAGCAAAGTCGTTAAGTATTTTCACTTACGCAGTCGCCGCGGCTTCCCGCTCTAGTGCCTGCTCGCGCGAGAGAAACGGCGACCGCGCGCCGTGCGGACGGCTCATCACCGGCGACAACGGCCGTGCATCAGCGCTTTGCAGCCAGATGCGCATCAGGTGGCGGCGTTTGGCAGGATCTTCGTGGTCTTCGAACCCGGTGCGCGAATGAAATGCCACGTGGTTGTTCAGGTATTGGATGTCGCCCGGCTCGAAGCTCATGTCGAAGCGCAGTTCGTCGCCCTTGACGAGTTCGTCGAGCAAGTCGAGCGCGCCCGCTTCTTCGTCGGACAGCGGCACGCCGCCGATCGCCGCCGCCTGCTCGATGGTCTTGCGCACGTAACGCGAACTTAATTTTCCTGCGAAGTAATCGAAAATCGGCACGCGATATTCGGTGACCTGCGCGATGCCGCCGCTCGCCTCGCCGCGCAGGCTGTAATGAAAGCCGCGGAACAGGCAGTCGAGCGCCTCAGGACGGGTGGCAAGTAACGCGTTGTAGACCGCGGTGGAGCTCGCAATGCTGGACAGGCCGCCCACTTTCGCTTTCTGCACGCAGAAGAGGCCGACGCGGTCCGTGGGATCGCTGTGAAACGGCATATACGCCTTGGTGCGGTAGCCGCGCACGAGCTCGCCGCCGCTGACCTGGCCCCATTGCAACCCTTCGTCGCGCACGTGGCCAATGTGATCGCCGCGCGTGTTCTGCGCGATAACGACACCGAGCTGCACCGACAGCCCCCAGTAGATTCTTTCCAGATCAGCGTCGTCGTAGCGCGCGACCGGCACCCCGCGCACTAGCGCAATGCCCCGCCCCTCTTCGAGCTGATGCGAAACCTCGCGCAACCGCTGCGCAGTCGCCACCAGCGGAAAATCGCGCGCGCGCATTTTGAGCAGCGGCACGCCGGCTTTTTTGACGGCGGCGAGCGCTGCTTCGATTTCGGCGACTTCCGCACTGGTGAGCTCGTATATCCACGACGGGTCGGCGCGGAGTTCCTGCGCTTTCCACGCGCAGGGCGCTGCGATGTGCTGGCGAAACGCGTCACTCATGAATTTTCATTTCCCGACTTAAGCCGCGCGCACGTTCAAACCGGCGACGAACTCTTCCTCGGCGATCGCCGCTTGCGGGTTCGCGCTGCGCGCCGCGTAGTAATCGCGATAACGCTTGAATTCTTCGAGGATGCGGCGCAATTCCGCGACAGTCTTGTCGTGCAGGTCGACGCGCACGTCGATTTCCGGAAAATCGAGCCGATCGACGACTCTGATCCAAGCCGAGCGCTCGGGCCGCGGAATGCCCTTGGACATCTGACCGCCGGCGTCGCGTCCGCCCTCGAGCGCCTGCATCAACCGGTCCTCGAGCGGCGCGTCGGGCTGCTTGAGAAATCCGGAGATGATGCCCGCCACGGTTTGCGGACCGGCGAGGCCGTTGCCATACGCGGCGTAATACGGGCCCACCGTATGGCCGGCCCACTGGTTGCACCCCGGCCCGGTGTGCGCGACGACGTTATTCTCGCGATCGATGATGCCGAATTGGCGGTAATCGAAATCCGAGTCATCGGCGGCAAGCATGCGCACGATGTGATGCGGCGTGTAGCCCTGCGCAAGCATATTCAGCGCGAGCGGGTCGACGTAGCGCAGGTAAAACGCCTGCGACTTGCTGACGCCGACATTGGGACGCACGCTTTCATTGCGGCGGCCGCAGGCCATCGAGAAAGTCGTCGAGCCGACGCCGAACCGACCGGTGCGGGGGCAGCGCGCGATGATCGAATAAGTCATGTCGTTTCCTAACAATAAAACAAAACGAACGAAGCCGCAGATAAACGCAGATACACGCAGATCAAAATCAACCCCAAACCTTTGCCACAGAGATCACAGAGGACACAGAGAAATGCTAAAAACAACTTTTATTGCGTTTTTGATTCTGACTCACACTCTGCGATCTCTGTGTGCTCTGTGGCAATTTTGTTTTTTGAATTTATCTGCGTGTATCTGCGTTTATCTGCGGCTTGAATAGGCCTTTAAGCATTTTTCTGCTGCTGCTTCAGCATGTCGGCGAATTCCATTGCCGGAATCGCGTCGCGCGGACTGCGTGCGCGTTGTTCGTAATAGGCGATCGACGGTTTGTAGTCGACGTATATGCGGCGCAGGTCTTCGACCGCATGGTCGTGCATGTCGACGCGCAGATCGACTTCGTTATAAGTGCGATTGCCCCACACCACCATCGCGGCCGAGCGCTCGGGCAGGCGGCCTTTACTGCCGACGATGCCGCCGGCCTTGCGCCCCGCTTCCAGCGCTGCCAGCAACTGCTCGTCGAGACCCGCGTCCGCCACGGATTCAAAGCCTGCGGCGACCGCATCGATAACCTGCTGTCCCTCCAGCATGTCGCCGAATGCGACATAGCCTTTGGCGCTCTTGTGCCCCGCCCACTGGCGCAGTTTTGCGCCAGTATGCGCGACCGCGGTGCTTTCGCGGTCGACGACGGCGATCTGCCGGAATTCGTGGTCGGGATCGTTGGCGATGAGTTCCGACAGCGCCTGGGGCGCGGTGCGCCCCAGGGCGAGCAGGTTGATTGCCAGATGGTTATTGCGCGGCAGCGGATTGCCGAGCGTCAGCGTGACGCCGGTGTTCGCGCGCACCGCGCCATCGCAATAGCGGCCGATCGCGATCGAATAGCTCGCGATGCCGATGCCGAATTGCCCGCTGCGCGGACAGCGGGCGATGATGGAAAAAGTCATGCGGAACTCCGGCGGGTTTTGGGAAGTGC
>JBKJMN010000098.1:0-13733 GCA_046596405.1 Burkholderiales bacterium
GTCCCCCACCCCCGAATTGAGCGTCGCATTCGCCGTCAACGCCGTCGGCCCCAACTTCATCAACGTGCCCGTCGTATTCAGCGTGCCGCCGATGTTCGTCGTCGCCGGACCCCCGGAGGTGTCTACCCCGGCAGTAAACGTCGTCGTGTTCGCCCCGCTAACCAGCGTCACCGTGCCCGTGTTGTTAAAGCTCGTCGCGCCGGCGATTGTGTTGTTCGCGCCATTGAGGCTCACGTTGTACGCCCCGGTGCCCGCCGCCACTGTCATCGCACTCGTCGCGTTGGTATTGCCCTGGAAGGCCACCGTTTGCGCCGCCGCGGTGTCCGTAATAGCGATCGTCGCCGTATCGACTGTGCTCATGAACGTCGCGCCACCGCTATTGGCGAGGGTGATGGTTCCGAGCGGCGTTGCGTTGCCTACCGCGCCGGTGAACGTAACGATGCCCGTTGAGCCGCCGTTGATCGTGAGGTTTTCAGCGACGCCACCCGCCGTGCCGTTGGTTGCACCGGTTACAGAAATTGTACCACCGCCTGAGTTGAGCGTCGGCGATGTGGCCTCAGCGAGGGTCAATGTGCCGCCGAACGAGATTGGATTATTCGTGGTGTTTATGTTTGCGCCAAGGATAGCGTTGCCGGACACGCTGAATCCGCCAGGCGCAGTCACTGCGTTGTTGATTGCCGCAGCACCGGAGGCATTGAGCAGCGACAGTGCGCCAGCGCTCGCGTTATATATTCCGTTCACCGTGATCGCCGTACCGACTGCCCCCGTCTCCAGAGTAAGTCCGAATGACGGCGCTAATGCCTGCATCGTGATTGCGCCGGAATGAGTGGCGCGGCCAATCTTGAAGCTGCCAGAGATGATCGACGTCGTTAGCGTGCCGAGGTTATATTGAGTGTTGAATCCGCCGACGCAGCTTGCGAGACTGCAAACCTCGATCGTATTCGCCAGCGTCTTCGGCGTAAGGTTGAAGTTCGCGGCGCCGACATTGATCGAAGATCCGGCGCCCAGAGTTAATGCGTCCGTGGCCAGGAAAATGTTCTGACCGGTCGTATTGATGCCGGTACCCGCGACCGCTGCGACCGTGATGGCATTGTTTTCGATCGACACGCCGAGCGGTCCGCCAGTAGTTGACAGAAGGTCACTTCCCGCGCCGTCACCAATATTGGTGTTCCCGCTCCCCGTAGTTTGGGTGAACGTCGTGGCGGAGAAATTATTGTTCAAATTGACATTTTGCGCGCTGTTGATCAGCACCGCTCCCAGGCGCGTCGCACCCACCACGTTGTTGAACGTGATATCCCCGCCTGCCCCGGCGGTCAACGTCAGGTTTTCCACGCCAGCGGTCGTGCCGGTGAGGGTGCTGTTGAACGTTATATTCGCGCTGCCTGTGTTGATGGCAGATGAGTTCGTCAAGACGACCGGGCCCAGCAGTACCGCGCTATTGGTGGTATTGAGCGTGCCGCCGAGATTTATGCCGCCAGGCGCGGTCGCGGTCAGACCGCCGGTAAACGCCAGCGTATCGCCGCCGTTGCCGAGCGTCAGTGCTCCGGTATTGCTGAATGTCGTCGCGCCGCCGACGCTGTTATTCGTGCCGGTAAAGCTGATGCCGAAGTTGTTCGCCGCGGTCGTCAACCCCGCGAGGGTGACGTCGTTTGTGAAAGCAATGCTGCCGCCGGTATCCGCCAAGTCGAGCGACTGGCCAGTGACCGTGCCATTCAGCGTCAGCGTCCCGCCGCCGCCGATTCGGCTGTTGGAATTCACGGTTACCGCACCTGCAAGGGAGGCGACACCGGTTGACGTGAGCGCGCCGACGCCACCGGCGCCGTTGCCGTTCAACGTGACCGCTTCGTTGCCGATCGCCACCCCATTGATCTCGAGCGTTCCTCCGGCCGTCACCGTCGTGCCCGCCGCCGTCGTGCCCAGCGCATTCGCGTGCTGGGCCGAAATTGTGCCTGCGCTTATGCTCGTCAAGCCGGTATAAGTGTTGTTGCCCGTCAAGACCAGCGTGCCTACGCCGGATTTGGTCAGGCTCGTCGCCCCGCCTGCGCCATCGCCGAGCACTGCCGCCAGCGTGTTGTTGCCCGCATTCGTTCCCGTCCATGTCAACGTACGCGCACCGGCGCCCGTAAACGCTACGCTGCCTGCGTTCGTGAGATTGAGCGCGCCGGCGCCCGATGCATCGATCGTGCTCGCGCCGCCGTTGGTGGTCAGCGTAAACAGCCGATCTGAGCTCGCGGCGCCGCCGGTATATTGGAGCGTGCCACCATCGAGCACCAGGTTGGCGGCCGCATTGGATGATTGGCCGATGCCGCTGGCAACCCCGCCGTTTGCCAGCGTGCCCACGCTTAGTACGCCGCCGCTGATTGTCGTCACGCCCGTGTAGGTGTTGGCGCCGCCCAGAACCAGCGTGCCGGCGTCGATCTTGGTCAGCCCGCCTGCACCTGCCGCGATGCCGCTGTAAGTAAGCGTGGTGGCGGGATCGGTGTCGATCGCTCCGCCCCCGACGTTAAACGTCAAGCCGCGATTGGCGTTCAACGTAAACGTCGTGGTCGTCTGCAATACACCGCCATTGCTCAAGGTCAACTGGTCCGGCGTGGCTGCGCCGGGCACTGCACCCAGCGATGTATCGTCGACAATCTTTAGCGTCCCGCCATTGATGGCAGTTACACCTGCATAAGTGTTTCCCGTGCCCAACAGGAGTGCGCCACTGCCGATTTTTGTAAGGTTGCCCCCCGCACCCTGCACTACTCCGTTCGTTAAAGTGAGTGTCGTGGCCGCCGCTGTGTCAAAAGTGCCACCGCCATCGTTGTAGAGCGAGATTAGCCGATTCGCATCGAGCGTAAAGGTCCCGGTGGTCCTCAATGTGGCGCCGTTGTGGAACGAAAGATGCCCCCCAGTGGGCGCGCCGGGAGCCGTCCCCAGACCGCTATCGGCACTGATCTCGAGCGTTCCTGCTGAAACGGTAGTTGAGCCAGTGTAGGTATTCCCCGAACTCAGGACGACCGTTCCGACACCGACTTTAGTAAGATTGGTGCCTGCTACGGTGCCCCCCAAGGTCAGCGTGCCTCCACCCCCTATAGTCGGAGTACCGGCCCCTAAGGTGAGTACACCCCCAAGAGAAGCCGTTCCATTACCGGTGAGCGCGCCCAGACCGCTTACGCCAACGCCATCCAAAGCCACTGCCTCAGCGCCGATCGCAACGTTATTTATATCCAGTGTCGCCCCACTCACCACGGCAGTCCCCGCCGCGGTCGCACCCAGCGCATTCGCATGTGCCGCCGACAACGTACCCGCACTAATTGTCGTTGATCCCGTGTAAGTATTGTTACCGCTGAGCACCAGTGTCCCCGCGCCGACTTTAGTCAACGTGCTACCCGCACCATCGGCAAATACGCCGCTTAAAGTCAGCGTGCCGGCGCTACCGATCGTCGGCGTTGTCGCACCAAGCGCGACCCCGCCACTCAATGACGCAGTGCCCGTGCCCGTGAGCGCACCATTGCCACCCACGCCTATCCCATCAATCGTCAGCGCTTCAGCACCAATCGCAACGCCATTGATATTCAGCGTCGCCCCGTTCGCCACCACCGTACCACCGGCGGTCGTGCCCAACGCATTGCTTGCCGTCACCGACAATGCGCCTGCATTCACGTTGGTCTGGCCGGTGTAGTTATTGGTATTGTTCGACAGCGTCAGCGTGCCTATCCCTGCCTTATTGAAGGGACCTGTCCCAGTGAACTGTCCCGAGAACGTATCGGTGTTCCCGCCGTCATCGATCGTTCCCGCGCCGGCAAACGTCACGGTGCGCGCCGAAGCTACACCTGCGCTCGTCAGCAGCGTGCCACCACCAAACGTGATGCCGCCGCCCGCATTGCCGAGATTGTTGTCGGCCGCAATCGACAGCGTCCCCGCATTGATCGTCGTGCCGCCGTCATACGTATTCGCCCCCGACAAGGTCACCGTGTTCGCACCCTGCTTGGTCACACTGAAGCTGCTCGCGCCGTCCGTGATCACCGCACTGATGCCAAGACCTGCGCCTACCGAACTCACCGTCGAATTGCCCAACAATGTCACGCCGCCCGTGGACAACGTACCCGCACCGACCGAATTCGCAATCGTTCCGCCATTGATCGTCACCGCGTTGGTAACCGTCGCACCGCTGATAATGTCCAGCGTATTCGCGCCCACCACGATCGTGCCCGTGCCCGCCGTGCCGCTCACTGCCAGCGTCCCCGCATTGATCGTCGTGCCGCCGTCATAGGTATTCGTGTTCGACAGCACCAGCGTGCCAACACCCGTTTTAGTGATCCCAAAAGTGCTGGCGCCGTCGTCAATCACGCCGCTGAGCGTAAGCTGTGTGCCCGCCACACTAACCGTGCTCGACGCCCCCAGTGTCACGGCGCTCGCAAAGCTGCTTGTGCCTGTGGAGGTCGCAACCACGCCGCCATTCACCGTCAACGGTTCAGCCGTCGCGTAGATCACGTTCTGGAAATCGAGGGTCCCGCTCGCGCCTACTACCGTAGCACCCGCGACCGTGCCCAGCGCCGCGTCTACCGTCACCGCGAGCGTGCCCGCGTTGACGTTGGTCGCACCCGAATAGTCGCTGGCAACCCCCAGCGCCACGGTGCCCGCACCCGTCTTCGTAATCGCGAAGCCGCCCGTAATCTTCGTCGTGTTAATCGTCAGCGTGTCAGCTCCCCCTGTCGGCGCGTTCAGATTACTGTCAGCCGTCAGCGTGACCCCGCCCGTTAACGTCGGTGTGTTCACGCCAGCCAGCGTGCCTCCATTTAGCGTCACAGGCTCGGCCACGCTGATGTTGCCGTTCAGTTCCAGCGTTGCCCCGCTTGCCACCGTGGTACCCGTCCCCGTCGTCCCCAGCGCACTGGCATGTTGCGCCGACAACGTCCCCTCATTGACACTGGTCAGACCCGTATAGCTGTTCGCGCCACTCAAAGTGACGGTGCCGACGGTTGTCTTATTCAGCGCTACTGCGCCGCCGAGAATTGCACTTACCGACCCTGCTTGCATGTCGTAAGCAGTCGTCGAAGTTAACGTCCCCCCTGATCCCGAGATAGAGCCGCCCGTGAGTTGCACTCCTGCAACTGTGTCGCTGTTGCCAGCGATGTCAAAAGTGCCGCCACTGACTGTTAACGTCGAAGCATTCGCAAGAACGTTACTCGCACCTAACGCCAAACTACCGTTGCTCACGCTCGTAACACCGGTGTAGGTATTGGCGCCACTCAGAGTCACGATACCAGCGCCCGTCTTGTTCAGCCCGGCGGTGCCGCCCAGAATTGCGCTCGCTGAGCCCGCTTGCATGTCAAATGCCGCCGTGGACGTCAATACCCCGGAAGTGCCCGTGATCGAGCCGCCGGTAAGTTGCACCCCCGCGACTGTGTCGCTGTTGGCAGCGACGTCAAGTATGCCGCCGCTGACTGCTAACGTTGAAGCGTTTGCAAGCACGTTGCTTGCGCCTAACGCCAAAGTGCCGTTGCTCACGCTCGTGACGCCGGTGTACGTGTTCGCGCCACTCAGAGTCACCAGACCAGCGCCAGACTTGTTCAGTCCGGCTGTGCCCGCAAGAATTGCACTCGCGGTGCCGGTTTGCATGTCGAACGCGGTGGCTGAAGTGAGCGTACCGCTGGTTCCGACGATAGAACCGCCGAGCAATTGAACCGCATTTACACTTTGATCCTTGGTCGCAACATCAAGCGTTCCGCCGTTGACTAACACGCTGCTAGCTGCGGCGAGCACGTTATTCTGCGACGCTTTTAGCGTACCGGCGCTGACCGTCGTCGTCCCCGAATACGTATTGGCATTCGACAAATCAAGCATGCCTATGCCTAGTTTGATCAAAGACGCGCCGACACCCTGGATCGTCTTGGCGCCATTTTGAGTTCCGTTACCGCTGTGGTTCACGGTAAGCGTTCCACCGCCACTGAGAACCACGTCTCCGAGATTAAGAGTTGTAGCGTTGGTAACTGAAATCGCTGATACGGTCGCATTACTGGTCTGTAATGTGCCGGTGTTGAAATCCACTGCCGCACCACCAGCGTTAATTGCGATCAGACCACTGCCTGCGCCGATGTTCTTGCCGTTTGCCAGCGTAACGCCGCCACTTCCGGCGGTTATCGCAATTGTTCCGCCGGTCGTAGTGAGATTCTGATTGACGGTCACGGCACCGATGCCGGTCGCAGTCAGTGTTAATCCGCCTGTGCCGCTATTGGTAACTGCACCGTTGACGATGATGTCTTGCGCGGCGTTTAACGTTAATGTATTTGCGCGGTTATACGCGAAGCCATTGACGATCGTAATATCGCCGTTCTGACCCGCGTTGAATCCGGTAGTCGTTTGAACAGTGACATTACCCCCCGCCAATGCCCCGTCGAGGGTTGCCCAAGTCAATACGGAGCCAGCTCCGGTCGGATCAAAGGTGGGGCCACCACTCACGTTAGCATCTGCAGTGGTCGTAATCTGCAAATTAGTTGGGTCAAGCAACCACATGCCCGCAGTTCCAAGCGGCGCAGACGTGGTGACCATGCCATTGGCCGCAAGGATATTATGGCTCGATGTTTCAACAAAACCGCCATTACCGCCGTTCGCACCACCATGCGCGCTAATGTTGCCGTAAAAACGCGTCAGATCGTCCGACCACACAATTACCTTGCCGCCGTCGCCACTTTGAATCGCATCCGCGCGAACAATCGC
Source organism: Burkholderiales bacterium (assembly GCA_046596405.1). Classification (GTDB taxonomy): domain Bacteria; phylum Pseudomonadota; class Gammaproteobacteria; order Burkholderiales; family SG8-41; genus PALSA-1004. Next base: position 6,703 of record JBKJMN010000098.1, read on the forward strand.
GTCAGGCCCGAAGTAAGTGCGCCAGGCGTTTTGAATATCCGGATTCTTGCCCTGATAATCTCCACCTACCAGCACCGTCCCGCCGCCCGTTCTTCCGGAAACATTCACGACCGATTGACGCACGAGACCCACTCGCGGAGCGAGCAACCAGACTTGGCCGCCGGGACCGTCGTTACCCTGGCCGTCAATCAAACCGGACGCGAGCAAAGTTCCTTCGCTCGATCGCACTTTGGCGATGCCGCCCGTGCGACCTCCGACCAGGAGCTGACTCGAATCGTCGAGCGTAATATCCGAACGCGCGGTGATGTCGACGTTGCCACCAACGCCATCGGTTGCCGTTGCATCGATCGTTCCCTGCGCAACAACAGCGCCTTGCTCCGATTGCAATGCGACAGTGCCGCCTGTCGCGCCGCCGGCGACTACCTTGCTGCCGAGATCGAGCGCGACGCTGGTGCTGCCTTTAATCGATATGCTGCCGTTTCCCTGGCCGCCGCTCGTGCTGACTTGACCCGTTGGTGCGAGCGATGCGTTGGTCGCCGCCATCAGCGCAACCTCGCCCGCACGTCCTGCGGTGGCATTCGCCGATACGGTTCCCGCCACCGCAACCGATCCCGCGGCCGAACTCAATGTGATGCTGCCACCTTCGACACCGTTCGCCTTGACGGTGCCGGTCGATTCGACCGCAACACCCTGGTGCGCGGCGATAGCTATCGAGCCGCCTTTGCCTTGCGTTGCGTTTGCCTCGACGGCGCCGGCCACAATCGCCTTCCCGGTGTCGGATTGAATCGAGATCGAGCCCGCCGTCGGGCCGCTTGCCGTCGTGCTGCTGCCGGCTTCGAGCGTGACGTCCTTCGTCGCCTTGAAAACGATTTTTCCGTTCTCCCCGCGCACGGCAGTGTTCGCGTTGACTACGCCGCCTTGCCGAATCAAGCCGCCATAAATGCCGACCTTGCCACCCTGCGCGATAATCTGGCCGATATTTACCGCCTGATTATCAGGTGCAGTAATCATGACCCGCATGTCGGGCGAGTCGGAGCTAACCAGCTCGACGCTCTTGCCGGCCGCCAAAATGATCTCGCCGCCATCGCTGCGAATAATTCCCGAGTTGACGATGTTTGGCGCAACCAGATAGATGTTGCCGCCGGTCGGCGTTGTTATCTTGCCCTGGTTGACAATACCGCCTGCACCCGGCACTTCAGTAAAACGGTCCCGACCGGCTTTGAAATCCGAGTCAGACAGCGCGAGGGTGGAGACGACGAGGCCTCCAGTGTTGATCTGCGCACCGGCACCGAACACCACGCCGCTCGGATTAATGAGATAAACGCGCCCGCCAGTCGCTCCATTGGCGAGTTGCGATTGCAGCGCACCGAGTATGACTGATGGATTTCCCGCGGCCACCCGATTGAGTACTGCGCTGGATGCCGATTGTTGAATGAACCGGGTAATTTCGCTGGCACCGATCGAAAAGCCCTGCCAATTGATGACCGATCCGGGGGTGTTGGTTATCTGTAAAAGGTTGCCGTTGTAATTGAAGAAAACCTGGCCGTTTATGACAGTGGGCCCGTTGGGCAGCACCGGCCCAGCCGCTATCGCAACTTCCGCGGAGAAACATGAAGCGACGGCCAACGAGAGCAGTGTGCGCTCCCAGCATTGGGATCTTTTACAGCTCAGTTTCTTCATTCTTGGGCTCCCGTCCGGCGATCTTCTGCCGGCATTCCGATATCAATGCCGAAAAAGCGTCACCATGTACCGACCGGTACACGCCCGCCTCCAGCCCCTCCTCAGGTTTTGGCTTGCAGCAACGCGACAACTAGCTGAAAAGACGGACATCTACCACTACGCAAAAAACGCCCTTGTGAAGTCCTCAAACAGCCTCACAAGAGGGCGCAAAAACCGTGCCTAAACTGGCGGTTTATGACGGTCAAATGCCCGTATGGTTTCAATATACGAACAGTGCCGACGCGTGGAAGGTATTCGAATTGCGCCGACCGTCGCGCAAGCTTGAGTCCTGACCGCCGTCGTGCAGCACCTGCGCATAGTCGAGGCGCAAACTCAGCTTCTCGCGAAACGTAAGCCGCAAGCCAAGTCCGACGCTGTCTATCCCCAGCCCGGTTTGCTCGCCGGGTTGAATGAAATTCCGCGACAAATTCGCAGTATCGTAGAACGCGAGCAACCTCAGGCGCCCGCCGTCGAAGCCGATTTTTCCCGCGATGTCCGGGGTGATGAGTTCGAACGTCGCCTGATGGCCTTTGTCATTGGAATAAACACGCTCGTTAAATCCACGGACGCTGTTCGCGCCACCAACGCCAAACTGCTCGCCGGCCACGAGCGCATTCCTGCTGGTCTGCGCATTGGCAGCAAAGCGAAAAGTCCAATCAGCGGGCAACAGACGTTGGTAATTGACCCCGGCGCGCCAGATGACGTACTCGGCCGACGCGCCTCCCGCTGAACCGCGAGACGCCTTGAAATCACTTTGCGCTGCGTCGTTGCCACCCTCAAACGCGTTGTACGACAGGCTTGTGTAGAAATTGAACGTATTCGTGTCATTACGCAATTCCCCGGAATATGCAATGCTGGCCGGATGCAGCGTGATGTCCGGAACCAGCGCGACCCCGCTCGTAGTCAACACGCGGCTCTGAAATGCCTTGTAATCGAGACCGAACGTAACTTTGTGTTCGTAATCTTCGATCCGGCCCAGATTCATGTTGTAGCGGCCAAGCACAATGAGTCCAGCGCCGCTCACGTTGAAGAGTTGCTGCACGACACCGGAATCGACATCTGAATAGCCGAGGACAAAATCGATCGAGTCGCCGCGGCTGTATAACGGTATGTGATAACCCGCGCCGAGCACCGTAACCTTATTGACGTGTTCCGGGTTCGTAATATATTGAAGCGTGAGTTGGTGATCGCGATCCCACAAATTCGAATGCTGAAAACCAAATCCCAGGCGCAAGATGCCCGTGTTGCTGGTGCCGGTGTTGTCGAGGCTCACGCTGTATTTGCGCGGGTTGTCATCGACGACCTTGATCGTCGCGTCGACCTCTCCCTCTTTGCTTCCTGCCTTCAACGATACTTGCGACTGCTTGACAGAACTCTCGTTCGCTACTCTCAGACTTCGCGCGATACTTAGTGAGTTAGGCGTTTCGCCTTCTTTCAACGCCGGCACGCTTCTGCGCACGTTCGCTTCGCTGAAATATTCATTGCCCTGAACCTCGATTTTTCCGATGCGCGTCTCGGTCACTTCGAAGCGCACCTCGCCGCGCTCCAGTTCCTGCTCGGGCAACGTAACCTGTACGACACCCCAGCCCAGTTTTTGGTATGCAACCTGCAAGCCCTCCAGTGCCCGCTGCACATCCGAAAAATCTTTTTGCTTGCCCGTATAGGTCGCCAACACTTTACCGATGGCGTCGGAACTGAGCAGCGTGTTGCCTTCAACGAGGTAACGGTCGATATCAAACTTGAGCGCGGCGGGCGCGGCGGCCGGCTCCACCGCGACGACTGACTCCACCGGCGCGACTATCGCGGGGGCCTGCACGACCACAACCGGCGGCTTAACAGCCGGTTTCGGCTCGGACGCGTCCGCGAGCCGCGGTGCCTGCTCCTGCGCAGAGGCAACGGGCCGGTCCTGCAGCGGGCGCACCGGCGCTCGTTCAGCGGCGGGCTTCGGCGCTTCGCGCGGCTCAGGAGCCGCCGCGACCGCGCCGGCCAATGGCCGGACTTCGACGTCCGCCGGTTTCTCAGCTACGCGTTCAATGACCGATACCGGCGGAACTGCAACGGGTGACGAACGCGGCGTCGTTTCCTTGGGGGCCTCAATTGATGGCTGAGACTGCGGTGGAGGACGCAGATCAGGTGGTGCCGTCGCGATGATTGCCGGCGACGCAACCAGCGGCCGGGGCTCGACGACTGGAATGCTAGGCGCAGGAACAATGGCGATGGGTTGAGGCTTGGACATGGCCGATGGCGCCAGGTCTGGCGTCGGTTTCGGTGCAACGATTTGCGCCACGACGGCTGGCTTGTCCGGCGCCGTCGGCTTCGCGTCGATTTTTGCTTTCGATGCTTCCGTCATCGGCGACGACACTGGAGGCGCAGATTGGATAGGCTTGGCGGCAGGCACGAACGCAGGCGCTTGGGGCGGCGGCGGCGCCAGCGCAAGTGTGGGCTGTAACGTTTCCGCGGCTGCCATTGGCTGGGCCACCACCGGCGCGGCTGCAGTGATTTCCACCAGCGTTTTTTCAACCGGCCGTTGAACGATCGTCGATGGCGCAAGCGGTACGGGCTTGGCAATTACCGCTGGTTCGGGTGCGACCGCAACGGGCGCAGATATGACCGGGATTGCCGGTTTGACCGGCTCAACAGCGGCGCGGGCCGGTTCCGGTGTGAGCGGCGCCACAGCTATCATAGCCGGGTCCGGTTTTACCAGCGGACGCTCCACCAACATTTGTGGTTGCGCTGGTTGCGGCTTTGCGGCGACCGTCTCCCTCGGCGACTCGATCATCGGCAGGGCCTGCGCTGGGACCACTACCGATGGCTGTACCGGGGCGATTACGGGTTCGGGCCTCATCACTGGCGGCTCTTCTGACCTTGGCGCGATTGCCACTGCGGAAGGAGCCGGCCACGGCTTGATCGGCGCAACGACCACGAGGCTCGGCGCAACCGGTTCCGTCACCACAGCCGCTGACTCAACTTTAGACGCTTGCGACATAGCGGGTTTTGCTTCGGCAACGATGCTGGGGCCGGCAAGCGGGGCGACAGGCGTAGGCGCCGCGACAACTGGTTTTGCGGCTATAGCAGGAATTGCCGGCGTTACGGGTGGCGCTCGCGGCTGCACCTGCGTAAGCGTTTGAACCGACGCATCAGCCGTTGTTTCCGGCATCGTCGGCGCAGCCACCGTGGCGGGTGTTGACTCAGCAGCGGAGCGTGCCGGCGATGGTCGATCCTGCAGCGGCTTGAGTGGCGCGCGAGCAATACGCGACGGCGCTTCGATCGGCGGCGATGCTTCCGCCGGATCCTGGATGGCGCTGCTCAACGGCCTGGTCGCCACTTCGCCGGGAGCGATCGGAAGTGGCGAAGTTCCGCTATCCAGCACTACGGTCGGTAGACAGTCCCTGCTAATGGGCACTGGCGATTGCGCAAGTTTCAGCACGACAGTGCCGGCATCCGGCTCTGCTTTCGGCAACGTCACTTGCACCGAGCAATAACCTAAATCGAGATACGCCTGCTGGACTGCCTGCTGGGCTTTTTGCACGTCGGCCGCAGTTTTTTGCTTGCCAATGAAAGGCGCCACGAGGCGCGTGAAATCTTCGGCTTTCAGCAGCGGCGCGCCTTCAACTGAAAAAGCGCTGATCTCAAACCGGGCCGCCGGCTGTTGCGCAAGCCCAAAGCTTGCGGCGAACAGGACGCAGCAACCCGCGACACGCCCGGCCGTTGTGAAAAATTTACACGCCACCAGTTCCCCTATTTTTCTTAATTAGCGTCATCCTGATCGGCTTAAAATCAGGCGCAAAAACGCTATTTTTCATTATATAGCAATGAATTAAAAAAGAATATTGAACCCAAATAACGACTCGACAGCGACTCTCATTCGCTGCGAAAATGTTGTTTTTTTGCAAACCCATCACATTTCAGGCCGCCCAATGACCAACCCCACCAGACATTGCCGACTCCTGATATTAGGGTCAGGCCCCGCCGGATACTCGGCCGCCGTTTACGCCGCCCGGGCCAATCTGAACCCCGTGCTCATTACGGGCCTCGCCCAGGGCGGCCAACTGATGACGACGACGGACGTCGACAACTGGCCGGCTGATGCGATGGGAGTCCAGGGCCCGGAACTCATGGAACGCTTCCAAAAACACGCCGAACGCTTCAAAACCGAGCTTATTTTCGATCAGATTCACACCGTTCAGTTGACTGGCAAACCGTTAACAATGATCGGCGACAACGGCACTTATACGTGCGATGCGTTGATCATAGCCACCGGCGCGTCCGCGATGTACCTGGGGTTGCCGTCCGAAGAAGCGTTTATGGGCCGGGGCGTGTCAGGATGCGCCACCTGCGACGGATTTTTCTACAAGGAACAGGATGTCGCGGTCGTCGGGGGCGGCAACACGGCCGTCGAAGAAGCGTTGTACCTGTCCAACATTGCGAAACACGTCACCGTCGTACATCGCCGGGACAAGTTCCGCGCGGAAGCGATTCTGGTCGACAAGCTCAACGAAAAAGTAGCTGCGGGCAAAGCCACCCTGCTGTGGAATCACGTGCTCGATGAAGTGCTGGGCGACCAGACCGGCGTGACCGGCATGCGCGTCAAGGACGTCAAGACCGGCACCACCAGCGACCAGAAATTGCAGGGCGTATTCATTGCGATCGGCCACCGTCCGAACACCGAGATCTTTGCCGGCCAGGTCGAAATGAAAAACGGCTATATCATCACGCAGAGCGGCTTGAATGGAGGCGCGACGGCGACCAGCGTCCCGGGCGTCTTCGCCGCTGGCGACGTGCAGGACCACGTTTACCGTCAGGCGGTGACGAGCGCGGGCACCGGTTGCATGGCCGCGCTCGATGCACAGAAATATCTCGAGTCGCTCGCGGGCTGACTCGACTGCCGATGCACCGGACAGCAGCATGTCACAGCGACCTGCCAAGCCGGGCAACGACGATGGCGACGTCTTCGAAAAACTGTTTTCGAACGTCACGCCGCTGCCTGCGCATGGGCGCGTAGTTCACGCGGTCGCGCCGCGCCGCCCGGTCCCCGAGCAGCGCCTGCGCGACGAACAAGCCGCGCTCGCGGACAGCCTCAGCGACCACATCACCTGGGATATCGGCAGCGAGACCGGCGACCAACTCGTCTACCTGCGCAACGGCATTGCACCGCAGACGCTCAGGAAACTTCGCCGCGGGCACTGGGTAATCCAGGCTGAACTCGACCTGCACGGGCAGACCACCGTAGAGGCGCGCGATAGCCTCGTGCGTTTTCTCAATTCATGCCTGCGCCGGGACGCGCGGTGCGTGCGCGTAATACACGGCAAGGG
>JBKJMN010000133.1:0-4216 GCA_046596405.1 Burkholderiales bacterium
CCCACCCTTCTCCCGGAGGGAGAAGGGCTTTTCTTCCCTCGCCCTTCGGGAGAGGGACCGAGGGTGAGGGAAAGTTTTGACGAGCGGCGCCATTGTCATCTATTACGTAATACTCAATAGAATTTTCTTTTGAATTATCTGCGCTCATCTGCGTTCATCGGCGGCTAAGTATTCGAATTGTTTTTGATCTATCTGTGTTCATCTGTGTTCATCTGTGTTTATCTGTGTTTATCTGTGGCTGATCCGGCTTTAAGGCTTTGATATGACTGAACATGAATTTTCGGCGCGGATAGCGCGCGCGACCACCGAACGATTCGGCGTTGAAATTTCCGCTCCCGCCAATCAGCCTGGCGCCGACGCACTGGCGCGCATGCTCGAGCACCGCTCGCATCGCCGCTATACCGACAGGCCGGTAGCGCCTGAGCTATTGCGCCTGCTGTTTGCCTGCGCGCTGTCCGCGCCGTCCAAAAGCGATTTGCAACAGGCCGACATCGTGCATGTGAGCGATGCGGCGAAGCGCAAGGTCATTGCCGACCTGATACCGGACAACCCGTGGGTGCGCGTGGCGCCCGTATTCCTGATTTTTTGTGGCGACAACCGCCGCACGCGCCAGGTGGCCGAGATGCGCGGCAAGCCGTTTGCCAACGATCACCTCGATGCGTTCATGAATTCGGCTGTCGATGCCGGCATAGTGCTCGCAAGTTTCATTCATGCCGCCGAAGCGGCAGGGCTCGGCTGCTGCCCGATCAGCTCCGTGCGCAATCATGCGCAGGCGGTTAGCGATCTGCTCGAACTGCCCGACTGGGTCTTCCCGCTTGCGGGTCTGTGCGTCGGCTACCCTTCGGAGCCGGGGATGATCACGTCGCGGCTGGGTTTCGATGTGACGGTGCATACGGATCGCTTCGACGAATCGGCTGTCGCGGCGAAGATCGACGCGTACGACCGCCGCCGGCTTGTGCGTCAGCAATACAAGAAGCAGCGCGATGTTGCCCGGTTCGGCACCGCCGAGCTATACGGCTGGTCGGAAGACAAGGCGCGCCAGTACTCGAAGCCGGAGCGCGCGGATTTCGGCGCGTTTATCCGCGGTAAAAAATTCAACCTGAGTTGAAGTCGCGCGCGCCGGCCAATCGTGCCCGCGCGCTGGTCAACCCACCAAGGATGCGCTCGCAACAGTGAAACCGACCAATCTGATCATCATCATGTCCGACGAGCACAACCCGAAAGTCATTGGGTCCAACGGTCATCCGCTCGTCAAAACGCCGAATATCGACGCGCTGGCTGCGGCCGGCACCTCGTTCACCAGTGCATATACGACGTGCCCCGTATGCGTGCCGGCGCGCGCGGCGTTCGCGACCGGCAAGTACGTGAACCAGATCGGCTATTGGGACAACGCCGACGCGTATGAAGGCGCGATCCCGAGTTGGCACCACCGGCTGCGCGACCGCGGCCATCGCGTGGTGTCGATCGGCAAGCTGCATTTCCGCGGGCTGCCGGGCGACGACCACGGCTTCTCGGAAGAAATCATTCCGATGAACATCATCGAAGGCAAGGGCGACCTGATGGGGCTCGTGCGCACCGATCTTCCCGAACGAGGGCTTGCGTGGAAAATCGCCAAGCTCGCGGGGCCCGGCGAGACGTCCTATACCTTCTACGACCGCGAAATCGCGACCAAGGCGCAGATCTGGCTGCGCGAAGAAGCGCCCAAGTATCGCGACAAGCCGTGGGTCCTGTTCGTGTCGTTCGTGTGCCCGCATTTTCCGCTCGTCGCGCCCGCCGAGTTTTATTACCAATATCCGGTCGACCAGATGCCGCTGCCCAAACAGTACGCGCAGAACGAGCGGCCGCTGCATCCGTACTTGCGCGATTATTCGGACAGTTTCTGTTACGACAAATATTTCGACGAACACAAGCTGAAGAAGGCGATCGCCGCGTATTACGGGCTCTGCACGTTTCTCGACGACAACATCGGCAAGGTGCTGCGCACGCTAGCCGTGACCGGGCTGGAGGAAAACACGCGCGTGCTGTACACGTCCGACCACGGTGACAACCTGGGCGCGCGCGGCCTGTGGGGCAAGTCGACGATGTACGAAGAGGTCGCGGGCGTTCCGCTAATCATCAAAGGGCCGGATATTCCGCGTGGCGCGCGTATCAGCGAGCCGGCGAGCCACGTCGATACTTACCCATTCATCCTCGAATGCGCGGGGGCGAGCGTGCCCGAGGCTTACGACAACCACCCTGGAAAATCGCTGTTCAAGCTCGCGGCGGGTTCGACACCCGACCGCAGCGTGCTCTCCGAATACCACGGCATGGGCTCAACGACGGGCGCGTTCATGATCCGTCACGGCAAATACAAGTACGTGCATTACGTCGCGTACCCGCCGCAATTGTTCGATCTCGATGTCGACCCGGAAGAACTCGTCGATCTCGCGCCGAATCCGCAATACGCGGCCGCCGTCGCCGAATGCCGCGAGCGGCTGTATCAAATCTGCGACCCGGCAGAAGTCGATGCGCGCGCGAAGCGCCGGCAGGCCGAGTTGCTCGAGGAAAATGGCGGGCGCGCCGCGGTAATCAAGCGCGGCGACTTAGCCTTTTCACCGCCGCCCGGGTATCCGATCGTACTCGGTTGAGCATGCATGAAAAGCGGGCATCACGCTAAAGGAGGACTGCGATGACTCAAACGCAATGCGTTTTGGCGGCGGTATACGCGGGACTGGTATGGTCGACGGGTGCAGTCGGCGCGGCGTCGCCCGTGTATCCGGACAAGGCGATCCGGATGGTGATGCCTTATCCGCCCGGCGGTAATACGGACATCCTGGCGCGCGCAGTCGGAGTGCGCCTGACGGAGAGTTGGGGCAAAGCGGTGGTGGTCGATGCGCGTGGCGGCGGCAACGGCGTGATCGCCGCGGAAATCGTGGCCAACGCCGCGCCCGACGGTTACACCGTGTTCATAGGATCGACACGCGAGATTTCGGTGATCCCCGTCCTGCAGCCCAAGATCTCCTACAACGTGGAGCGCGACTTTGCACCCGTCACGCAGGGCACGATTACGCCGATCCTGATTGTCGCTCACCCGTCGTTTCCGGCGAAAACCATGAAGGACGTGGTCGATTACGCCAAAGCCAACCCCGGCGTGCTGTCTTATGGCACGCCCGGCATCGGCACGTCGATGCACCTGTCCGGCGAGCTGCTGAATATGCTCGCGGGCCTGAAGACTGTGCATGTCGCGTACAAAGGGGGCGGGCCGTCGACGCTCGCGGTACTGAGCGGGCAGGAGGTTAAGTTCGGTTACCTCGGCATGGGGCCGGCGATTCCGCACGTAACGGCGGGCCGGCTGCGGCCGCTAGCGCTTACCGTCTCCAAACGCTCAGCGTTGCTGCCCGATGTGCCGACCATGATGGAACTCGGCTACAAGGACTTCGATACCAGCATCTGGTTCGCTTTTTTCGTGCCGGCCAAGACGCCCAAGCCGATCATCGCCCAGTTGAATGCCGAGCTCAATCGCATATTGAAAAGCAAGCAGACCAACGACTTCCTCCTCAGCACCGGCGTTGAAGTGGCACCGGGAACGCCTGAAGAGCTTGCGCGCACCGTCAGGGATGACGCCACGCGTTACGCCCGGATTATCAAGGCGGCTAATATTCAGCCCGAATGACCGCAACTTGGCCGATAGAACGGCAGACAGGGAGATTGTTTGAAGCTCGCATGGATAGGTTTGGGGGTAATGGGTTACCCGATGGCGGGGCACCTAGCGCGCGCGGGGCACGATGTGACCGTATACAACCGCACGCGCGCGAAAGCCGAAAAATGGGTCAAAGAATACAGCGGGCGCGCTACCGCGACGCCGCGCGCGGCGGCTGAAGGCGCGGACATCGTTTTCTCCTGCGTCGGCAACGACAGCGATTTGCGTGCGGTCACGCTCGGCGCGGACGGCGCATTCGGCGGCATGAAGAAAGGCGCGATCTACGCGGACCACTCGACCGTGTCGGCGAACGTGGCTCGCGAGCTCGCGAAAACCGCGGCTGCGGCGGGCTTATCGTTTTTGGATGCGCCCGTTTCGGGCGGGCAGTCAGGCGCGGAGAAGGGCATATTGACGGTCATGGTCGGCGGTGACGCGGCCGCGTTTGCCGTCGCACAGCCGGTGATGGCGCATTTCGGACGCGCGGTCACGTTGATGGGGGCGAGCGGCGCCGGCCAGCTCACCAAGATGGTGAACCAG
>JBKJMN010000310.1:0-19632 GCA_046596405.1 Burkholderiales bacterium
CGCGCTCAAGCCTTCAAGCGTCGTGATGCTCTTGCCGGCGACCGCCGCCAACGGCGTGATGCACGAGCGCACCGCTTTGCCGTCAATCACGACCGTGCACGCGCCGCACTGGGCAAAACCGCAGCCATATTTGGCGCCGTTCAACTCGAGGTCGTTGCGCAGCACGTATAGCAGCGGCGTATCGCCGGCGGCCTCCACGCTGTGCGTCTTGCCATTCACCGTAACACTCGATGCCATTGGTCTACTCCTCCAAAACTGTTGACCCCGGCAGTTCGAACGGGGACTTGAAAAATAATGCCCTATACTGCCATCCGCGCCGCGGCGCAGCAAAAATATTTTGTCCCGGGCGATTTAGGTCTATACTTTTCCGACCATCCGGCTGGAAAGGGGCTGTCATGCAGACTGACCTCGAAATTCTGAAAAAACGCATCCTCCAACTTAATCTCGAACACCGCGACCTTGACGACATCATCGCCAAACTGGCGCAAAAGCCGGGCCAGGACCAGTTGCAGTTGCAGCGCCTGAAGAAGAAAAAGCTGTTCGTCAAAGACCAGATCGTGCAGCTCGAGCGCCAGTTGACTCCCGACATTTCGGCCTGATCCCTGCGCTGCACGAGGCCGCGTCCGCGCCGCAATTCAGGTTTTGCGCGCTCTCACTGCGATGAATACCGCATAGGCGCCGAGCAGAATGAACCATACGAGCGACCACTCCGCGATCGACAACCCGAGCAGTTTCCAGCCGGCTTCAGCGCACTCGCCCGAGCCGCGAAATATTTTTTCCAATGCATTGAACAGCGGGAAACGGTCGAGGATGTAACCGAGGCCCGGCCCGCATTCGGGCACCTTGTCTTTCGGCAAATGCTGCAGCCATACGTGGCGGGCAGCGGTTCCCGCACCGACCAGGCTGACGATCACGGCCAGCGTGCCGTAGACGAGGGCGCCGGTGCGGCGCGGGCCGTGCAGCGCGCCTATTAGGAATATCACCATCAGCGCGATGTAGGTCAGGCGCTGCAATATGCACAGCGGGCACGGATTCTGATACTCGTAGTATTGCAAGTACAGCGCGTAAAGAATCAAGCCGCCGGAGATCAAAAAGCCGGCGAGATAACCCAGGCGCGGCGTCAATTGCAGTTTCATCAACCAGCTTCCTTCACGAGCTTACACATTTCACGGGGGCATTTCACCCGCTCAAACATACGCGATCAGGCGTCCGCACGCGATGATCGATAGCCACAAAACCAGCGATGCCAGTGCGTGCATGCGCGCGCCCGCCGGCACTGCCGCGTCCCGGTCCCATTTCGCCACCGACCGGTAAACCCCGACATGAAACGCAGCGGCGTTGGTCGCTGCCAGCATGAGCAGCGTCAGTTTGACGACAAACGCGCGATTATCGACGAAGTCGCGGGCGTGCGCCGAAAACATCAGCAGTCCGGTCGGCACAATGACCAGCACAGCCGCGCATGACCAGGGCAGAAGATGGCGCGCAAGGCCGCTCACGGAAAGTGTCCGCGACAACCCGAACAGGCGCAGATCGAACATGACGACCGAGCCCACCAGGATGACAAACCCCCAGATATGCAACACTTCGACCGCGGGATAGAGCCACAATTCGCCGCGCATCGCGGCCGCCAGCGAACTTTGCTCGACCGCGCGCAGCAGTCCGTCGCCGGGCGTCGGCGTCATCAGCGCAATTCGATCGTCTTGCCGTTGACGATGATGCGCTCGGCCCGCATCTCCTCGGGTTTAGCGCGATTGGGATAACCGACCACCGTCACATTCGCCCCGGATTTGAGGTCCCCCGCGGCAAGCCCGCGGTATTCCATGCGCGACGGCGGCGCCAGCACGACCAGCCAGGTCTTGGCGGGCGTTTCGAGCCTGACGTGCCCATGCGGGTGCTCGTAGCCTGCTTCTTTGATTACGCCCGTGAGATTAAGCAGCGTTGCATTGTCATACTCGCTCCAGCCATGGTGCGCGTACGCAGACGCCGCCAGCAACCCAAGTCCGACCACGCAAAAATCTGCACGCTTCATGACGCCGCCCTCCGTCGTTGCCGCCGGTGACTTCCAAGTGCGCGGCTGAGCGGTAAATATTAACATGCGGTCCGCGCGGCGCTTGGTGGCTTGGCGTCCCCCCCGCTACAATCCGTTCCCGATGCAGCGTCGCGGCACGCGCGGCGGCATCGTCATTCGGGAAAGGCACCTTGCATGCGAAAACTGGCGGCATCGGCCGGATTGCTAGCGCTGGTCGCCAGCGTCGTCGCGGCGCAGAATTTTCCCGACAAGCCCGTGACGATGATCGCGCCTTTTCCCGCCGGCGGCTCGGTGGACCTCGTGGCGCGCGCCGTCGCGCTGCAGATGAGCGAGCTGTGGAAGCAGCCCGTGGTAGTCGCGAACCGTCCCGGCGCCGGCGGCAATATCGGGGCCGAAGCGGTGGCGCGCGCCATCCCTGACGGTTATACGCTGCTCATGGGGACGACCGCGCTCGCGAGCAGCCCCGCGCTGTACGCGAAACTTGGCTACGATTTGACGCGCGATCTGGCGCCGGTGAGCCTGGTGGTGACGATGAGCAACGTGCTCGTCGTGCATCCCGCGCTGCCCGCGCGCTCGGTGCCGCAGCTCATTGCGCTCGCGAAAGCACGGCCCGGCCTGCTTACTTCGGCGTCGGCGGGCGTCGGCAGCTCGAATCATCTCGCGCTCGTGCTGTTCAATACGATGACCGGCGCCGCTATCGCGCACATTCCGTATAAAGGCGCCGCGCCGGCAGTCGCCGACGTAATGGGCGGCCATGTCGCGATGACTTTCGTCCCTATCGCAGCGGCAGTCGCACCGGTGAAAGCAAACCGCTTGCGCGCGCTGGGAATCAGCGGCGCGGCGCGTTCGCCCGCGCTGCCCGACGTGCCGACGATCAACGAAGGCGGCGTCACCGGCTATGAGGCGACGTCGTGGAATGCGCTGCTCGCGCCGGGCGCTACGCCGCGCGATATCGTCTTGAAAATACAAGCGACGCTGAGCGAAAGCTTGCGCGCGGCCAGGGTGAGGGAAATCCTGGCAAGCGCAGGCGCAGACGCCGCCGGCGGCACCCCCGACGAACTGGCGGGATTTCTGCGCACGGAAATGGTCAAATGGGCCAGGGTCGTCAAGGCAGCCGATATCAAGGCGGAATAACGAATGCTGCAAATATCGCCTCAGGTAATCATCCCCGACACGGAGCTTGAGGAGCAGTTCGTGCGCGCCTCGGGTCCCGGCGGCCAAAACGTCAACAAGGTCTCCACCGCAGTCCAGCTCCGGTTCAACGTTTACGCCTCGCCCGCCCTGCCCTGGGATGTGCGTGCGCGCCTCATAAAACTCGCCGGCGCGCGAATCAACTCGGCGGGCGAATTGATGATCACGGCACAGCGTTTCCGCACCCAGGCGCAGAACCGCGCCGATGCGCGCGAACGGCTCGCCGAGCTGATCCGCGCGGCGCTGCACGCGCCAAAACCGCGGCGCAAGACCAAACCGAGCGCCGGCGCGAAGCGGCGGCGCGCGGAGTCCAAGCAGCGCCAGGGCCAGCTTAAACGCGGGCGTGCAAAAAAACTCGGGGGTATGGAATAATCAGGTACGCTCGTTGTTTACTACGCGGCAGATCAGCAATGTATTGCGCGCCGCCAAGCGCGGGCTTACAACAACTACGAGGAGAAGCAGATGAGCAAACGATTCTTGACGGCAGCTCTCACGCTGATGGTGGGCGCCGGATATGCGCTTACGGCTGGCGCTCAGGCCAAGCCTGAAATACAGCTCAAGTGGCGCCAGGCGGCGATGACGCTGCAAGGCAAATATTTCTATCCGATACGCGCGATGGCGCAAGGCAAGATTCCTTACGATGCCAACATCGTTGCACGCAATGCGGGGCTGGTCGACGCGCTGGTCAAGATGCCGTGGGACGGTTTTACGCCGGCGACCAAAGACCTTAAAAGCGGCGCCCTGCCGGCGGTTTATTCGGATCCGGCAAAATTCAAGGAGGGAGCGGACCAACTGCAAAGTGAAGCCAGCAAGCTGGCGACTCTCGCTAGAGCGGGCGACGAAGCCGCCACCAAGGCGCAGATTCTCGCGGTCGACAAAGTCTGCGGCAACTGCCACGAGACGTACCGCGAACGGCAATAGTCCCGGGTTGCCGATAAAAGTCCCGTTGCAACGGGACTTTTTATTTGCGCATATCTTCCGCTGAATATCGTCGCAATGTCCGCATACCACGGGTTCCGCGCGGGGGTCGCTGCCCTGTTGTTTACGGCAACACTGACCGCCGCCGCGCAGGGCGACGCCACACGCGGCGGCTACCTTGCCCAGGCCGGCGGCTGCCTCGCCTGTCATACCGAAGAAAAAGAAGGTGCCGTACCGGTTGCGTATGCCGGCGGCCGTGCGCTCAAAACACCGTTCGGTATTTTTTACGGGCCGAATATCACCCCCGACCCGCAAGCGGGCATCGGCAACTGGTCCGAGGCGGACTTCGTGCGCGCGATGCGTCACGGCGAACGTCCGGACGGCGCCAATTATTTTCCTGCGTTTCCCTACCCTTCATTCACGCAAATTACGGATACCGACTTGCGCGACTTGTGGGCCTATCTACGCACGTTGAAGCCGAGTGCACGGCCAAACCGACCCCACGAATTACGCTTCCCGTTCGGCTGGCGCACGCTCTTATCCGCTTGGAAGGGGCTCTACTTTACGCCGGGCACCGGAGCGGGCGCGCCCGCAACCGCATCACCGGTAACACGCGGCGCCTACCTCGTACGGGCCCTCGGTCACTGTGGAGAATGCCACACGCCGCGCAATTTCCTGGGCGGCCCCCAACGCAACCGGTGGCTGGCCGGCGGCAAAGGACCCAACGATAAGCGCATGCCGAATCTGACGCCGACGCGGCTCGGGAAATGGAGCGATGCCGAACTGAAAGAATTCCTGCTGACCGGCGCAACGCCTGACGGCGACGCCGCCAACGCCATGATGGACGAAGTGATACGCAACACGACCAGCCGGCTGACCGCGGCGGACCTCACCGCGGTAATCACCTATTTGCGTTCGCTCCCGCCGCTGCCGGACGAACCGCGCTAATCTACGCACGATGATCCGCAATTTTCTTGCATTCATGTTGGGCGGCGCATTGCCGTTGCTGCTGGCGCCGCACGGCGCGCTCGCGCAGAAATTACCGCTCGACAAGATCAAACTGCCGCCCGGATTCGAAATTGGCGTGTTCGCCGACAACGTGCCGAACGCGCGCGCAATGGTGCTGGGCGACCAAGGCACGCTCTTCGTCGGCAGCATGCGCGCCGGCAAGGTGTACGCGGTGCGCAGCCGTGAGGGCAAGGTGTCCGAAACGCTCGTCGTAGCGTCCGGTCTCAACATGCCGGTCGGCGTTGCCTTTCGCAACGGCGCGTTATATGTGTCGGCCGTCGACCGCATCCTGCGCCTCGACAAAATCGAGGAGAAGCTCCCGCAACCGCCGGCGCCGCAACTCGTCACCAACCGCTTCCCGACGGATACGCATCATGGCTGGAAATTCATCGCGTTCGGCCCCGACGGCATGCTCTACGTGCCGGTCGGCGCGCCGTGCAACGTGTGCGATGCCGACAGCAACCGTTACGCCAATATCATGCGCATGCAAGCCGATGGCAGCGGGCTCGAAGTGTTCGCGCGCGGCGTGCGCAATTCGGTCGGCTTCGACTGGCATCCCGAGACGCGGGAATTGTGGTTCACCGACAATGGCCGCGATATGCTCGGTGACGACAAACCCGACTGCGAACTGAACCATGCGCCGAAAAAGGACCTGCACTTCGGTTTTCCGTTTTGTCATGCGGGCGACGTGGCCGATCCGGAATTCGGCAACCTGCGTGCCTGCAGGGAATTCACACCACCCGCGGCCAGGCTCGGCGCGCACGTCGCCCCTCTCGGCATGCGCTTTTATACGGGCAGCATGTTTCCGGCAACTTACAAAAATAATATATTCATCGCCGAGCACGGCTCGTGGAATCGCAGCCAGAAATCGGGCTACCGCGTGATGCGTGTCGTTACCTCGCCTGGGCGACCGGCGCAGCAGGAAGTATTCGCCGAGGGCTGGCTGCAAGGACAATCGGCATGGGGACGGCCCGCCGATGTGCTGGTCATGCCCGACGGCGCGTTACTGGTGTCCGACGATCAGGCTGGAGTCATCTACCGCATTAGCTACCAAGGCTCGCGCTAGGAACCCTCTCGCGCTCGAGGCGCACGGCATGAACCTGCAGATGATCGCCGAACGGGTCGAAACGCCGATACCTTGCAGAAACTGCGGGAACTGGGCGCGCCGTTTGGCCACGGCTATCGGTGCCAGCGACCGCTGCCGCTCGAGGGCCATCTGGGCGACCGTGACGCCACCGGGGTTTCGGCGTAACGCGGCGTCAAAACTCCAGCCACGATAACCAGGCAAGCCCGGCCACCACCTTCACGTCGGTGATGCGCCCGTCGCGGACAGCCCGGCGGACTTCGTCGATCTGCATCGGCACGACATCGAGAAATTCGCCTTCATCGAGTGCGCGCCCCACGTGCGTGAGTTCGCGCGCGAGATACAGTTCGAAACGCTCATCCGAATAGCCCACGCACGGGTGCAGCGTCGCAAGATGCTGCCACGATGCCGCGGTGTACCCGCACTCCTCGATCAATTCGCGCTGCGCGGTCGCGAGCGGCGCTTCGCCGGGCTCGATTTTTCCGGCGGGCAACTCGTAGAGATGGCGGCCGACCGCGTAGCGGAACTGCCGCTCAATCAGGACCGTCTTTTCATCCAGCAACGGAATAATGATGACCGCGCCGGGATGCTGGACCCACTCGCGCTGCGCGGTGTTGCCGTCCGGCAGCCGCACGCTGTCCTGGCGCACCTTGAGCATAGCGCCGTCATAAACGAGCTCGCTCGTCAGACGGTGCTCGGTGTAATCCGGCGGCGGTTGCTCGGCCATGCGCGTTCGACTACTGCAGCGACAGCACGATGGATTTTTCGCACAACGCCATGAGCCCGCCCGGCAGGATGCCGAGGACCAGCATGGCGAGCCCGTTCGCGCCCAGCACCCAGCCCATGCTGGCAGACGGCGCAAGCGGCGAGTGGTCGACAGGCTGATCGAAATACATGAGCTTGACGATGCGCAGGTAGTAGAAAGCGCCGATCAGCGAAAACAGTACCGCGACCACGGCGAGCCACAAGAAACCTGCCGCGGCCACTGCCCACAGCACCGAGAGTTTCGCGTAGAAGCCGACCGCCGGCGGCAGGCCTGCCATCGAGAACATCAGCAGCAGCATGAGAAATGCGTACCACGGACTGCGCACGTTGAGGCCCTTGAAGTCGTCAAGCTTGTCCGCTTCGAAGCCGGCGCGCGACAACAGCAGAATCATGCCGAACGTGCCCAGCGTCATCAGCACGTAAACGATCACGTAGAACATCGCCGATGCGTAACCGTCCCTGCCGCCGGCGAGCACGCCGAGCAACATAAATCCCATGTGGGAGATCGTCGAGTAGGCGAGCATGCGCTTCAGATTGGATTGCGCGATGGCTGTTATATTGCCAATGGCGAGCGACAGTACGGCCATGATGACGAGCATCCACTGCCACTGGCCGACGAGATAATCGGCCCCGAGCCCCGTGACCAGCAGCCTCATCACGAACGCGAACGCCGCGAGCTTGGGCGCGGAAGCGATAAACAGCGCGGCTGACGTCGGCGCGCCCTCATAGACATCGGGCACCCACATGTGAAATGGCACCGCGGAAAGCTTGAAACCCAGGCCGGCGAGGATGAAAACGAGCGCGAACAGCAATATCGTGCTGTCGGCCTGGTCGGCCGCGATGATTTCCGCCATGCGGGTGAGCTCGAGCACGCCGGTGGCGCCGTACAGCATCGACATCCCGTACAACAGCATGCCGGAGGCAAGCGCGCCCAGCACGAAATACTTCATCGCCGCCTCCGTTGCTACCGCGGAATCGCGTTGCAAAGCGATCATCGCGTACAGCGCAAGCGTCATGAGTTCGAGGCCGAGGTACAGGAGCAGCAGATGATTGGCGGAAACCATTACCATCATGCCGAGCATCGAAAACAAGGCGAGCACGAAAAATTCACCGCGGAACATGTCGCGCGCGCGAATGTAGGCTTGCGAATACACAAGCACGACCGCCACAGTGACGTAAATGCACAGCTTCAGCAGGTTGGCGAGCGGATCGGCGACAAACATGCCGCTGAAGGTGTAAATATCGTCGCCCCAATCGGTGAACCCGGTGATCAGGAAACAACCGAGTAGCGTCGCGAGCGTCAGCGCATAGGTAACCCAGCGCTTCTCGCCCGGCAAAAACGCGTCGAGCAGCAGGATCATGCACGCCATGCCGAGCAGAAAAGCCTCGGCGATGGCGGGGGTGAACGGCGCGATGAATTCCATGACTACAATCCGATCAATAGTTTGCGGCCGGGCGCGGCGAGCCTCAGAATTTCGCTCACCGACTCGTGCAGCACTTCGCCGAGCGGCGCCGGCCATAAGCCCATCGCGAGCACCGCCACCGCAAGCACGCCCAGAACGAGCATCTCGCGCGCGTTGAGGTCGGTGAGATCGGCCACGTGCGGATTGGCAACGGCGCCGAACACCACGCGCTTGTACATCCACAGCGTGTACGCGGCGCCGAAGATCAGCGTCGTCGCGGCTAGCGCTGCATACCAGAAATTAACCTTCACCGTCGCCAGGATGACGAGCCATTCGCCGACAAACCCGCTGGTTCCCGGCAGGCCCGCATTGGCCATCGCAAACAGCATGAAGAGCGCTGCGAACACGGGCATCTTATTGGCGACCCCGCCGTAGTCGGCGATCAGCCGCGAGTGCATGCGATCGTACATGACGCCCACGCAAAGGAACATCGCACCCGAGATAAAACCGTGCGAAATCATCTGCAGTATCGCGCCCTCGATGCCTTGCGCGCTGAAAATGAAAATGCCGAGCGTAACGAAGCCCATGTGCGATATCGACGAGTAGGCGATCAACTTTTTCATGTCGACCTGCACGAGCGCGACGAGTCCGATGTAGACGATCGCGATCAGCGACAGCGCGATGACGAAACCCGCCAGCTCATGGCTCGCGTCGGGCACGATCGGTAGGGACAGGCGCAGGAAACCGTAGCCGCCGAGCTTCAGCATGATCGCTGCCAGCACGACCGAGCCGCCGGTCGGCGCCTCGACGTGGGCATCGGGCAACCAGGTATGGACCGGCCACATCGGCACTTTGACCGCAAACGCGACCATGAACGCGATAAAAATAAACATCTGCGCGCGCAGCGGCAACTGGACCGCGTAAAAATCGAGCAGCGAAAAGCTGCTGCCAGCGGCGTTGTATAGATAAATCAGTGCGACCAGCGAGAGCAGCGAGCCCATCAGCGTATACAGAAAAAACTTGACCGCCGCGTAGACGCGGTTGGGCCCGCCCCACACGCCGATAATGATGAACATCGGGATCAGCGTTGCCTCGAAGAAAACATAGAAGAGCAACGCGTCGAGCGCGCAAAACACGCCGTTCATCAAGCCCGACAGGATCAGGAACGCGGCCATGTATTGCGAAACGCGCTCTTTGATCACTTCCCAGCCGGCGATCACGACCAGCACCGTCGTTACGCAGTTGAGCAGGATCAGGAGCAGCGACATGCCGTCGATGCCCAGGTGGTAATTCACGTTGAAAGCGTCGATCCATGGCGCGAGCTCGGCGAACTGGAAGTCCGCACTCGCGCGGTCGAAACCTGTCCACAACGGCAACGCCACGAGCAAACCGGCCAGCGACCCGGCCAGAGCGAGGACGCGCGCGGCCTGCGGCCGCCCCTCGCCTGCGGCAAGCACGGCGACACCGGCGAAAATCGGCACCCAGATGACCAGGCTTAGAATCGGGAAGTCCATATAGGTGTTCTTATTGAGGCAGCGTGATCAATGAGGCGCCGACCAGCCACACCGACATCAGCAGCAGAATGCCGATGATCATCGCGAACGCATAGTGGTAAATGTAGCCGGACTGGAATTTGCGGATTACGGTCGAGCTCCAGCCCACGAGCCGCGCGGCGCCGTTGACGAAGAGGCCGTCGATCAGCAGCACGTCGCCGATTTTCCACAACCCGCTGCCGAGGAGCCGCGCGCCGCCGGCGAAGAA
Organism: Burkholderiales bacterium; assembly: GCA_046596405.1. Classification (GTDB taxonomy): domain Bacteria; phylum Pseudomonadota; class Gammaproteobacteria; order Burkholderiales; family SG8-41; genus PALSA-1004. The sequence goes on from JBKJMN010000310.1 coordinate 10,160, forward strand.
CCAGTCGTTGAAGCGGTCGAAATAGTACTTCTCTTCGAGCACGGTCACGAGCACGCCCCACCGGGCACGCAAAATTGGCGGCAGCTCGGGACGCGCGATGTATATATACCAGGCGATGCCCGCGCCCGCGAGGGCGAGCCAGAACGGCAGCGCGGTCAATCCGTGCAGCACCATCGGCAACACGCCGTGGAACTCTTCGGCCATTTTCCGCACGCCGTCGTGCGCTTCGGCAACATAGATCGAGTGGCCGAAATAATCGCCGAAGACAAAATCACCGATCACCCAGCCGGCGCACACCGACGGGATCGCGAGCAGGATCAGCGGCAGCGTCACGACCCATGGCGATTCATGGGGAACTCCGCCATGCCCGTGTTCCGCGTGCGCAGAGTGTCCGTCATGCCCGTGCGGTTCTTGGGCGTTCGTCTGGAAGCGCTCCTTGCCGTGGAACGCAAAAAACACCAGCCGGAACGAATAAAAACCGCCGACGAAGACCGCGCCGAGCGCGGCCAGGTACGCGAAACCGGCCCCCGGCACGCCGGCCGCATACGCTTCGTGCACCGCTTCGACGATCGAATCCTTGGAGAAGAAGCCGGCAAACGGCGGAAAGCCGGCATTGGCAAGCGCGCCTATCAGCACCGTCAGATAGGTGATCGGCAGGTATTTGCGCAGGCCGCCCATCTTGCGCATGTCCTGTTCGTGATGCATCGCAATGATCACGGACCCCGCGCCGAGGAACAGCACGGCCTTGAAAAAGGCGTGGGTCATCAGATGGAAAATCGCCACGGAATACGCCGACGCGCCCAGCGCCATCGTCATGTAGCCCAGTTGCGACAGCGTCGAATACGCGACCACCCGCTTGATGTCGTATTGCACTGTCGCGATCAGTGCCATGAAGAAACACGTGATCGCCCCGATCACCAGCACGAACGACAGCGCGGTCTGCGAAAGCTCGAACAGCGGCGACATGCGCGCGACCATGAAAATGCCGGCCGTGACCATCGTCGCGGCGTGGATCAACGCTGAAATCGGCGTCGGGCCTTCCATCGAGTCGGGCAGCCACACGTGCAGCGGGAACTGGGCCGATTTGCCCATCGCGCCGATGAACAGCAGGATGCAGATCACGGTGATCAGCGACCATTCGCGACCCGGGAAGATCTCAATTGTGTTGGCGGCCAGCGCACCCGCATGGGCGTTGTCGAACACCGTCTGGTAATCGAGCGTGCCGAAGTACATGAGCACGAGCGCGATGCCGAGCAGGAAGCCGAAATCGCCGACCCGGTTGACCAGGAAAGCCTTCAGATTGGCGTAGATAGCGGTCGGCCGGGTGAACCAGAAGCCGATTAATAGATACGACACCAGGCCGACCGCTTCCCAGCCGAAGAACAACTGCAGGAAGTTGTTCGACATCACGAGCATCAGCATCGAGAACGTGAACAGCGAGATGTAGCTGAAAAACCGGTTGTAGCCCGGGTCATCGGCCATATAGCCGATCGTGTAGACGTGCACCATCAGCGACACGAACGTAACGACGACCATCATGGTTGCCGACAACTGGTCGATCAAAAACCCGATTTCGTAACTCGTCGAGCCGCTCACGAGCCAGGTGTACAACGGGCCGTTGAACGTGTGGCCCTGCCGCACGTCCAAAAAGACCATGACCGCAGCGACCGCCGATACGAGCATGCCGAGGATGGTCACCGAATGCGCCGCGCGGTTGCTGATCTTCATGCACAGCAATCCCGACACCAGCGCGCCAACCAGGGGCGCGAGGGGGACGGTCAGATATAAAGCCTGCATCGTCACGGCATCAGCCTTTCAGGCTGTCGAGGTCTTCGACGTCGATGGTCTGCAGGTTGCGGAACAACACCACCAGTATCGCGAGGCCGATCGCCGACTCCGCGGCGGCCACGGTGAGAATGAAAAACACGAATATCTGGCCTGCCGGATTACCAAGGTAATGCGAGAACGCGATGAAATTCATGTTCACCGCGAGCAGCATGAGCTCGATCGCCATCAGCAGGATGATCAAATTCCTGCGGTTCAGGAAAATCCCGACCACGCTGATCGCGAACAGGATCGCGCCCAAAACGAGGTAATGCTGTAATGAAACCAATCGCTTCCCCTTTAAAACCGGTAAGGCGTCAGGCGTGAGGCGTGAGGCGGAAAGCCTCGCGCTCGCTGCGCCTACCGCCTAGCGCCTCACCCCTCACGCCTCACGCCTCACTCCTCGCGCTTTTCAGACGGCATCGACACCATGCGCACGCGATCCTTGCGCTGCACTTCGATCTGCCGCGCCGGATCGATGTACTTGCTTTCCTTGCGGTGGCGCAGCGTCAATGCGATCGCGGCGACGATTGCGACCAGCAATATGACTGCCGCGATTTCGAACGGATACACATAGACCGTGTAAATCAGGCGGCCGAGCTCCTTGGTGTTGCTATAGCCGGGGGCCGCCGGCGGCGGGTCCTGGAACTGAAATTCAGCGGCGGAGTAATGGCCCCACAGGATCCAGCCCATCTCGAGCACGAGCAGCGCCGCGACGAGCCCCCCCACGGGCAGATAGCTCCAGAAACCTTCGCGCAGCTTCGCGAGATTGATGTCGAGCATCATCACGACGAACAGGAACAACACCATGACCGCGCCGACGTAGACCAGCACGAGCGTGATGGCGAGGAATTCAGCCTGCAGCTGGATCCACAGGCCGGCGGAGGTGAAAAACGCGAGCACCAGCAACAGCGCCGAGTGCACCGGATTGCGCGAGGTGACGACGCCGACCGCGGCCGCGACGAGGACCACGGAGAACGCATAGAAAATGAAAGTCTGAAAGTTCATGTCAGGCATGGCGCGTTATCAACGGTAGGCCGCGTCCGCGGCCCGGTCCTTGGCGATCTGGTCTTCGCACATGTCGCCGATCGCGAGCAGCATAGGCTTGGTATAGATCAAGTCGCCGCGCTGCTCGCCGTGGTACTCGAGAATGCGCGTCTCGACGATCGAATCGACCGGACAGGATTCCTCGCAAAATCCGCAGAATATGCACTTCGTGAGATCGATGTCGTAGCGCGTGGTGCGCCGCGTGCCGTCGTCGCGCTGCTCGGATTCGATGGTGATCGCGAGCGCCGGGCACACCGCCTCGCATAATTTGCATGCGATGCAGCGCTCTTCGCCATTGGGATAGCGGCGCAGCGCGTGCAGCCCGCGGAAACGCCCCGACTGCGGCGTTTTCTCTTCGGGAAACTGCACCGTGATCTTGCGCGCGAACAGGTGGCGCCCGGTGAGCAGCATGCCCTTGACGAGCTCGACGAGCAGGAAGGTGCGGAAAAAATCGCGAATTGCGGCTAGCATCGTGACCTCATCTCCACCAGATCCACAGGGGCGTCTGCATCCATGCGCCAAGTACGACGATCCATACAATGGTCAACGGGATGAACACTTTCCAGCCGAGGCGCATGATCTGGTCATAGCGGTAGCGCGGAAAAGTCGCGCGAAACCAGATAAACAGGAGCAGCACGAAGAGCACCTTCGCGAAGAGCCAGTGAAAGCCGCCCACGCCGGCCACCGGCCAGGCGGCGGGAAACGGCGACAGCCACCCGCCCAGGAACATGATGCTGCACAGTGCAGACACCAGGATCATGTTGATGTATTCGGCGAGGAAAAAGAGCGAAAACAGCATGCCCGAATACTCGACGTGGAAACCGGCGACGATCTCCGATTCGCCTTCGGCCACGTCGAACGGCGCGCGGTTCGTTTCCGCCACGCCGGCGATCAGGTAAACGAGGAAAAACGGAAACAGCGGAATGAACAGCCAGTTCAGCGCGCCGTAGTTGCCCTGCTGGGTGTTGACGATCTCGACCAGGTTCAAACTCTGCGCCGCCATCAGCACGCCGACGAGCGCGAAGCCCATTGCAATTTCGTACGAGACGATTTGCGCCGCCGAGCGCATGGCGCCCAGAAACGCATATTTCGAGTTGGACGCCCAGCCGGCGATGATCACGCCGTAAACGCCCATCGACGTGATTGCCATGATGTACAGCAGCCCGGCGTCGACGTTCGAGAGCACGAGCTCGGGCGCGAAAGGCACCACCGCCCACGCCGCCAGCGCCGGCATCATCGACATGATAGGCGCGAGCACGAACAGGAACTTGCTCGAGCCGGCGGGAATGATGATTTCCTTGACCAGCAGCTTGAGCCCGTCCGCGATCGGCTGCAGCCACCCGTAGCCGACGCGGTTCGGGCCATGCCGCACCTGGATCCAGCCGATCACCTTGCGCTCGAGCAGCGTCAGGTAGGCCATGCACAACATCAGCGGGATCACGATGCACAGGATCAGGATCAGCGTCCTGATCGTATACAGCACGTAGGGCGCAAACTCCTGGCCGCACACCGCGACGACCGCGGCGCCGAGCAGCCCCCACGCCCACGCGCCGAGGTTGACCAGAGGCTGGACCACTGCGTTCACACCGCCACCTTGTGCGGCGATTCCGCGCGTTCGACCGTGAGCGTGCCCGACCTACCGCCGAGTTGCGCCGTGAGCGGATGCGCGGCGGCAATGCGCACGCAATTCAGCGGCAACTTGTCGTCGCGGACGGTGGCGAGCACCGCGCTGCCGCCGCCCTGGGTTATTTTCACCGGGTCGCCGTCGCGCAGTTTGAGCTGCGTAAACGTGTCGCCATGCATCGCCGCGACCGGCTCCGCGGCATCGCGCGTCTTCTGCAGCGGCGCCGAGCGCCGCACGACGGCGTCGGCCTGGTAAATCGGCACTTCGGCTATGCGTTCGATCCCCTCGCCTGCCGCATCGACTTTGCCGATGACGGGCGCGCCCAGCCGGTTGTTCAGCCGCGCGGCGACATCCGTCGCGGGCAACGCATCCTTCAAGACCTGTTCGCTGCTGTCGTAATCGAACCCTGCGATGCCGAGCAGGTTACCGAGCACGCGCAAAACCTTCCACGCCGGCCGCGTCTCCGCGAGCGGCTGCACGACGCCGCGGAAACTTTGCACGCGGCCCTCGGTGCTGACGAACGTGCCGGAAGTTTCGGTAAACGGCCCGATCGGCAGCAGCACGTGCGCGTAATCGAGCGCCGCGTGTTGGTAGGGCGACATGGCAACGACGAATTCCGCGCTCTTCATCGCGGCCATCGCCGCCCGCGGATCGCAACAGTCGACTTCCGGCTCGACCCCGAGCAGCACGTAGGCCTTGCGCGGCTGCCCGACAAGTTGCCCCGCATTCAGGCCCGCCGCCGCACCCGCGAGGTGGCCGCCGACGCTGTTCGCGGCCTCGCCGAGGAAACCGAATTTGGCGCCCGTGAGGTCGGCGAGCGTCTGCGCCAGCGCATGCAACTGGGTCGCCGCCGGGTGATGCTGCGCGAAATTCCCGAGCAGCACCGCGACGTTCTGCCCGGACGCGAGACTGTCGGCAATGCGCTGCGCCGCGTCACCCACTTCGAACCCCATGACGTCGGCGGGAATGGCCGCGTTCCTGGTCTTGGCGACCGCCTTGACGACCTGCGCGAGTGTATGCGCCAGCTGCGACGGCGCGACGATGGCCTTGTTCGCGACGCGCATCAGCAAGTCGTCGTCAACGGGATTGAGCAGGTTGATCTGCAGCTGCTGCTTGGCCGCCTGGCGCAGACGATTGGCGATCAGCGGATGATCTTTCCTGAGCGTGCTGCCGACGACCAGCACCCGGTCGAGCTGTCCGATTTCCGCGATCGGCATGCCGAGCCATGGCACCACGTTTGCGTCCGCCCCGAAATCGGCCTGGCGCAGCCGGAAATCGACATTGGCGCCGCCCAGCCCGCTGGCGAGCTTTTGCAGAAGATAGAGTTCCTCGACGGTCTGATGCGGGGTCGCGAGCGCGCCGATTTGCGCGGCGCCGTGCTGATCGCGCACCCGCTGCAAGCCGGCGGCGGCGAACTCGAGCGCGATCGGCCAGTCGACTTCGACCCAGCTGCCGTTTTCCCTGATCATCGGCCGCACGAGGCGGTCGGCGGAATTCAGGCCCTCGTACGCGAAGCGGTCCTTGTCCGAGAGCCAGCATTCGTTGATCGCGTCGTGCTCGCGCGGCAGCACGCGCATCACGCGGTTCTGCTTGACCTGCACGGTCAGGTTGGCGCCGAGGCCGCAATGCGGGCTCACCGACGGGTGGCGCGTCAATTCCCAGGTCCGCGCGCTGTAGCGGAACGGTTTGGACGTGAGCGCACCGACCGGGCACAGATCGATCATATTGCCCGACAATTCGGAATCGACGGTCTTGCCCACGAACGCGATGATCTCCGCATGCTCGCCGCGGCCGATCATGCCGAGTTCCATCACGCCGGCGATTTCCTGGCCGAAGCGCACGCAACGCGTGCAATGGATGCAGCGCGTCATGTCGGTCGCGATCAGCGGCCCCAGGTTCTTGTTGTTGACCACGCGTTTCGGCTCGTCGTAGCGCGAACCGCTCGCGCCGTAGCCGACTGCCAGATCCTGCAGCTGGCATTCGCCGCCCTGGTCGCAAATCGGGCAGTCGAGCGGATGATTGATGAGCAGAAACTCCATCACGCCTTTTTGCGCGGTGGTCGCCTGCTCGGAATGCGTGAACACCTTCATGCCGTTGGTGACCGGTGTCGCGCATGCCGGCAGCGGTTTGGGCGCTTTTTCGACCTGCACGAGGCACATGCGGCAGTTCGCCGCAATCGACAATTTCCGGTGGTAGCAGAAGTGCGGCACGTAAACGCCGGCCTGGTTGGTCGCGTCCATCACGGTGCTGCCTTCTGGCACCTCGAATTTGCGGCCGTCGATTTCAATCTCTAGCATCAGTCGCTCCGCGACTCACAACGCTCCCCTCGCCCGCTTCAGCGGGAGAGGGGTTGGGGGTGAGGGCAAGTAAATCCAGCGGTCTAAACATAATCCGGCACTACGCATTTCTTATGGTCGATGTGATGCTGGAATTCGTCGCGGAAAACCTTGATGAATGCACGCACCGGCATTGCCGCCGCATCGCCCAATGCGCAGATCGTGCGGCCCTGGATGTTGTCGGCGATGTTATTCAGGAGATCCAGGTCTTCCGGCTTGCCTTTGCCGTGCTCGATGCGGTCGACCATCCGATAAAGCCAGCCGGTGCCTTCGCGGCATGGCGTGCACTGGCCGCACGATTCCTCGTAATAAAAATACGACAGTCGCAAAAGGCTCTTCACCATGCAGCGCGTTTCGTCCATCACGATCACCGCGCCCGAGCCGAGCATCGAGCCCGCTTTGGCGATCGAGTCGTAATCCATGTCGGTCGCCATCATGATGTCGGCCGGCAGCACCGGCATCGATGACCCGCCCGGAATCACCGCCTTCAGCTTTTTGCCGCCGCGCATGCCGCCCGCCATTTCGAGCAGTTTTGCGAACGGCGTGCCAAGCTTCACTTCGTAGTTGCCCGGCCGCGCGACGTCGCCCGACACCGAGAAAATCTTGGTCCCGCCGTTGTTCGGCTTGCCCAGGCCGAGGAACGCATCGCCGCCGTTGACGATGATCCACGGCACTGCGGCAAATGTCTCGGTATTGTTGATCGTGGTCGGCTTGCCATAGAGCCCGAAGCTCGCGGGGAATGGCGGCTTGAAGCGCGGCTGGCCTTTCTTGCCTTCGAGCGATTCAAGCAGCGCGGTTTCCTCGCCGCAGATATACGCGCCGAAGCCGTGGTGGTTGTAAAGCTCGAAGCTGAATTCGGAACCGAGGATATTGCGGCCGAGAAATCCGGCGGCGCGCGCCTCGGCGAGCGCTTCGTCCATGCGCTCGTAAACATCCCAGATTTCGCCGTGGATATAGTTATAACCGACCGGGATGCCCATTGCGTACGCGCCGATCGCCATGCCTTCGATCAGGATGTGCGGGTTGTAGCGCATGATGTCGCGGTCTTTGAACGTGCCCGGCTCGCCCTCGTCGGAGTTGCACACGAGGTATTTGGCGCCCGCGTAACCCTTGGGCATGAAGCTCCATTTGAGCCCGGTCGGAAAACCAGCGCCGCCGCGGCCTCGCAGCGCGGCCTTTTTCAGCTCCGCGATGATTTGCTCCGGCGTGATTTTTTCAGCGAGAATTTTTTTCAGCGCCGCGTATCCACCGCGCCCGAGATAGTCCTGCAAGCGCCAGTTGGCGCCCGTGATGCCTTTCATGATCAAGGCATCGGGGCCGAACAGATCGGCGGCAAATGGCGCGACGGGCAGGCCCATTATTTCATTTCCTCGATCAGCTTATCCAGCCTGTCGGCGGTCATCGCGCACGCCATGCGCTTGTTGTTGACGAGCACTACCGGCGCATCGCCGCACGCGCCCAGGCATTCGGCCTCCTTCAGAGTGAACGCGCCATCGGCCGTCGTCTCACCGAAACCGATGCCGAGCTTCTGCTTCAAATGCGCCGCCGCCACCGTCGCGCCCTGCAGCGCGCACGGCAGGTTGGTGCAGATCGCGAGCTTGCACTTGCCGACCGGCTGCAAGTTGTACATCGTATAAAAGCTCGCGACTTCGTAGACCGCAATCGGCGGCATCTCGAGATAGTGCGCGACAAAATCCATCGTCGCCGTCGACAGCCAGCCTTTTTCGTCCTGCGCGATGGTCAATGCCGCCATTACCGCCGATTGCTTCTGGTCGGGCGGATACTTGGCGACCGCCTGATCGACGCGCGCGAGGGATTCCGGGCTTAATACGAGAGGCGCGTTCATTGGTCGCTCATCGGTCGATTTCGCCGAACACGATGTCCTGCGTGCCGATGATCGCAACCACGTCGGCGATCATGTGGCCGCGGACCATTTCGTCGAGCGCCGACAGGTGGGCATAGCCGGGCGCGCGGATTTTCAGGCGATAAGGCTTATTGGCGCCGTCCGACACGAGATAAATCCCGAACTCGCCTTTCGGATGCTCGATTGCCGCATATGCTTCGCCCGGCGGCACGTGCATGCCTTCGGTGAAGAGCTTGAAATGATGGATCAGCTCTTCCATGTTCGCCTTCATCGCCTCGCGATCGGGCGGCGCGATCTTGTGGTTGCCGGTGATGACGGGGCCCGGGTTGACCTTGAGCCACGCAATGCACTGCTGGATGATACGGTTGGACTGCCGCATCTCTTCAATGCGCACCAGATAGCGGTCGTAGCAGTCGCCGTTCACACCCACAGGAATATCGAACTGCATCCGGTCGTAGACCTCGTAGGGCTGCTTCTTGCGCAGGTCCCACGGCACGCCCGAGCCGCGCAGCATCGCCCCAGTGAAGCCCAGCGCCAGCGCGCGTTCCGGCGTGACCACGCCGAGGTGGACGGTGCGCTGCTTCCAGATCCGGTTGTCGGTGAGCAACTCTTCATATTCGTCGACACGCTTCGGAAAGCGGTCGGTGAAGTTCTGCAAAAAATCAAGCAGCGAGCCCTGCCTATTTTCGTTCAACCGTTCCATCTCGCGCGCGTTGCGCAGCTTGGACGCCTGGTACTGCGGCATGTGGTCCGGCAGGTCGCGGTAGACTCCGCCGGG
>JBKJMN010000437.1:0-31226 GCA_046596405.1 Burkholderiales bacterium
GCCCACCGCTTTCGCGAACTGACCGGAATTGAAACGGCTTTCGTGCAGGATAATCATTCGCGCTCAGCAAAAAACGTGCTGCGCGGTTTGCATTACCAGATCCGACAGCCGCAGGGCAAGCTCGTGCGCGTGATTGCGGGCGAAGTGCTCGACGTCATTGTCGACTTGCGGCGCTCGTCGCCTAATTTTGGCCGCTGGACGGGTATCGTGCTGTCGGGCGAAAACAAGCGCCAGGTGTGGATACCGCAGGGCTTCGCGCACGGCTTTGTCGTGCTGTCGGAGGTGGCGGAGTTTCTTTACAAAACGACCGACTACTGGGCGCCCGAGCACGAGCGCTGTATCCGCTGGGATGATCCACAGCTCGCGATCGACTGGCGGCTGCAGGGTCAGCCCAATGTTTCCGCGAAAGACGCGCGCGGCGTGGCGTTTGCCGCCGCCGAGGTTTTCCCGTGAGCCGCATCCTGTTGACCGGCGCGACCGGGCAGGTCGGCTGGGAACTCGCGCGCGCGCTGGCGCCGCTCGGCACTGTCATTGCACCCGGACGCGCGCAACTCGATCTCGCGCAACCGCAAACGCTCGCGGCAGCCGTCGATGATGCGCAGCCGGATGTCATTGTCAACGCGGCCGCGTACACCGCGGTCGACCAGGCCGAGCAGGAAAAGGCTGCGGCCACCGCGGTCAACGCCGATGCGCCGCTGGAGCTCGCGAAGGCGGCGCGCAAACGCGCCGCGCTGCTCGTGCACTATTCGACCGATTACGTGTTCGACGGCGCCAAGGCGGACGCGTATGGCGAAGACGATGTACCCAATCCGCTAAGCGTTTACGGCAAGAGCAAGCTCGCGGGGGACACGGCGATCGCCGAATCCGGCGCGGACCACCTTATTTTTCGCACGAGCTGGGTCTATGCGGCGCGCGGCAAGAATTTCCTGCTGACGATGCTGCGGCTCGCCGCCGAGCGCGAGCAACTGCGCATCGTCGACGACCAATACGGCGCGCCGTGCTGGTCGCGCCTGATCGCGGTATCGACGGTGCATGCGCTGCGTGAGGACATGGCGCGCCGCCGCGACGGAAGTTTTGCGAGCGGCCTGTTCAACCTGACCGTGGGCGGGTCCGTCACCTGGTTCGGTTTTGCGAGCGCGATCCTGGCGGCGGCGCGCGCGCACGGCATGCCGATGAAATGCCGCGAGGTGGTGCCGATTACGACTGCCGATTATCCATTGCCCGCGCGGCGGCCTGCCAACTCGCGGCTGGCGACCGCGAAAGTGGAAAAACGATACGGCCTGCAGTTGCCGGAATGGAACCGGTGCATGCATCTATGTCTGGCCGAAGTCATCGCCGACCACGGTTTCCCGGTCGCGGCCGCCGCGTGAAAGCCGGCGTGACGCCATGACCGGATATTCGTCCATCCTCGTTACCGGCGGCGCGGGTTATATCGGTTCGCACACGGTAGTCGAATTACTCGCGACCGGCCGCGACGTTTTCATCATCGACAATCTTTGCAACAGCAAAGCGTCGGTGATCGACCGTATCGAGCGGATCGCGGGCAGGCGGCCCGGCTTTGCGCAAATCGACGTGCGCGACCGCGCTGCGCTGCGTGCGCATTTTTCAGCGCACCGTCCGGACGCGGTTATTCACTTCGCGGGATTGAAAGCGGTCGGCGAGTCGGTGGCGAAACCGCTCTCTTATTACGATACCAACGTCACCGGCAGCATCGCGCTCGTCGAAACGATGCTGGATGCTGAAGTGAAGACGATCGTGTTCTCGTCGTCGGCGACGGTGTACGGCGCGCCTGCGTCGGTCCAGTACCGCGAAGATTTTCCGCTCGCGCCGGTCAATCCGTACGGGCGGTCGAAATTGATGGTTGAAGATTTGCTGCGCGATGCGGCGCATGCCGAGCCGGCAGCGCGCGTCGCGCTGCTCCGCTATTTCAATCCGGTCGGCGCGCACCCGTCGGGGCTGATCGGCGAGGACCCGCACGGCATTCCGAACAACCTGATGCCGTACATTGCCCAGGTCGCCATGGGAAAGCTCAAGGAATTACCGGTTTACGGTAACGATTTTCCCACGCCGGACGGCACCGGCGTGCGCGACTATATCCATGTGGTCGATCTCGCGCGCGGCCATTTGGCGGCGCTCGATGCGTTGACGAATCGCAGCGGCGTGCTTACGGTCAATCTCGGCACCGGCCGCGGCTACAGCGTGCTCGAGATGGTGCGCGCGTTCGGTGCCGCGAGCGGACGTCAGGTGCCGTACCGGATAGCCGCTCGCCGGCCCGGGGATCTCGCTGAATACTATGCCGATCCCACGCTGGCGCGCGAGCTCCTCGGCTGGCAGGCGCAGCGCGGAATCGATGCTATGTGCGCCGACGTATGGCGCTGGCAGCAAAGCGCTGCGACCCAATCGTTGTAACCCGCGGCAAACCGATCACCTGAACTGGAGCGCGCGAGATGCAGAAAATTACCAAAGCGGTTTTTCCTGTCGCCGGCCTGGGCACGCGTTTTTTGCCCGCGACCAAGGCGAGCCCCAAAGAGATGATGCCGATCGTCGACAAGCCGCTCATTCAGTTCGCGGTGGAAGAGGCGGTCGCCGCCGGCATTACCGACATGATATTCGTCACCGGCCGCAGCAAGCGCGCGATCGAAGACCACTTCGATAAAGCGTACGAGCTTGAAACCGAACTCGACCTGCGGGGCAAGACCGAAACGCTCGAACTGCTGCGCAATGTGATGCCGAAGAACATCAACTGCATATTCATCCGCCAGGCGCAGGCGCTCGGGCTCGGCCATGCCGTGCTGTGCGCGAAGCCGATCATCGGTGATGAACCGTTCGCCGTGCTGCTCGCGGACGACCTCATCGACGCCGATCCGCCGGTGCTGCGCCAGATGGTTGACGCGTACGGCTTTTACAACTGCGCGCTGCTCGGCGTGCAGGACGTTGCGCGTGCCGACACTGCGAGCTATGGCATAGTGGCCACGCGGCCGGTGGCTGAACGTCTCGAGCAGGTCAGCGCAATCATCGAAAAGCCCAAGCCCGCAGATGCCCCGTCGACGCTGGCCGTGGTCGGCCGCTATATTCTGACGCCGCGCATATTCCACCATCTCGAACATGCCAACCCCGGATCCGGCGGGGAAATTCAGCTCACCGACGCCATCGCGGCGCTCTTGACTGAACAACAAGTCCTCGCGTATCGCTATCAGGGCGTGCGCTACGACTGCGGCTCCAAGCTCGGCTATCTGCAGGCGACGCTGGAATACGGCTTGCGCCACGCCGAAGTGGGCGAACAGTTTCGCGAATACCTGGCGCAACGCGGAAATATCGGACCGGAGAAGAGCGCAGTTGCGCCGGTCACGCGGCTGCGGGCGGACGCCCGTTAGACAGCCCGGGTAATTTCAGTGGTGGACCGCCGTGTGCGACACGGGGTTCGTTTCAAGCAGAGTGCCCGGCATGTAATTGACGCGAATGCGGGAGGGCGGCGGAAGGGCCGGAGCGTCGGCCATGGGCAGCGGCTCTCTCCATTCGCGGTAACGAGCCAGCACGGCAGGCACGTACTGCTGCGTTTCGCGGAACGGCGGAATGCGCTGGCCATACCGCAGCACCGCGCCTTCGCCGGCGTTGTAAGCAGCCAGCACGAGATCGAGGCGTTGATCGAACAGCGTCATCAGCTCGCTCAGATACCGGGTGCCTGCGCGCAGATTGGCCGCAGGCGAAAGGGCAGCGTTCTTTACGCCGTAACGCAGCGCGGTGGCCGGCAACACCTGCATCAAGCCGAGGGCGCCCTTGGGTGAGCGGGCCGCCGGGTTATAGCCTGATTCGACCGCAATTACCGCGTGCACTAACGCCGGATCGAGCGATGCTTCGCGCGCCGCGCCCTCTATCAGCTTGGAGAATGGCATGCCGGCCAAACGAATGGCGGCGCTGGACTGACTTCGCGGCTCAGTTGCAGATCCTTGCGCCAGCTCGGGAGCGGCAGGACGGACAGCGATCGGCGGCACTGGAGTCAAGCGATACGCGGTGAAGTCCGGCGCGGTAGAGCCGGCGGCATTGGCGGCCGCAGTAACTGACAGGGAAAACACCAGAAACAGCGCTTTGAGGGGCACGGGCAAGGTGGAACGAGGCATGGTTGATCCGTGCAAAATATACAATATGCCGTCGACCGCAGGTTTGAGGTCCGACACTGCAGTTTCGACCGTGGTTGCAGGATGAAGTTGCCGTGGCTTGCCAATTCAACCGCAGTGTGTGTTTGCGTACTGACGGACGCGCAGAGAGTGCGTAACTGCTTATAACGTTGGATTTAAGTCAGGATAAAACGAGATATGTTTTTTCATGTAAAAGAATGCAAGCCTCGATGGCCGATGCGCGGCTGGAGACGCGCCGTGCGGGGAATGGCCCGCGCCGCCGTTTGCTTCATTTTATTCCTGCCACCGCTGGCCTGCGCGCTCGACCACAACCAGCTCGCGGTAATTATCAATACCCGCGACCCTTTGAGCGTGCAAATCGGCGAGTACTACGCCGCGCAACGCCGCATACTTTTTCAAAACATTATCAGAATCGGTTTTCCGCCAGGCAAGCTGGCGATGACGGCCGCGGAATTCATCCCGCTCAAAGCGTGGGTCGACGAAAAGACGCTGCCCGGGGTCGAAGCCTATGTACTGACCTGGGCTTCCCCCCATCGCGTGGAATGCATGTCGATCACATCGGCATTCGCGTTTGGATTCTCGAGCGCATATTGCGCCGAAGGCTGCAAGCCCACCCAGGTCAGCCCGTATTTCAATTCTGCGGCGCAGCTGCCGTTCACGCAGCTGCGCATGCGGCCGACGATGTCGATTGCCGCGGGCTCGTTTGAGCTGGCGAAGGCGTTGATTGACCGCGGCGTTGCATCGGACGGCACTCAGCCCAAAGGCACCGTCTATTTATTGTCCACCTCGGATGTGGCGCGCAACGTGCGCAGCACGACTTATGGGCCGGTAGAAAAGATGCTGAAAAACAGGCTGCGCACGCAATCCCTCAAACAGGAAGCATTGCTCAACGCGCAGGACGTATTGTTCTATTTTATCGGCAGGACCACGGTGGACGGACTCGAAACACTGCATTTTCTGCCCGGCGCCGTGGCGGATCATTTGACGTCGGCAGGCGGCATGTTCTTTGATACCGGCCAGATGAGCGCGATGCGCTGGCTGGAGGCGGGCGCGACCGGCAGTTACGGCACGGTGGTCGAGCCGTGCAATCTGCTGCAGAAATTTCCATATCCGCCGGTCCTCATCGAGCATTATTTGCGGGGCGAGACGCTGATCGAGGCGTACTGGAAGAGCGTGCAGATGCCCGGCCAGGGAATCTTCATCGGCGAACCGCTGGCGGCGCCGTTCCGCCCGCCGGTTGCGCGCTGACTTCGCGCGTAGTCAGGCCGCTGTTAAATCAACCCGGCCTGCAGCGGCGCGGCAAGCGGCCGGTCTATAATTGCGCATCCGAATCAACAGGAATGGAACGCATGACGCAGGCTGCCGGTACGAAGTCGCCGCGGGGCGCATTGCTCGACGCCGATACACCCGACACGGTGCGCATGTCGCCCGCCGACGCCGCCGAACTCGGCCAGCGCGCGCTGCAGCGCATCGGCTATTCCGAGGAGGACGCGAAAATTATCACCGATCAGTTGGTCGATAATGCGTTGTGTGGTTATCGCTTTGCCAGCCTGCCGCGCATTCTTGCCATCGCTGACAACAACAAAACGCGCAATGAGCGCCGGCCGATTACGACCGTGCACGAGACACCGATGTCGGCGCTGATCGACGGTGGCAACAACCTGGGCTACGTTTCCGTGTATCGCGCTACCGAGCTGGCAATCAGCAAGGCGCGCGAGCGCGGGTTTGCGATGGTCGGCGTTTACGACAGTTATTACAGCGGACGCAGCGCGTACTTCATGGAGAAGATCGCGAAGGCCGGATTGGTCGGGATACATGCCGCGAGCACGCGGCCGCATGTGCTGCCGATCGGCGGCATAAAACCGGTATTCGGCACTAACCCGCTTTGCATCGGCTTTCCGTCGTCCAATGGCCCGGTCGTCTACGACATCGGCACGGCGTCCATCATGGTGGGTGAAGTGCAACTCGCCGCTCACATCGGCGAGGAATTGCCGGAAGACATCGCGTTTGACGAGCATGGCAATCCAACGCGCGACCCGCATGCCGCGTTGAGGGGCGGTTGGGTGCCGTTCGGCGGGCATAAAGGCTACGGCTTGTCGTTCGCGGTGCAGGCGCTGGGATTGCTCGCCGGCGCTGCATTGCCGCAGGGCAAAGTCAAGGATTACGGCTTCCTGCTGTTGGTGATCGATCCGAAGCTAACGTTACCGGGCGGTGAGTTTCCGGACCACATGACGGGACTCGTCGATAAGATCAAGGCGACGCCGCGGCGGCCGGGTGTCGATGAAATTCGCATTCCGTCGGAACGCTCATTTCGCGAGCGCGAGCAGCGGCGCAAAGAGGGCCTGGTGTTCGACCGCAAAGTCGTCGAATCCTTGAACGCGCTGTGATACCGGCGCGCGTCCCACGCGGCGAGATTGCGCAAGCGTATGCTTGAATCGACGTTCGGCGCATCGACGTTTTGGCGCGGTTGCGCTTTATTGCTGATTGCTTTTTGCGCACCGCTCGCGATGGATTTGAGCCACGCCCGCGCGGCGCCGGGGGCGCTCGCGCCGGAAGTCGTCGCCTACATCGATGAATTTTCCGCTGAGCACAAGTTCGACCGGCAAAAACTCGAGCAGTGGTTCTTACAGGCGCGACTGCAGCAGGGCGTGTTGAAGGCGATGGCGGCGCCGTCGACTGCATCGCCGTGGCATGTGTTTCGCACGAGCCATGTCAATGCGGCGCGCATCAAGGGCGGGCTGGCTTATTGGCAGCGCAATGCTGCGGTGATCGCGCAAGTCAGTGCAGCGTCGGGCGTGCCGGAGGAGTTGCTGGTCGCCACCGTCGGCATCGAATCGTTTTACGGCCGGCTCACCGGCACGAGCAGGGTGTTCGATGCGCTCGTCACGCTCGCCTTTAATTATCCGCCGCGCGCGGAACGGTTTCGCGGGGAACTCACGGAATTCCTGCTGCTCACACGCGAACTCGCCCTCGATCCTTTGCAAGTGAGGGGGTCGTACGCGGGGGCGCTCGGCATCCCACAGTTTTTGCCCAGCAGCTATCGCCGTCACGCGGTCGATTTCGACGGCGACGGCAAGCGCGATTTGTGGAGCCACGGCGATGCGATCGGCAGCATCGCCAATTACTACAAGAGCTATGGCTGGCAGACGGGGGCGCCGGTGCTCGCGCCGCTCGAACTCTCCGCGGAAGCGGTCAGCGACGAATTCAAAGCACTGGTCGAGCGCGGCATCAATCCGCATACCACCGTCGGTGTCATCAAGCGCACAGGCGCGTCGCCGGCTTATCTGGTCGCGGACGACTTGAAAGCCGCGGTGTTCTCCGCGCAAACCGAGGCGGGCACGCGATACTGGTTGGGATTCAACAATTTTTACGTGATTACGCGCTATAACCGCAGCGTGAACTATGCGCTCGCGGTCTACGAGCTGGCGCAGGAATTGCGCGGGCTGCGCGCAGCGGAGCGTTTCGAATAAGCCTGCATCACCATCAGCGCAGAAACGCGACCACGTGATCGATTTCAAGGCGGATGCCGATTTTTTCGCCAATTGCATGGTTGTGATGGCTGGGCACCAGCGAGAGTACGCGGCCGCCAGCCGGCAATTGCAGTGTGTACAGAAATTCCGCCCCGCGAAAAGCCTTGTGCAGGACTTCCGCCCTCAGCGCGCCCGCGTCGTCGTGCAGGATGTCGTCGGGGCGCAATAGCACATCGACGGCGGCGCCGCGCGGCCATTCGGCCGGAAATTTTGCGTGGAAAGTGCCGAGCTCGAGTTCTACGAGTTGATCGCCGACTACGACGCCGGGCAGCAGCGTGCCCTGGCCGATGAAGTCGGCAACGAGGCGCGTCGCGGGTTCATGATAGAGATTGTACGGCGTGTCCCACTGTTCGACCCCGCCGTTGGCCATGATGCCGACCACATCGGCGATATTGAATGCTTCGTGCTGGTCGTGGGTGACGAGGATGGCGGTCGCATTCTGTTGTTTGAGGATGACGCGCACTTCCAGGCTCAGGCGCTCGCGCAGTTCAACGTCGAGATTCGAGAATGGCTCATCGAGCAGCAGCAGTTCCGGGCGGGGTGCGAGCGCGCGTGCGAGTGCGACGCGCTGCTGCTGGCCGCCGGACAGTTCATGCGGGTACTTGCCGCCGGCGCCCGCGAGCCCGACGGTTTCCAGCAGTTCCGCCACGCGCGGGCCGCGTTGAGCCGCATCGAGATCGTGCAGGCCGAACGCAGTATTCGCCGCGACGTCGAGATGCGGGAACAGCGCGTAATCCTGGAACACCATGCCGACGCGGCGCTGCTCGGTCGGCACGCTGTAGTTACTACGGCTGACGACTTTGCCATTCAAGCGGATTTCGCCGCCCGCGACCGGTTCGAACCCGGCAATGCAGCGCAACACCGTCGTCTTCCCGCAACCGCTCGATCCCAGCAGGCAGCCGATCTCGCCGCGCTGCAAAGCGAACGAGAGGCCCGCGAGCACGCGCTGCGCGCCGTAGAATTGCGTGACGCCGTCAAGCGCGATCACGGCGTCGAACTGAGCAGGTAGTGGGGAACCGGCGCTATTCATGTGCCGGCATTATAGCGGCTCGCGTGTGGCCCACCGGCGACGCGGTCTTTGCCCGGCGGTGGACGGCTTTGCTACACTGCGCACCACCATGGCGAGTCGGCACCACCACCAATGAAAAATCCGGCGTGAACGCCGTACAGCCGATAGCGCCGTCGGGTCCGGAGCGCGGCGGTCCGCGCTGGCGCCGGGCGGGCGCGTTGCCGCTGCTTGCGACTTTGATTGCCGCGCTTCTCGCCGTACCGGTGGTCGTCGTGCTGGCAAACGTATTTTCGCCGGGGCAGGGCGCGTGGTCCCATCTGGCCGCCACGGTGCTGCCGGAATACATCGCGAACACTTTATGGCTGCTGGCCGGCGTGAGCGGGATCGTGGTTTTCGGCGGCGTGTCGACGGCATGGCTCGTCACCACGTGCCGCTTTCCCGGGCAGCGCGTTTTCGAATGGACGCTGATATTGCCGCTGGCGATGCCGGCTTACATCATGGCGTACGCCTACACGGATTTGTTGCAGTTCACCGGGCCCGTGCAGACCTGGCTGCGAGCAGCGGCAGGGTGGCGCGCACACGACTACTGGTTTCCCGAAATCCGCTCGGTCGGCGGCGCGGCAGTGATGCTGGGATTGGTTTTGTATCCGTACGTTTATCTGGTCGTGCGCGCGGCTTTTCTCGAACGATCGGTAGGCATCATGGAAGTGGGGCGCACCCTCGGCTATGGCGCGTGGGGCAGTTTTTTCCGGATCGCGTTGCCACTTGCGCGGCCGGCGATCGTCGCCGGCACGACGCTCGCGCTGATGGAGACGCTGGCCGACTTCGGCACGGTTTCCTACTTCGCCGTGCCCACTTTTACGACGGGAATTTATCGCGCGTGGCTGTCGATGGGGGACCGCGTCGCCGCGGCTCAGCTTTCCGCGATGCTGCTCGGGTTCGTCGTGCTCGTGCTCGCACTCGAGCGCGGGAGTCGCGGCCGCGCGCGTTATTACAACGGTGCCGGCCGGCGGCGCCACGCACGCTGTCAACTGCACGGATTTGCCGCGTGGCTCGCGACGGCGATTTGCGGCGTCCCCCTGGTGCTGGGTTTCCTGCTGCCGGCCGGCTTGCTGCTGCGCATGACATTGACCGATGGTGACGCGCAATTCGGCGCGCGCTTTGTCATGCTCACGCTCAATAGTTTCACGCTCGCCGGGGTGACCGCGCTGGCGGCAGTCGTGCTCGCGCTGATAATGGCCTACGCGATGCGCTTGCGGCCGGGGCCGGTGGTGAAGGCGGCCAACCGGCTTGCCGGCCTCGGCTATGCGGTGCCGGGTGCGGTGATTGCGATCGGCATCCTGGTGCCAGTGGCGCGTCTGGACAATGCAATCGATGCGTGGATGCGCGCGAATTTTGCGTTCAGCACCGGCTTGCTGCTGACCGGCAGCATCGCCGCGCTGGTCTATGCTTACCTCGTGCGTTTTCTCGCGGTGGCATTGCAGACCGTGGATGCGGGACTGACCAAGATCACGCCGAGCATGGACGAGGCGGCGCGTTCGCTGGGCGTGGGGCCGCTGGGCACGCTGGTCAAGGTGCACGGGCCGCTGATGCGCGGCAGCCTGCTGACCGCGGCCTTGCTGGTGTTCGTCGACGTGATGAAAGAGCTGCCCGCGACCTTCGTCATGCGGCCGTTCAATTTCGATACGCTGGCGGTACAGGCTTACAACCTGGCCGCCGACGAACGCCTCGCCGAGGCGTCGACCGCTGCGCTGGCGATCGTCGCGGTCAGCCTGCTGCCGCTGATCGTGCTATCCCGGCGCATCGCGCGCGCGGATGCGAGCAGCGTGCAGGCCGCGGGGGAAAACCCGCGAGGCCAGTGAGTGCGGGCCTCGCGGCGATTTACTTGTAACCGACGCGGTCGAAGATTTTTTGCGCCGCCGGCTGGTTTCTGCCGATCGCCGCGATATTGAGCGTCTCGGCTTTGAACGAACCCATGGCCTTCAGCGCAGGGTTGTTGGTGACGACGTTCGCGACGACCGGCCACTCATTGTTGCCGTCGGCAAAGTAGACCTGCGCTTCGTTGCTCGCCAGATACTCGAGAAACTTGACGGCCGCCTCCTTGTGCGGCGCGTGCTTCAGCATGCCGCCGCCTGAAATATTGAAGTGCGTGCCGCGTCCGGCCTGGTTCGGGAAGACCACGCCGAGTTTCTCCGCGATCTCCCGTTCCTCGGGCTTGTCGGAACGTAGCAGCCGCGCGAAATAATAAGTGTTGCTGACGGCGATGTCGCATTCGCCGGCGGCGGCCGCCTTCAGTTGATCGGTATCGCCGCCCTTGGGCGGACGCGCGAGGTTGGTTGCCACACCTTTCGCCCACGCTTCGGATTTTTCTTCCCCGAGCGCGCCTATCATCGAGCCCATTAACGACAGGTTGTAAACGTGGCTTCCCGAGCGCGTGCAGATACGGCCTTTATATTTGGGGTCGGCCAGATCCTCATAGGTTGCGATGTCGCCGGATTTAAGGACGGCTTTGTTATAGACGATGATGCGCGCGCGCCGCGAAAAGCCGAACCAGTTGCCATCCGGGTCCCGGTAGTTGGCCGGAATCCGACTTTCGAGGGTTTTGGATTTGACCGGTGCAAACAGGCCCAGTTGCTCGGCGCGCCACAGGCGTCCGACATCGACCGTGATGAATACGTCGGCGGGGCTGTTGACGCCTTCGTTGCGGATACGCTCCATCAATGCGTCTTCGCCGCCCTCGATCAGGTTTACCTTGATACCTGTCGATTTCGTGAAATTCGTATACAGCGCTTCGTCGGTTTGATAGTGGCGGGCCGAATACAGGTTGACCACGCTGTCTTGTGCTAGGGCGGGTGCTGTAGTGCCTACGACCAGGGCGACGATTACTAATAGAAATCCGAAGTATCGTATGTTCAATGGTTTAAAGTTCATAGTTAAACTGTTGTCTCTTCTGATGGGGGGGTCGGTTTAAGTAACGGCAGTGATTCTTAGTAGATATTTAATGATAATGATTATCATTTGTCAAGCGAGACTTGAGCCGTCGTGGGTTTAATGCGCCGGCGAACCCCGGTGCTGCGGCCGCGCCTATTTGACGCCCACTCGCGCGAAACTGACGCATAATCGCGCGTTCGCAAATTCCCTCGATTAAGGTTCTCATTGCGTTTTGCTGCTGCCCTGTTTTTAAGCATGCTCGCCGGCTGCGGCATGTTGCCGCGCTCCCCTGACCCTGCGCCCAAGCCTGCTCCCGTCACCGAGTTGCCGGCCAAACCGGAAGTGCGCCTGGTGGCGCCGAAAATCGCCCTCGCATTGGGTGGCGGCGCCGCCCGCGGCTTCGCGCACATCGGCGTAATCAAGGCGCTCGAGTCGCACGGCATCGTCCCCGACATCATCGTCGGCACCAGCGCGGGCAGCCTCGTGGGGGCGTTATACGCAGCCGGTTACGGCGGATTCGACTTGCAGCGTACTGCGCTGCAGCTCGACGACACGATCATTGCGGACTGGTCGCTGCCGGATCGCGGATTCATCAAAGGCGAAGCGCTGCAGAATTTCGTCAACCAGGCGGTGCAAAACCGGACCATGGAAAAACTCAACAAACCTCTCGCCGTGGTGGCGACCGATTTGCAAAGCGGCGAGTCGGTGGTGTTCCGCACCGGCAATACAGGAATGGCGGTGCGCGCGTCGAGCAGCGTGCCCGGTGTTTTTCAGCCGGTCTCCATCAGCGGACGCGAATACGTCGACGGCGGTCTCGTGAGCCCGGTGCCGGTGCGCGCAGCGCGCGCGATGGGCGCGGACATCGTAATCGCGGTTTATATTTCCAATAATCCGCGCTTCGGCAAAACCAAGGACAGTATCGACGTGATGCTGCAGAGTTTTGCGATCATGGGCCAAAGCATCGCCGGTTACGAGCTACCGGAGGCCGATATCGTCATCCGGCCCGAGACCGGGCGCATGCGCAGCACCGGCTTCGAAGACCGGCACCTCGCGATCATCGAGGGGGAAAAGGCAGGATTGGCGGCGATTGCCGCGATCAAGCAAAAGATTGCCGACAAGACGGTCGGCCGTTAACGCTAACGTTCACGCAGCTCCGGAGCGTCACTCGCTCATCATGCGGCGTGCGCCGTTGAAGCGCTTTTTCCAGTAGCCTTCCTGCATGTTCGAGATCGCGACCTCGCCGCCGCGGCTCGGTGCGTGCACGAAGCGCTCGTCGCCGATATAGATGCCGACGTGGGAATTGGGCTGGCTGCGCGTGTTGAAGAACACGAGATCGCCGGGCTGCAGATCGGGCTGGTCGATTTTTTCGCCGACTTTACTCATCGCCTGCGAGTTGCGCGGCAGCACGAGGCCCGCGACCTGCCGGAACACGTGCGTGACAAGGCCGCTGCAGTCGAAGCCGCGCGCGGGGTTGGAGCTGCCCCATTTGTAATTGACGCCGAGCAGCGCGAGCGCCTGCAGCGTTATTTCGCGCGCGTGGTCGAGATAGCTGTCGGTGGACGGCGCGGCGGCCGGCGTTTCCGGCGCATACCGGTCGGCGGCGAAGGCGGGCACCGTTGCCAGCGCGAATGTCAGCGCGGAGGTCAGCGTGAAAGCCAGCGCGAACAGGCGCATAAAATTTTTCATCGGCGCGACTATAGGCGATACCGGCGCACTTGTAAAATGCGGGTCCCGCGGGGAATTGACACGAGCGGCCAGGACCGGTGGTTCAGAATTGCAGCGTATGCAGCGTGGCGCTGACTTTCCCGCCCGCGATTTCGAGCAGGCCGACCGACACCGGCAACGAAAAGCGGCGCGGTCCTGCGCTGCCGGGATTCACATAGAGGACGCCGGCGCGCACTTCGATGCGCGGTTGGTGCGAATGCCCGTAAATGACCGCATGCACGCCGGCTGCGCGCGGATCGATGTCGAGTTCGGACAAGTCATGCAGCATGTAAAGCGACACGCCGCCAATTTCGACCAGCACCGTGGTCTGCAGCCCGCTCGCCCACTCGCCACGATCGTTGTTGCCGCGCACCGCCGTAACCGGCGCGATTTGCGCGAGTTCGGCAAGCACATGGTCCGCGCAAATGTCACCGGCGTGCAGAATGTGCGCGACGCCCGTCAGCGCGGCGCGCGCCTGCGGACGCAAGAGATCGTGCGTATCGGAGATCAGGCCGATCTTGAGTGCTGAAGGGGCGTCAGGCATGGCGAATCGGGATTATACTCACGCGCTTTGAGCCTGGGTCGCACGCGCTGCGGTCCGTGATCGGATTCCCTTTTGCAAGATCTGGACGAAATTTTTTCGGCGGGCGGCGCTTTGGCGCTCGCCGTCGATGGCTTTCGCGTGCGTGAAGGCCAGCTCGAAATGGCGCGCGCGGTCGCGCAGGCGATCGGGAAAAATAGCGTGCTGGTGGCGGAGGCGGGCACCGGAACCGGTAAGACGTTCGCCTATCTCGTGCCGGCGCTTCTGTCCGGCGGCAAGGTCATCATTTCGACCGGCACCAAGACTTTGCAGGACCAGTTGTTCGACCGCGACATCCGGGTCGTGCGCGAAGCGCTCAAAGTGCCGGTCACTGTGGCGGTGCTCAAAGGACGCGCGAATTACGTCTGCCATTACTATGTGGCACGCGCCCAGCACGAGGGCCGTTTCCCGACGCGCGAAGACGCGCGTTACCTGCCGATCATCGCCAACTTCGCGCAAAACAGCGCGACCGGCGACAAAAGCGATTTGCCGGCAGTGCCGGAGAATGCGGCGATCTGGTCGTACGTGACGTCGACGCGCGAGAACTGCCTGGGCTCCGACTGCGAGCATTACGCGAAGTGCTTCGTAATGGAGGCGCGCAAGCAGGCGCTCGCGGCGGACGTGGTGGTCGTCAATCACCACCTCTTTTTTGCCGACGTCGTGTTGCGCGACGAAGGTGTGTCCGAGCTGCTCCCGGCTTCGAACACGATTATTTTTGACGAGGCGCACCAGTTGCCGGAAACGGCGAGCCTGTTTTTCGGTCAGACCGTGTCGACGTCGCAATTGACCGAGCTCGCGCGCGACACCCGCATCGAGGCCGCGGCGTCGGCCAAGGATTTCCTGCCGCTGCCCGAAGCCGCGCAGGCGCTGGATAAGTCCGCGCGCGATCTGCGGCTCGCGTTCCGCGAGGAGAGCGGGCGCTTTCCGTTTCAGGCGCTCGCGCGCAATCGCGAATTCGAGCCCGCGCTGGCGGCCGTCTGCGCGAAACTCGATGCGCTGGTAGCCACGCTCGAAACCCAGGCCGGCCGCAGCGAAGGGCTCGAGAAGTGCTGGCAGCGCGGCCAGTTGCTGGTGGCGGGCATTCGCCGCTGGCGCGACCAGAACGATCCGGAGTTCGTGCGCTGGCTCGAGCTTTTTAACCACGCGCTGCACATGAACGCGACGCCGCTGTCGATCGCGGAGGTTTTTCGCGAGCAGATCGACGAGCGCGCGCGCTCCTGGATATTCACGTCGGCGACGCTGTCGGTCGGCGGCGATTTCAGCCATTACCGCGCGCAAATGGGGTTGACCGACGCGATCACACAAGCGTGGGAGAGCCCGTTCGATTATTCGGCGAATGCGCTGCTGTATGTGCCCAAGGGGATGCCCGAGCCGAACACGCCCGAATACACGCGCGCGGTCGTCGCCGCGGCACTGCCCGCGATCGAAGCGAGCGGCGGGCGCGCGTTCATGCTGTTCACGAGTTTGCGTGCGATGCGCGAAGGCCACGAGCTGCTGAAAGACGCGTTTGCGCAGCGCCGTCTCGAGTACCCGCTGCTGATGCAGGGCGAGGGCTCGCGCACCGAGCTGCTCGAGCGCTTCCGCCGCATCGGCAACGCGGTGCTCGTCGGCAGCCAGTCGTTCTGGGAAGGCGTCGATGTGCGCGGCGAGGCGTTGTCGCTCGTCTGCATCGACAAGCTGCCGTTCGCGCCGCCCGACGATCCGCTGCTCGCGGCGCGCATCGAGCGCATCAACCGCGACGGGCGCAATGCGTTTGTGGAGTTTCAGCTGCCGCAGGCTGTGATCACGCTGAAGCAGGGCGCCGGCCGGCTGATCCGCGACGAAACCGATCGCGGTGTTTTGATGATCTGCGATCCGCGGCTGTTCACCAAAGGCTATGGCCGCCGTATTCTGCGCAGCCTGCCGTCGATGAAAGGCACGCGCGAAGCGGCCGAAGTGATCGCGTTTTTCGAGCGCGAATGAGCTGGCGCGCTCAAGGCGCGCTGTACCACCGCCATGCCCACCAGGCGGCGGCGAGCCACAGGCAGACGATGACGCCGGCCGCAACGTAATTGCGCGGTTTCCCCTCTCTCGCGTCGAGCCAGCCGCGCGCTTTTACGCGGCATTCGTCGATTACCGGCTGCGGTATGAGCTTCAAAGTGAAATAGATGCCGATCGGAATCAGGATCACGTCGTCGAGATAGCCGAGCACCGGAATGAAATCGGGGATGAGATCGATCGGCGACAGCGCATAGGCGACGACCAGCGTGGCGAGAATTTTCGCGCCGAGCGGGGTGCCGGGGTGCTTGCAGCAAAACCACAGCGCGATGGTTTCGGCTTTAAGTCCGCGTGCCCAGTTGCGTATGCGTTGCCACATCGCGCTTTCTCCCTGCCACCGGCAGCGGCTGACTCGCGCCGCCGCTACTGCGACTTAAACGACTTCACCCCACAGGTCGTGCTCGTCTGCGCGCGTTATGCGCACGGTCGCGAATTCGCCCGCGATCAGTCCCGGCGCCGGCGCGATATGCACGACGCCGTCTATTTCCGGCGCATCGGCGCTGCTGCGCGCGACGACGCTCCCGGCATCCGCGCGATCGACGAGCACGCGCTGGGACGTGCCGATTTTGCGCCGGAGGCGATCCTCGCTGACGAGCGCCTGCGCCGCCATGAAGCGCGCTTTGCGCTCTTCCTTCAATTCTTCCGGCACGTGATGGGCGAGCGCATTGGCGGTCGCGCCCGCGACCGGCGAATACGTGAAACAACCGACGCGATCGAGCCGCGCATCTTCGATAAACTCGAGCAGCTGCTCGAATTCCTCGTCGGTTTCGCCGGGAAAGCCGACGATGAAAGTGCTGCGGATCGTGAGTTCGGGACAGAGCTCGCGCCAGCGCCGGATGCGCGCGAGATTGTTCTCGGAATTGGCCGGGCGCTTCATCGCTTTGAGGATCCGCGGGCTCGCATGCTGGAACGGCACGTCAAGATAGGGCAGGATTTTACCCGCGCGCATCAGTGGAATGACTTCATCGACGTGCGGATACGGGTAGACATAATGCAGGCGCACCCACACCCCGAGTTCGCCCAGCGCGGCCGCGAGTTCGGTCATGCGGGTCTTGAGCGGCCGGCCTCCCCAGAAGCCGGTGCGGTATTTAACGTCGACGCCATACGCGCTGGTGTCCTGCGAGATCACGAGCAATTCCCGGACGCCGGCTTTCACCAGGTTTTCTGCTTCCTGCATCACTTCGCCGACCGGACGACTGACGAGATCGCCGCGCATCGACGGGATGATGCAGAACGTGCAGCGATGATTGCAGCCCTCGGCGATTTTCAAGTACGCGTAATGGCGCGGCGTAAGCTTGATTCCCTGAGGGGGAATGAGGTCGATGTGCGGGTCGGGCGGTTGCGGCAGGTGTTCGTGCACCGCGCGCATCACTTCGTCGGTCGCATGCGGGCCGGTGACGGCGAGCACTTTCGGATGGGCGTCCTGCACGACGCTGCCCTTCGCGCCGAGGCAGCCGGTGACTATGACCCGGCCGTTTTCGGCCAGCGCCTCGCCGATCGCATCGAGCGATTCCGCGACCGCGCTGTCGATGAAGCCGCAGGTATTGACCACGACGAGGTCGGCGTCTTTATAGCTGGGCGCGACGAGATAGCCCTCGGCGCGCAACTGCGTGAGGATGCGCTCGGAATCTACGAGCGCCTTGGGGCAACCGAGTGAAACGAAACCGACCCTGGGTGCGGCGCCGCGCTGGTTGCGCCGCTTTACCGGCGCCGGTTTTGGCGCCGTTCGTTGCTTTTCGGGCGCTGTTGCTTTCGCCACGCGTTCCTTGTCAGCCGCTGTTTTACTTGTTGCCGTCTTCATCCTTGGGCGGGGGCGATCCTGCGGGTTGGCCGGCGGCGGTGTCGCGCGGCGCTGGCGCGAACGGATTGGGCGCGACGAAATTCGGGAACGGGAAAGTGCCGAAAAGATTGCGCGACTGTTTTTGCATCTGCTGCTGCATTTCGAGGAAGGCGTTGGCGCTTTGCTCGAGGTAACTGCCCATCAGGCCCTGGATGGCCGGCCCCTGCATTTTGAGGAACTCGCTCCAGGCTTCTGCGTTGGGCGTCGCGGTGCCGCCGCCATAGAGCGCGCTCGACTGCGCCTGCAGCTTTTTCTGGATCTCGATGAAGGTCTGAATGTTCTTCTCTAAGTAATTGCCCATCATGCCCTGCATCGCGTTGCCGTAGAAGCGGATGATCTTCGACAGCACGTCGGACGAGAACATCGGCACGCCGTCGCCGCCTTCCTCCTCGAGGATGATCTGCAGCAGGATGCTGCGCGTCAGATCATCCTTGCTCTTGGCGTCCTCGACCCTGAAGTCGATGTTTTCGAGCACCAGTTTCTTGACATCCGCGAGCGTGATGTAAATGCTGGTGGTCGTGTCGTAAAGCCGGCGGTTCGGATACTTTTTGATTATTCTGACGGCTTCACTCATGTCCGGCTCCCGGGTTGCGCTGCGGTAACGGCATCATATTTAGCATCATACAAATATCATCGGTGGTGGCACGCGTCCTGCAGCAAATCCGGGTGGCCGTGCGCTCGTTGGTCGCCGTCCGCCTGCCCGTCACGCGATGACGCAGCGCGGTTGCAGGGAAGTTGCCGGAACGCGCCGGAAGTCAAAACGCGCCGTGCTGCAACGCCTCATTATAGCGCGGCGCCGCAGGGGTGCGCGGGCGGCCGCCTATTGCATGTGCTGGCCGCCGTTGATCGCAATATTGGCCCCGGTGACGAACGCTGCTTCGTCGGAACACAGGTAAGCAACCAGGCCCGCGACCTCTTCGGGCTTGCCGAGCCGGCCCACCGGAATCTGCGGAATGATCTTGGAATCGAGCACTTCCTTCGGAATCGCCATGACCATCTTGGTGCCGATGTAACCCGGCGAAATAGTGTTGATCGTCACGCCTTTTTTCGCCACTTCGAGCGCGAGCGCCTTGGTGAAGCCGTGCATGCCGGCCTTGGCCGCGGAATAGTTGGTCTGGCCGAAAGCGCCTTTCTGCCCGTTCACCGACGATACGTTGATCACGCGCCCCCAGCCGCGATCGACCATGCCGTCGAGCACCGCTTTGGTCATGTTGAAGACGCTGTCGAGATTGGTGCCCATCACGGCTTCCCAGTCGACCTTGCCCATTTTCTTGAACGTCATGTCGCGCGTGATGCCGGCGTTATTGACCAGCACGTCGATCGCGCCGGTATCCGTGGTCACCTGCTGCACCGCCTTCGCGCATGAATCGAAATCGACGACGTCAGCCGGCACCGCCTGGAACGCGTAGCCCTGCTTTTTCATTTCCGCCAGCCACTCGGCCGACTTCTTGTTGCCGGGCGAATACGTGGTGACCACGGTGTAACCCATTTTGGAAAGCTTGATGCAGATCGCCTCGCCCAGCCCGCCCATGCCGCCGGTGACCAGCGCTACTCGTTGTGTCATGAGATCTCCTCGCTAAATTGAAATTATGCCTGCAGAAATCCAGCCTATCACGAACTTGCGGCGGCGGGTTGCGGCGACGCTATTCGCAACGCTCGCGCACGTAGCGTCCCGGCGCCGGCTCGAGCGGCGGGTAATTCGGATTGCCCGGCGTCGCCGGTGCGGGGACCTGCTCGCCCGCGTGTGCGGCCAACCAATCGATCCAGTCCGGCCACCAGCTTCCCGGGTGCGCTTCGGCACCCGCCAGCCACGCGTCGGGGTCCCGGGGCAGTGCCGTGCTGGTCCAGTGATTGCGGCGCTGTTTTGCGGGCGGGTTTACCACGCCTGCGATGTGACCGCTGCCGGCGAGCACGAACCTGCTGTCGCCGCCAAGCAACCGGATGCTCTGGTAGGCAGTCTTCCACGGCACGATATGGTCCTCGCGCGTGGCGAGGATATAAGCGGGCAGCGTCACGCTGGATAAGTCGATCGGCTCGCCGCACATCGTGAGCTTGCCCGGCACGCGCAGGTTGTTTTCGAGATACGTGTTGCGTATGTAATAGACGAACATCGCGCCCGGCAGGTTGGTGCTGTCGCTGTTCCAGTACAACAGGTCGAAAGCTGCGGGCGTGGCGCCTTTGAGGTAATTGTTAACCACGTAATTCCAGATGAGATCGTTCGCGCGCAGGCTTGAAAACGTGAGCGCGAGTTCCTTGCCGCGCAGCACTCCGCCGTGCGCGAAATCCTGTTCGCGCTGGCGCACGTAATTTTCATCGATGAAAACGGCCAGATCGCCGGTCTCGCTGAAGTCGAGCATGGTGGTGAGCAGCGTCGCGCTCGCGGCGGCCGGGTTGCCCTGCGCGGCGAGCAGCGCGAGCGCCGCCCCGACCAGCGTGCCGCCCACGCAGAAGCCGAGCACATCGACCTGGGCGACGCCGCGGATATCGCGCGCGACGTCGAGCGCCTTGACGACGCCTTGCTCGACGTATTGATCCCACGTCAGATGCCCCATGTCCGCCGGCACGTTGCGCCACGACACCATGAACACCGTGTGGCCCTGTTCGACTGCGTAGCGCACGAACGAATTGGCGGGCTGCAAATCGAGGATGTAATACTTGTTGATGCACGGCGGCACCATCACGAGCGGGCGTGCGTGCACCGTCGGCGTCGACGGTGCATACTGAATCAGCTGCATCAATTCGTTTTCGTAGACTACGCTGCCGGGCGTCACCGCGATGTTGCGGCCGATTTCGAACGCCGACTCGTCGGTCATCGAGATGCGGCCCTTGTGGGCATCTGCGCTCAAGTGCTCGAGCCCGCGCGCGAGGCTCTCGCCGTTGGTGGCGGCGGCCAGCTTGATCACTTCGGGGTTGGTCGGCGCGAAATTGGCGGGTGCCGCCGCATCGATCACCTGGCGCGCGAAAAAACGCAGCTTGTTCTTCGCGGGCGCAGCGAGTTCCGCGGTTTCGACCAGGTCGGCGAGCCAGCGCGAGTTGATCAGGTAAGCCTGCTTGAGATAATCGAAGTAGGGCAGCGTCTGCCATTCGGGCGCTGCAAACCGGCGGTCGCCCTGGTCGGGCACCGCGACCGGCGCGGGCGGCGCGGCGGCAGCATCGCCTGCGCCCGCGAGATTTTTCCACAATTCCAGATGCTGGCGGTAATACCGCTGCTGCAATTCGGCGAGCTGGGCATTGCCGGGCGCCAGGCCGCCGGCGAGCGCCCGCATCAACTCGGCATTGTCGGCGCGCTGCGCGGGCGACAGGGAGCCGACGATTTCATCGACGAACTGGCGGGTCGCGTTGGAGAGTCCATCAAACAACGCCTGCGCGGGCGCGGGCGGCGGTTTGTTCGGACTGTTGCCGTCTTGTTCCATGTCGAGCCGCGGGCGGGAGTGAAGTTGATTCTGCGTGGCGCTCTGCGGAGTGTCAAGCGCGGCGCGGGTGGAAGCACGCAGAGGGTCAATGCAGCAACGCGCCTACGCCCCAGATGGTGGCGATGCCGGTGCAGATCAAGCCAACCTGCTGGATCGAAGCGTGAATTTCCGGCCGCCGGTGCAGTCCCGGAATCAGGTCGGCGACCGCCACGTACAGCATGCTCGCCGCGGCCAGCGCGAGCAGGGTCGGGATCGATTGCTGCATGCTTTGCAGCGCAAAGTACGCGAGTACGCCGCCGGCGAGCATCGCAAGGCTGGACGCCGCGTTGAACAGCAGGGCCGTGCGTTTGCTGTAACCGGAATGCAACAGGACCAGGAAATCGCCGACTTCCTGGGGAATCTCGTGCGCGACGATTGCGATAGAGGTGACGAGCCCGAGTTTGACGTCGGCGAGAAACGCCGCCGCGATCAGGACCCCGTCGACGAAATTATGGAACGTGTCGCCGACCATGATCATCAGCCCGCTGCGGCCGTGATCGTGCTGCGCCGGCTGCGCATCGTGAGCCTCGCATTGCTCCTCGTGGCAGTGCCGCCACAGCACAAGTTTTTCGAGCACGAAGAAAAGCAGGATGCCGGCCAGTATGGTGGCGGCGGTCTGCGCGGGATTGCCGGACATTTCGAACGCATGCGGCAGGATGTCGAGAAACACGGCGCCGAGCAGCGCGCCGACGGCGTAACTGATCAGCACCGGCACGTGCGCCGCGCGCGCGTTGAACGCGAATGCTGCGGCGGCCGCCACGCTTAAGAGGCCGCCGGCAAAACTGACGACGATGATCCAGGCCAGGATGGACATAACGACGCGGGCGTGACTGGGCGGCTAACGAAAGGCGCGCATTATAAACGACGCGCCGCGGCCTGCCGTTATTTATCCTGCGTCGTCGAGCCAGATCAGCGCCGCCATGCGGCCGGTCGTTTTATCGCGCCGGTACGAATAAAAACGCGCCGGATCGCTGACAGTGCAGAGTCCGCCGCCGTAAATGCGGTGCACGCCCGCGCGTTCCAGGCGCCGGCGCGCCAGCATAAACAGATCGGCAAACCACTTGTCTTCACGATGCGGCCTGAACGCGGCAGCGGCGGCCGCGTCGGCGGCGAGAAACGCGTCGCGTACGTCGGCACCGACTTCGAACGCACCGGGCCCGATCGCCGGGCCGAGAAACGCGAGCAATTCGCGCGCGGGCACCGCCATCGCTGCGAGTGTGTTCTCAATTACGCCCGAACTCAAACCCCGCCAGCCCGCATGCGCGATGCCAACGACGCTCGCGCGTTCGTCACAGAGCAGAACGGGCATGCAATCCGCGACCATGACGGCGCAGACCGTGGCGTTGCGCCGCGTGTAAGCAGCATCCGCGTCGGGAATAGCCGTTGCTGCGTCGGCGCGCACGACGCGCGCGCCGTGGACCTGCTTGAGCCACACGGGGTCATTCGGCAGGTGGGAGCTCAGCACCGAGCGATTCGCGGCGGCCGCCCGCGGATCGTCGCCGGCACTCAGGCCGAGATTGAAGCTCGCATGCGCGCCGTTGCTGACTCCGCCGTTGCGGGTGGTGATGAGGCTGCGCACCTGCGGCGGCGCCGGCCAGTCGGGCGTTATCCAGTCATGCGGGACCTTCACGGTTGGCCTTGCTGTTCGAGTGCGGCGATCAACTCGCGCAGGTCGGCGGGCGGCGGAGTCTGCCACGCCACCGCTTCGAGACTGACCGGATGAATGAACTCGAGGCGCTCCGCGTGCAGCGCCTGGCGCGGAAATGCTCCGAGCAGCTTGTCGGCGCTGCGCTTCTTACCGTAGACGGGATCGCCGACGAGCGGATGGCCGAGCGATTGCATGTGCACGCGGATCTGATGGGTGCGGCCGGTTTCGAGCCGGCAGCGCAGTAACGTCGCCTGCGCGAAATGTTTCAACACCTCGTAATGCGTGATGGAAGGGCGGCCGCGCGCGGCAACCGCCATGCGGGTGCGCTGCACCGGATGACGGCCGATCGGCGCTTCGACCCGGCCGTTGCGCGCGACGCGCCCGTGCACCAGGGCGAGATACTCGCGCTTGACGGTGCGCGCCTGGAGCTGGCGCACGAGGCTCGTCTGCGCTTCGAGCGATTTGGCGACGACCAGTAAGCCACTGGTTTCCTTGTCCAGCCGGTGTACGATGCCTGCGCGCGGCACGCCCGTGAGTTGCGGCGAATGCGCGAGCAACGCGTTGAGCAGCGTGCCGCTCCAGTTGCCGCGTCCCGGATGCACGACCAGTCCCGCGGGCTTGGCGATCACGAGCACCGCAAGGTCTTCATGCACGACCTCAAGCGCGATCGCTTCGGCCGCTGCGGGGACGGTCGACGGGTCGGCGGCGGGATTGACCGACACTCGCTCGCCGCCATAGACCTTGGTTTTGGGCAACGCCGCGGCACCGTCGAGTTCGACCCGGCGATCGCGGATCCAGTGGGCAAGCCGGCTGCGCGAAAACTGCGGCAACAAAATCGACAAAGCCTGGTCCAACCGCTGTCCGGCACAGCTGTCGGGCAACACCAGCCGCAGCAGGTCGGCGGTCGGGGATGCGTTATAATTTGCCGATTTCCGCGCAAGGACCATGGTTATGCGTTCAAGTTTAGCGTTAATCCTCGTGCTGTGCCTGGCAGGTTGCGGGTTGCTGCCGGCGCAGAACGACGACGAGACCAAGGGCTGGTCGGCAAACAAGCTGTACTCCGAAGCCAAGACCAATCTCAACGAAGGCAGTTACGAAAAAGCCATCAAGCTGTACGAGAAGCTCGAGGCGCGCTATCCGTACGGCCGTTTCGCGCAGCAGGCGCAGCTCGAAATCGCGTACGCGTATTACCGCGACAAGGACGTCACCTCGGCGATCGCCGCTGCCGACCGCTTCATCAAGCTGCATCCGAACCATCCCAGCGTCGACTACGCGTATTACCTGAAGGGGCTCGCCAACTTCAACGACGATCTGGGCATCCTCGGCAATCTCGTCGGCAAATTTTCAGGTCAGGACATGACCGAGCGCGATCCGAAATCGTCGCGCGAGTCGTTTGATGCGTTCCGCGACCTCGTGCAGCGTTACCCCAACAGCAAGTACGCGCCGGATTCGATCCAGCGCATGACCTATCTGGTCAACTCGCTGGCGGCGCACGAAGTCCACGTCGCCAAGTACTACATGAAGCGCGGTGCGTACGTCGCGGCGGCGAATCGCGCGCAATTCTCGCTGAAGACCTACCCGAATTCACCGGCCAACGAAGAAGGGCTGCTCATCCTCGTGCAGGCCTACGACAAGCTCGGCATGACCGATTTGCGCAACGACGCCGAACGCGTGATGAAGACCAACTTTCCGGACAGCAAGTATTTGTCCGGCAAGCCCGTCGCCAAAGGCTCGTCATGGTGGCAGATCTGGAATATCAACTAAGCCGCGTGACGCGCGCGCCGGCCGCCGCGCACCCGCGCTAATCAGTTGAGAGATCCCCCAGCTTTGAAATCAGAGGTTCCCTGGCCTTGAGCCAAAATTGTGACAGCGCATCGCGAGTTTCATTATGGTATGGACTCTAAGTCACGCGCTCACGTTTCGAGCTCGACGCGGTCGCTGAAGAGTTTCAGCGCTTCGGGATTCGCCAGCGCTTCGATATTTTTGACCGGCCGGTGGTGCACGACGTGGCGCACCGCCAGCTCGACGATTTTGCCGCTCTTGGTGCGCGGAATATCGGCGACCTGCACGACCTTCGCGGGCACGTGACGCGGGCTGGTATTGGTGCGGATGTGCTGCTTGATGCGCTCGATCAGCGCCGCGTCGAGCGTGAGCCCTTCGCGCAGCCGCACGAACAGCACGACGCGCACGTCGGTCGGCTGGTGTGGCGGCCAGTCCTGGCCGATCACGAGGCTCTCCACGATCTCGTCGAGCTGCTCGACCTGACGGTAAATTTCGGCGGTGCCGATGCGCACGCCGCCGGGATTCAACACGGCATCCGAACGGCCGTAAATGATCATGCCGCCGTGCTCGGTTAGTTCGACGTAATCGCCGTGGCACCAGACGTTCGGATACTTTTCGAAGTACGCGGCGTGATATTTCGCGCCGTCCGGATCGTTCCAGAAGCCGAGCGGCATCGACGGGAACGGCGCGGTGCACACGAGTTCGCCTTTCGCGCCGCGCAGTGCGCGGCCGTCGTCGTCGAACACTTCGACCTGCATGCCGAGCGTCGCGCACTGAATTTCGCCGCGCCACACCGGCTCGAGCGGATTGCCGGTCACGAAAGTCCCCATGATGTCGGTGCCGCCCGACATCGAAGCGAGGTTGACGTCGCGCTTGACGTGCGCGTAAACGTAATCGAAACCTTCGGGCGCGAGCGGCGAGCCAGTCGACAGCAGCACGCGGACAGTGTCGAGCTGGTGCGTTTGCGCGGGCCGCAAACCCGCTTTGGCGATTGCGTCGATGAATTTGGCCGACGTGCCGAACACGGTCATGCCGGTCGCGTCGGCGAGATCGAACAACACATTGCCGTCGCGCACGAATGGCGAGCCGTCGTAGAGCAGCAGGGTTGCGCCGGACGCGAGCCCCGATACGAGCCAGTTCCACATCATCCAGCCGCAGGTCGTGAAATAAAACAGGCGGTCACCGCGCTTTAAGTCAACGTGCAGCGCCTGTTCCTTCTGGTGCTGCAGCAGCGTGCCGCCGGCGCCGTGCACGATGCATTTCGGCACGCCGGTGGTGCCGGACGAAAACATGATGTAAAGCGGGTGATTGAATGGCAACTGCGCGAACTCGATGGCGCGCGCCGCGTACGCCGCCATGAAGGCGTGCACGTCAATGGCGCGGGGGACGCCGCCGATCTGCGGCGAACGCTGCGTGTACGGCACGACGATGACTTTCTCGACCGACGGCAGCGCCTTGACGATCTGCGCGAGCCGCGGCAGCACGTCGATGGTCTTGCCGTTGTAGAAGTAACCGTCGGCGCTGAACAATATGCGCGGCTCGATCTGGCCGAAGGGGTCGAGCACGCCCTGCACGCCGAAATCCGGCGAGCACGACGACCAGATCGCGCCTATGCTGGTCGCGGCGAGCATCGCAATCACCGTGCCGGGAAGGTTGGGCATATACGCGGCGACGCGGTCGCCGGGCTTGATCCCGCTCGCGCGCAACGCCTGCGCGAGCCGCGAGACTTCGTGGTGCAGCTCCGCGTAGGTGACGGTGCTTTTGACCTTGTCTTCGCCCCAGAACACGATCGCAGTCTCGTGATCGTCGCGGCGCAGGAGGTTTTCGGCGAAGTTCAGGCGGGCCTGCGGAAACCAGCGCGCGCCCGGCATGCGCTCCAGATGCTCGACGGCAACTTCGCCCTGATGCCCGGCAACGACGCCGCAGAAGTCCCACAAGAGGCGCGCGAATTGCTCGGGCTCGGCGACCGACCACCGGTGCAGCGAGGCGTAGTCCGGCAGGTAGACCGCATATTTGCGCTTGGCCGCGCGCATGAATGCCGTCATGTTGCTCGCCGCCACCGCCTTTGCGGACGGCTGCCAGAGCGGGGTGGGCATGACGGCGGCCATGCGGTATTACTCCGGCCGCATTTGCGGGAACAGGATCACGTCGCGAATGCTTGCGCTATCGGTAAACAGCATCACGAGCCGGTCGATGCCGATGCCCGCGCCGGCGGTCGGGGGCAGGCCGTATTCGAGCGCGCGGATATAGTCGGCGTCGTAGTGCATAGCCTCCTGATCGCCCGCGTCCTTCTGCCGGGCCTGCTCGAGAAAGCGCTGCGCCTGGTCTTCCGGATCGTTCAGCTCGGAAAAACCGTTCGCGAGCTCGCGGCCCGCGATATAGAGCTCGAAGCGCTCGGTGAAATCGGGATTGGCATCGTCGCGGCGCGCGAGCGGGGAAACTTCGGCGGGGTAGTGGTAAATATAGGTCGGCTCGAACAATTGCGCTTCCACCGTGTTTTCGAACAGCGTCAGCTGCAGCCCGTAGATGCCGTCGGTCGGACGGAACGCGATCTTGAGCTCATTCAACCGCGCGGTCAGCGCGTCGCGGCTCGCCAGCATTGCGTCGGTGATATCCGGGTGATATTTTTTTATCGCTTCGGCGATGGTGATGCGCGCGAACGGTTTCAGCAGGTCGATTTCGCGGCCCTGATAGGTAATCGTGGTCATGCCGAGCGCGTTGAGGGCGACCACGCGCATCATCTGCTCGATATTCGTCATCAGGTATTTGTAGTCGCGGTGCGCGCAATAGAATTCGAGCATCGTGAATTCGGGATTATGGCGCGTCGACATGCCTTCGTTGCGGAAGTTGCGGTTGATCTCGAACACTTTTTCAAAGCCGCCGACCACCAGCCGCTTCAAGTACAGTTCGGGCGCGATGCGCAGATAGAGCTGCATGTCGAGCGCGTTGTGATGGGTAACGAACGGCCGCGCCGACGCGCCGCCGGGAATCTGGTGCATCATCGGCGTCTCGACTTCAAGATAGCGCTTGGCCAGAAAAAAGTCGCGGATCGCCTGGATGATGCGCGAGCGCTTGACGAAGCGCAGGCGCGTGTCCGGGTTCGCGATCAGATCGAGCTCGCGCTGGCGGTAGCATTGCTCCTGATCGGTCAGGCCGTGAAATTTTTCCGGCAGCGGCCGCAGCGACTTGGCGAGCATCACGAGGTTCTTGGCGCGCACCGTCAGTTCGTTGGTCTTGGTCTTGAACAGCACCCCGTCCACGCCTAGCGTGTCGCCGACGTCATAGTGCTTGAAGTCCGCGTGCTGCTCCTTGCCCGGGTAGCTGTCGGTGATGTAAAGCTGGAGGCTGCCGCTCGAATCCTGGATCTGGGCGAAGCTCGCTTTGCCCATCACGCGTTTCAACATCATGCGCCCGGCGACTTTGACCACGACCGGATTCATGTCGAGCCAGTCGCGGTCGCGCTCTTCGTATTGCTCGATGAGGTCGCCGACCAGGTGGTCGCGCTGAAACTGGTTCGGGTAGGCGTTGCCTTTCGCCCGCAGCGCCTGCAGCTTGGCGCGCCGTTCCGCGATGATCTGGTTCTCGTCGATCTCGGGGCCGGGCGCGGATTCCGGCGTGGCTGGCTGGTCGCTCATAATGTCCTCTCAAATACCCTGTTTCAGGCTGGCGGTGATGAAGTCGTCGAGATTGCCGTCGAGCACGGACTGGGTGTTGCCGATTTCAACGTTGGTGCGCAGATCCTTGATGCGCGACTGGTCGAGCACGTACGAGCGTATCTGGTGGCCCCAGCCGATATCGGTCTTGGTATCCTCGAGCGCCTGCTTTTCCTCGTTGCGCTTGCGGATCTCCAGTTCATACAGGCGCGCCTTCAGCATCGCCATGGCTTCAGCACGGTTGCGATGCTGCGAGCGGTCGCTCTGGCACTGCACGACGATGCCGGACGGCGCGTGCGTGATGCGGATCGCCGAGTCGGTCTTGTTGATGTGCTGGCCGCCCGCGCCCGACGCGCGAAACGTGTCGATGCGCAGATCGGCGGGGTTGATCTCGATCGCGATCGTGTCGTCGATTTCGGGATAGACGAAAACGCTCGCGAACGACGTATGCCGCCGGTTGTTCGAATCGAACGGCGATTTGCGCACCAGCCGGTGCACGCCGGTTTCGGTGCGCAGGTGGCCGAACGCGTAATCTCCGGTGACTTTGAGCGCCGCGCTCTTGAGTCCCGCGACGTCGCCCGGCGATTCCTCGAGCAGCTCGACGCGAAAACCCTTGCGCTCGCAATAGCGCATATACATGCGCTCGAGCGTCTGCGTCCAGTCCTGCGCCTCGGTGCCGCCCTGGCCGGCCTGGATGTCGACGAAGCAGTTGTTCGGATCCATCGGGTTGGAGAACATGCGCTGGAATTCGACCTCGGCGACGGTTTTTTCGAGCGCCAGCGCATCCGCTTCGATCGTCGTGAGCGTCGCGTCGTCGTCCTCGCCGCGCGCCATCGAGAAGAGCTCGCTCGAGTCGCGCAGGTCCTGGTCGAGCTTCGCCATCGTGGTCACGAGCGATTCGAGCGTTTTGCGCTCGCGGCCGAGTTCCTGCGCGCGCTTGGGATCGGTCCAGACGGCGGGGTCTTCCGCCAGTTTTACGACTTCGGCGAGCCGCTGCTGCTTGGCTTCGAAGTCAAAGATACCTCCGCAGTTCGGCATTGCGCTGGGCGAGGTCCTGCAGGCGCCGTGCGATGGCGTTTAGTTGTTCGGCTTCCATGGCGGTGGCACGCAGTGTATGGGCGAAAAAACCGCGATTATACAGGACGCTGGCCCCGAAATCCGCCCGGATCCACTATAACTATAGGGCGCGCACTCAAGCGCTTTGCCAATGCTCGATGGTGAGTTGCAGCGTTTGGGTGCCGTTCCATTCATTGACGCCGAGGCGATAGACGGCGCGGATGCGCTCCGGCAGCGGCTCCGCGTGCGAGAACAACATCGCTTCGACTTCGTGACCGTCCTTCGCGAGGCGCAGCTTCAGATGGCGCTCGCCGACCACACGCTGGCGGGCGACCGTGAATTCGTCGTCGAACGTCGGCGCCGCGAAGCCCTGGCCCCATACCTGGTGCTCGAGCACGCGCGCGACTTCGAGCGTGCAGTGATCGGCCGGCAGCGCGCCGTCGGTTTCGATGATGCGTTCGAGGTCGGCCGGCGACAACAGCGCCTGCGCGACGGCTTCGAACGCTGCGCGAAAGCGCGCGAATTCGCTTTCGCGCAGCGTGAGTCCGGCCGCCGCCGCGTGACCGCCGAAGCGCAGGATCAGGTCGGGCTCTCGTTTGGCGACGAGATCGAGCGCGTCGCGCAAGTGCAGGGCGGCGATCGAGCGGCCCGAGCCTTTGATTTCGCCGTCGTTGCCGCGCGCGAACGCGATCACCGGCCGGTGGAAACGCTCTTTCAGGCGCGAGGCGACGATGCCGATCACGCCCTGGTGCCAGGATTCATCGAAGACGCTGATGGTGCTGCTGTTGGCCGGTTCGAAATCATCGAGGTGCAGCAGGGCCGTATCCTGCATTTCCGCCTCGATTTCGCGGCGCTTCAGATTGATGTCGTTGAGTTGCTGTGCCAGCGCCCAGGCGCGGCCTTCGTCGTCCGTGATCAGGCATTCGATGCCCAAGGACATGTCTTGCAGGCGCCCGGCCGCATTCAGGCGCGGTCCCAGGGCAAAGCCCAGGTCGAACGGCGTGGCGCTGCGCGCTTCGCGGCCCGCCACGCGGAACAGGGCCGCCACGCCCGCGTGCATATTGCCTTTGCGCATGCGTTTGAGACCTTGCGCGACGAGGATGCGGTTGTTGCTATCGAGGCGCACCACGTC
Source organism: Burkholderiales bacterium (assembly GCA_046596405.1). Taxonomy (GTDB): domain Bacteria; phylum Pseudomonadota; class Gammaproteobacteria; order Burkholderiales; family SG8-41; genus PALSA-1004. Next base: position 30,491 of record JBKJMN010000437.1, read on the forward strand.
GGCTACCGTGCCCAGCGCCACCAGGTCGAGCAGGTTGTCGAGCTTGGGCTGCGTCTGCGCATCGAATACACCGCGCCGGCGCAGTTCGGCCCGCAGGGCCAGCAGCACGTAGAACACCACGCCCACGCCGGCCAGGTTCTTGCTGGGAAAGCCGCAGGCGGGCTGGTTCGGGTTGACGATGACGGCCGCGTCGGGCAGGGTGTCGGCCGGCAAATGGTGGTCGGTGACGACCACCTGGATGCCGCGCCGGTTCGCCTCGGCCACGCCGTCGATGCTGGCGATGCCGTTGTCGACGGTGATGATGATGTCGGGCGACTTTTCGCGGGCCGTCAGTTCGACGATTTCCGGCGTCAGGCCGTAGCCGTATTCAAAACGGTTGGGCACGATGAAATCGACGTCGGCGCCCATGGCGCGCAAGCCGCGAATGGCCACGGCGCAGGCGGTGGCGCCGTCGCAATCGTAGTCGGCCACGATGCACATCTTTTTGCCGGCGGCGATGGCGTCGGCCAGAAAGACAGCGGCCGCGTCGATGTGCAGCAGCCCCGATGGCGCCATCAGCGAGCCGAGTTCGCTCGACAGTTCGCGCGCATCGGTCAGTCTGCGCCAGGGCGGCGTGCATCCAGTGCTGGCACGTTTGTTTGCCTCGCGCGGACTGACCGATGCGCGCGAACTGTCGAGCCAACTCGGCTCGCTGATGGCGCCATCGGGGCTGCTGCACATCGACGCGGCCGCTGTC
>JBKJMN010000283.1:0-23676 GCA_046596405.1 Burkholderiales bacterium
CGACCGGTGGCCGCGTCGCGCAGATGATCGCGGGATTGCATCCCGATCTCGTGACGGCGGTGGTCGTCGAAGACGTCGGGCCCGAGCGTCCGCGCGAAGTGTCCAACCGGCGCGCGGACCGCATGAGCAAGGAAGTCAACGGCTGGGCCACGCTGGACGAGTTGTATGCGCAGGCGAAGAAAGAAAATCCGCGGGCCGCCGAGCCCGTGCTTAAAGAGCTCGTGCGGCACGGCTCTAAGCGGCGCCCCGACGGGCGTATCGTATGGAAGCGCGATCCGGCGATACTCAATGGCTTCGTGCCTACCGAATTATGGGCGACGGTGCGCAAGATCGAGGCCCCGATTGTTATATTCTCGGTGGCGCGAGCACCATCGTGCCGGTCGAGACACAGAATGAAATCAAGGCCGCATTGCCGCAGGCGCAAATCATCACCATGCCGGGGCTCGGCCACTATCCGAGTGACGAGCAGCCTGCGGATTTTCTCGCCATCGTCGACCGGTTTCTCGCCGGTATCCCGCGCGCGAATAGGTAAACGCCGCACTGGAGCGTTCACGCTGTCCCGCTGTTGGCGCCGCTTTGCGCAGGCGGTGCGCGAAAGGGGGGGGGCTAAAACCGTCAGCCAAAAAAAACCCCCGGGCCTAAGCCCGGGGGCACGCTTAAGACGCTGCTAAGGACAGGGATAGACTTAGCGGCGTCCACTACGAGCGGAAGTGCCTGCGCTGGCGGGATGTGCCGCCATCGCGTAGTTAGTGCCGCGGCTCGCTTGCATGGTCGGCATGGTGCGCGTCGCGGGTTGCTGTGCGCTACCGCCCGAACTGCCACGGTTTTGCCAGCCTTGGTGGGCGTGCTGCGTGCCGGTCGACGTGCCTTGACCCGAGTGCGAGCCGCCAGCCGACGTCGTGCCCCCGGTGTTGCCGCCCGTGATACCGCCGGTCGTGCCACCCGGCGTGGCATGGTTCCAGCCGCCCTGGTTCGAGCCGCCGTTGTTCCAACGCCCATTGTTCGACGCACTGTGGTTCCAGCGGCCATCACTGGACCCGTTGTGGTTCCAGCGTCCGTCGCCGAAGTTGCCGCGGTGGTCGCCGGCAAAGCGGTCGTTGCGGAAGTCGCGCCGGTCATGGCGGTAGTCGCGGAAGTCGGCGCGGCGGTCGTGCAGGTCCGAGCGCAGTTCGCGTTGATCGTGACGCAGTTCGCGCACGTCACGGTTGCGTTGCGCGAGGTCGTGGTGCAACTCCTGACGGTCGCGCCGGATAGCCGCGTTGTCGTGCCTCAACTCGTGGCGTTCCTGCGCTACGCGCCCCCAGTCCCCTCTGGCTTCGGCTTCGCGCAGCTGGCGCAGGTCGCGATTGCGTTCCGCATAGTCGGCTGCCAATTGGCGGCGGTCGCCCATGATTTCTTGGTTGTCGCGGCGGATCGCTGCACGGTCGCCGGCGATTTCGCGCAGGTCGCCGCGAATTTCGCGGTTGTCGTAGCGCAGCTCGGCGCGGTCGCCGCGCAGCTCGCTACGATAGTCACTCGAGAACTGCTGGGCGAAGGCGCCAGGTGCCGACACCGCGCATGCTGCACTGACTGCCAGGGCAAGCAAAGTTTTGCGGAACATTGAAATCTCCTTGGATCTACGGTGGGGCACATGCCATCACCTGTGCGGCAACCTTACGGCTGCCCCGGGTGCGACGCGCGCGGTTTTACATTGAATTACCCCCGTTTACACATCCTTACACTTCGGCGAGGCGGGACGGATGTAACCAATTGTTACGCGCGCGTTAATGGGTGATCCGCAACACAATGTTACTTCTCGAAACTGGAATTTTAGGGGCTGGAGGCCAATCATAGGGACAAGCGGTAAACGTACAACGATGCCACGCGTTGTTTTCATCAAGCGTCGGCGCATCGATGACGACACCGGAAATATTAAGTAGGAGACTGATTATGAAAACGACTAGCAAAGTATTGCTCGCCGGCGTTCTGCTCGCAGCGTCGAGCGCCCCTCTGGTGGCGGACGCCGCGGTGAACTTCGACGTCAATATCGGCGTGCCGGGTTATTCGTACTACGCGCCCGCGCCGGTTTATTACTATCCGCCCGCGCCGGTTTATTACTACCCACCCGCATATTACACACCGGCGCCGCGTTACTACCACCATCGCCACTGGGACCGGCGCTGGGAGCGCGACCACAGTTATTTCGATCGCCGGAATGAATACTTTGACCGCCGGCACGAAAACCACCGGCGCTGGTAACCGCGGATTGCGGAGTCATAAGGCTGTTTAACGCCGGATCGTACGCCAGGCAACCGCGGCAACGCGCTTGGGCACGCTCCGGCAACGGATGGAAGAGGAGAAGATCATGCTTGCACGTGTGAAATGGATCGTAAGTTCGCTGCTGGTGCTGCTGTTTTCCGGGTCGCTCGCCTTTGCGCAAAACGCGCAGGAGCCGGGCCGGCCGTTATTTACGCAGCAGCAGCTCGACCAGATGCTGGCGCCGATCGCTCTTTATCCCGATCAGATGCTGTCGCAGATCCTGATGGCGGCGACGTATCCCGCCGAAGTGGTCGAAGCCGCGCGCTGGTCGCGTGACAATCCCGATCTGAACGGCGACCGGGCGGTGCGGGCGGCTGAGCGGATCGATTGGGACCCCAGCGTCAAATCGCTGGTCGCGTTTCCGCAGATACTCGACATGATGGACGCCAAGCTCAACTGGACCGAGGACCTGGGCGATGCGTTTCTGGACCAGCGGGCGCAGGTGATGGACACCGTGCAATATTTGCGGGACAAAGCGTATAGCGCCGGCAATCTTCAATCGAACGATCAGTTTCGCGTCGCGGTTGCGGGGGCGCGCTACGTGATCGAGCCCGTGAATCCCGAGGTCGTTTACGTGCCGTACTACAATCCGCTGATCGTCTATGGATCGTGGTGGTGGCCCGCGTACCAGCCCGTGTACTGGGCGCCGTGGCGCGGCTATCATGTGCGGCCCGGATACGCGCACGGTTATGCGTGGGGTCCGGCGATTCCGGTCTCGAGAGGGTTCTTTTTCGGCGCGCCTGACTGGCACCGCCACAGCGTCCATATCGTCAACGTCAACAATTATTACTATCGCTCGACCTATGTGAACCGCCAGGTGAACATTACGCACAACGCGCCTTTCACTAACGCACCACATGTCTGGCAGCACGACGTTGCTCATCGCCGCGATGTGTCTTATCGGGACGCGGCGCGGCGTCAGACCGCCGCGCATGCTGCGGCCCACGCTGACATGCGGCACGAATCCCGCGAATTTGGACCGCGCGATTTGAATGGCCGCGGCACTCACGCCATCGCACCGGCACCCGCAGTTTCCATCCAGCCCGCCGCGCGTGTGGAGGCAGCAACCCAAGCGCGCAGTGGAACTTCGCACCGCGAGGTGTCGTTGCCGCAACCGGTGGCACGCGTGGAGGCGGCATCCGAGGCGCGGCACGGCAATCGGGAACGCGATGCGAACATGAACCGCGGACGCGGCACTGGCCTCAATGCACCTGTTGCCGCGCCGGCGCAGACCGAAACGCATCACGCGCCCGCAGCAGTGCAACCGCCGGTGGCGCGTGGCGAGCCGCAGCGCAACGCTGCACTGCATGCACATGATGCGCGTTTCGATTCGAACCGGGCCATGGAACGCGCGAATCAGTCGCCGCAACAACCGGCTGCCGCACCGCCTGGCGTGCGCGTGCCGGTCGCGGTGGCAGCGCCGGCGGTAGCGGTGTCCGCGCCACCAGTAATGAATCAACCGCGGATCACGCCGGCTCTCACACCGGCTCAGCCACCGGCCGCCGTCAGCCGGCCGCCCGTGGCGGCGACACCTGCAGTCGCCAGCACGCCGCGTGCGCCGGAAGGCGCCGGTCGCCACGGCGATGCGCGCCAAGGCGGCGCGCATGAACGCGGCGGCCGTCCAGCATCGAACGACAATACCGTGGCTGCCGCGCCGCCCGCGAATACGCAGGGAGCGCAAGCACCCGGCAATCCACGCGGCAACGGCGGCAATTCGCGGCAGCGCGAGTAGGCCTTAGACCCGGGCCCCGCGCCCTGCGCATTTGGCGCGGCAGTCTATAACCGGCCGGCACCAGCGCGACCCTTCCGGGTCGCGTTGTTATTTGGGAGAACCCAGAGTCCCTAACATAGTGAAACGCGCGATGCGCTGTCACGATTTTGGCTCAGAACGCGAAGCAAGGCACGCAACTTAGTCATTCTAAGTAAGTGGCTTGCGACAATGTGGCGCCGAGACTCGTTAGCCGCAGGCCCGTTTGCGGGAACGGTGCCATAGACCCCGGATTGCGATTGCGCCATTCGGCCCCCGTCTCCGCCCCAACTACAAAAGCCTTTCGCCGAGAGCCGGGGGCTACAAGCCAAAACTCGTGCCAGCCCGAAGGGTTGCAGCCAGAATCGGCGCTGGCCGCGTTGCTCGTCTTGGCAATAGAATGACTATTGCCTTCACCGGGCGCCTTGCCATCACCAATTCTGGCTGTAACGCACACGTGTTTCACTATGTTAGGGACTCTTATGCCGGACGATATCCACTGCGCTGCACCCGACGTGTTTGCGGCAGCGCGCACGCGCCGCTCGATCAGGGCGTATAAATCCGATCTCGTGCCGCGCGCAACGCTGCGCGAGATAGTCGAGCTCGGCAGCCAGGCGCCTAGCGGCTCGAACATTCAGCCGTGGCGCGTGCATGTCCTGACCGGCGCGACGTTGAGCCGGCTCGGCACGGCGATGCAGACGGCGTTTCTGACGGATGAGCCCGGCCACCAGCGCGACTACGATTACTACACTGATCCGATCGAAGAGCCTTACCTCGCGCGCCGCCGGCAGTGCGGCTGGGGCTTGTACGGCACGCTCGGCATCGGGCGCGGCGACCACGCGAAATCGAAAGCCTACCGCGCGATGAACTACAATTTTTTCGGCGCTCCCGCCGGACTCGTGTTCACGATCGACCGCAAGCTCGAGCGCGGCAGCTGGCTCGATTACGGCATGTTCCTGCAGACCATCATGCTAGCGGCGCGTGCGCGCGGATTGCACACCTGCGCGGAGGCCGCGATTGCGAGCTATCCGGACATCGTGCGGCGCGAGCTCGACATCGCGCGCGACCGAATCGTGATCTGCGGCATGGCGCTCGGTTATGCGGCGCCGGACGCGATCGTCAATACTTTCCGGCCGCCGCGCATCGCGCTCGAGGATTACGCCTTGTTTCTGGATTGATTGATACCGGCACGCCCCAGCCGCGCTGGAAAGCGGCGGGAAAAAGCCCTACACTGCGCCCTTCATTCGACGGTTGGTTCGAAGCGAGGAGCTCCCATGCGGCGCATTGCAATTCTGGCTACCGGCATTTTCGCCAGTGGCCTCGGCACAATTGGCCACGCCCAGACCTGGCCCGCCAAGCCGATCCGTTTGATCAACGCCTATGCGCCGGGCGGCGCGAGCGACGTCGTGGCGCGCGCTTTCGCGGCCAAGCTGACCGAAGTTCTCGGGCAGCAGGTGACGGTGGATCCGCGCGTCGGCGCCGGCGGCAATATCGCTGCTGAAATTGCGGCACGCAGTCCTGCCGACGGCTACACGCTGCTGATGTCCACCATTTTTCTCTCGACCAACCAGAGTCTCTACTCGAAATTGAGCTGGGACCCGCACAAGGATTTCGCGCCGGTTTCGATGCTGACCGCCGCCCCGCTTATCTTGTGCGTGCATCCGTCGCTGCCGGTCAAAAGCACCCAGGAGCTGATTGCGCTGGCTAAAAAGCAGCCGGGCCAGTTGGATTTTCCCTCGGCCGGCAACGGCTCTTCGATGCATCTCGGCACCGAGCTTTTCAACCTGATGGCCGGCATCAAGGCGACGCATGTGCCGTATAAAGGGTCAGGCCCGGGCGTGCTCGATGTCATCAGCGGCAGGCTGCATTACATGTTGAACCCGATGCCCGAGCCGGTGCCTTTCATCAAGTCCGGCCGATTGCGCGGACTTGCGACTTCCACGTTAAAGCGCATTGCCGCGCTGCCCGATCTGCCGCCGGTGGCGGATGCATTGCCCGGTTTCGAAGTTCTGACATGGCAGGGAATCGTCGCGCCGGCGGGCACCCCGGTGGAAATCATCAACCGCTTGAACAGCGAACTGGTCAAGGCGCTGAAGGGCCCCGAGTTCGAATCGCGGCTGCGCGACATGGGTCTCGAGATCTACGGCACCACGCCGGAGCAATTCGCCAAACTCATCCGGGACGATAACGCGAAGTGGGCCAAAGTCATCAAGGCCACCGGCGCGCGCATCGATTAAGCGACCGCGCGAGCCGTCCCATTATTTACACCAACCGAAAGTAATGCTATGGCCACCCTCAGTTTCGATCACGTCCACGTCATCAGCAAAGAGCCGCAGGTGGCGGCGAATTGGTACGCAGACAAGCTCGGCGGTGCGATCACCAAGAGCGCGACTGTCCAGAACGCGCCGCAGATTTACGTTTCGTTCGGCGAAGCATTCATCATCGTGCGCGGCCAGCGGCCCGGCGAGCTGGCGAAAGACAAGCCGAATCTCGAATGGGGCGCCGACCATTTCGGTTTCAAGGTGAAAGGCGATTTCGATGCGTTCTGCGCGGGTCTGCGCGCGAAAGGCGTGAAATTCAGCATGGAGCCGACCGATATCAATCCGGCGACACGCATTGCTTTCGTCGATGCGCCGGATGGCGTCAGCGTCGAGCTGCTAAGCCGGAAATAACAACCGATTACTGGTCGATCTTGATGCCGGAGGTCTTGATCACTTTGCCCCACTTGGCCGTTTCTTCGCGCATGTAGGCGGAGAGTTCCGCGGGGGTTGACGACACCGCGATCGCGGCGAGGTCGGCGAAACGCTGCTTTATGTCGGGGGCCTGCAGTACAGTGACCAGCGCCGCATGCAGTTTGGCGACGACGTCCTTGGGCGTTGCCGCGGCAATGATGATGCCGTAAAAGTTGTCGGCGTTGACGGCAGGATAACCGGCTTCGGCCATCGTCGGCACGGCGGGCAGAATCGGCGAGCGGTTCGCGGTGGCAATCGCGAGCGCGCGCATTTTGCCGCCTTGCACATGCGGCAGCAGTACCGGTACATCCAGAATCGTCGCCTGCACGTGGCCGCCCAGGAGATCTATCACCGCGGGCGCTGCGCCTTTGTACGGCACGTGCAGAATGTTGACGCCCGCGGCAATCTTGAACGATTCGAAAGCGAGGTTGGGCATATTGCCGTTGCCGGTCGAGCCGTAGACGATCTGGCCGGGCTTCGCCTTGGCGAGCGCGACGAATTCCTTGACCGTCTTCACCGGCAGCGCGGGATGCACGACCAGCATCTCGGGCACCTTGACGGCGAGCGTGAGCGGCACAAAATCGCGATGGAGATCGTACGGCAGCTTCTCGTACAGGTTGGCGTAAAGCGCCAAAGTAGAGCTGCTCGCAAGATAAAAGGTATAGCCGTCGGCCGGTGATTTCGCCACATTTTCGGTGGCGACGATGCCACCGGCGCCCGCGCGGTTGTCGACCACCACCTGCTGGCCGATTACCTCGCTGAGTTTTTGTGCGATGGCGCGGGCGAAGATATCGGCGGGACCGCCGGCCGGAAATCCGACGACGAGCCTGAGCGGTTTGTTGGGGTAGTTTGCCGTTTGCGCGAAGGCCTGGGCCGCGGCAGCCAAAGCGAGCGCGGCGACCGTCCAGCGGAGGGCGTGACGCATGAGTGTTCTCCTCTCAATTATGGAACCACCCGCTGAACGCGCTGGGTGAACTGTTCGCCATTCTATACATCACGGCGAACGGTTGGGAGCCGACCCGCGGATGACGAGTTAATTATGCTTTTTGAAGTTCGGTGCAACTTTTTCCATGAAGAGGCGGATGCTGTGCGCTGCCACTTCGTAGGGCATCGGGCCGATGCGGAACACCAGGATCATCCCGCCGACGCCTATCTTGTCGATTTCCATCAGGGCTTCGGTGATCGTGGCGGGCGAGCCGCACAGTATCGAATGCTGCGCCTGATTGCGGGCGGCGGGCGCGGTCTCGGATTTCAGCAGCAGCCCTTGTTCCTTGTAGACTTTTTCGCGCATGGCCGAGCGGAAAGCCTGCTGGGTCTGAAACGCGGGCATCGCGAGGCGTTCGGCCTCGGCGTCGGTGTCGCCGACGAAAATGTTTTTCCAGATCCATGTGTCGTCGACGTTGCGCGCGACGGTTGCTTCATCGAAGCCGGATTCGCGCATCGTCTTGCGGTACAAGTCCATGCGGTGTCTGGTGACTTCGTTGCTCTGGATGTTCATCAGGAAAGGACGGCCGGCGCGCGCCATGCCGACCATCGCTTCCTCGCCCGAGCAAGCGCGTACGATCGGCGGGTGCGGCTTGGTGTAAGGGCGGGGCCGCAATAAGGGCAGGCGGATGTTCCAGTATTTGCCTTTGTGCTCGTAGTTCTCCGTGGTCCACGCCTTGATCATGATCTCTTCGGCCTCGACCAGCCGTTCGTACGCTTCCGCCGGGTCGATGCCGTAACCCTGGTAGTCGTAGATGTTGTAAGCGGTGCCGCGGCCGAGCCCCACCGTCAGGCGGCCCTTGCTGATGTTGTCGATCAGCGCCATCTGCTCGGCCATGCGGATCGGGTGATGCAATGACATCTGAGCGACCGCGAAGCCGATATTGATCTGCTTGGTGCTCGCCGCCAGAGCTGCCGCGAACGTAACCGGATCGACATAGGCGCAGATGCCGTCGAAATGATGTTCGGCGAGCCACAGCATATCCATGCCCAGCTCGTCGCAGAGCTGCCCTTCGCGCAGCGTTTCCTCGATGATCTGGTGGTCGTTGTTCGGGTCCATCGACGCCGGAAACAGAAAATTGCTGAACTTCATCGCTGTGCCTTTCTGGTTGAAGCCGGCGCTTCACGCGCGGCCACTGGTGAAACTTCGCTATTCGTCGAGGTCGTCGCCGGCGGCGGCAAGAAAACGCGCCTTGCCCTGCAGGATGTGGTCCGCCATGGCTGCGGCAGCCGTCGCGGCATTGCGAGTCGCAATGGCATCGACGATGGCCTGGTGTTCGCGGTTGGAGGCCGCCATGGCGGAGTCGGAGGCAAGTCCGAGCTGACGAAAAAGCCGCATTTCCTTGACGAGCCCGTCGTAGACTTCCTGCAGGCGGCGGTTGCCGGTCGCTTCCACCAGCGTCGCATGGAACCCGGCGTTTAATTCCTGGAACCGCGCAGACTCTTTTTGCTTGAGCGCTTCTTCCATGCCATCGACGAAGACACGCAGGCCGGCCAGCCGTTCATCCGTAACATGCTGCACGATCAGTTCGCCGGCCAGCCGCATCAGTCCGGCGCGCAGGTCGTACAGATCGATGACGTCCTTGTGCGCGAGCTTGCGTACGAAAAATCCGCGGTTGGCGTGGGTTTCGAGCAGGCCGGCCTGCGTGAGCGTGCGGCAGGCCTCGCGCACCGGCCCGCGGCTGATGCCGAGGCGCGCGGCCAGCGCGAACTCGTTGATGCGTCCGCCGCGCGCGAGTTCGTCCTCGAGGATCATGCGCTCGATCTCGGCGTGACAGATGTTTACCAGCGTTTGCGAGCGTCGCAATTCCACGGCGTCTTCGGCGCTGGGGGGCGAAGTAGAAGGGCCGCTTGGACGGACTGATTGGAGAGTCACGCCGCCAAGATAAGCAATCGCAAACGAATTGTCAACAGTTTACAACTTGTTAAATTCGTTTATATATAATGGCTTGTAAACCTAGTCGACTTTAATGCCGGCCGCTTTAACCAGCGCTGTCCACTTGCCGATCTCCGCATGAATCAGCTTGTCGAACTGGGCGGGCGAATTGCCGACCGGGTCGAGACCCTGGGTGCCGAACACTTCCACCATTGCCGGTTGCGCGAGAATCTTGATCATTTCGCGATTGAGCTTGTCGATGATGGGGCGCGGCGTTTTGGCGGGCGCGACGATGCCCTGCCAATTCTCGACTTCGAATCCGGGCACGCCGGCCTCGGCGATGGTCGGCACTTCGGGCGCGGCTTTCGAGCGCTTCGCGGTCGTGACGCCGAGCGCGCGCAGCTTGCCGTTCTTTACGAACGGCAGCGGCGGCGGCATGGTGCTGAACACCATTTGCACCTGCCCGGCGAGCAGATCCGTGAGCGCGGGCGCGGTGCCTTTATAAGCGACGTGCACGATGTTGATTTTAGTGACGTGCTTGAAGAGTTCGCCCGTCATGTGCAGCGACGACGCCACGCCGGCGGATCCGTAGTTAAGAGTGCCGGGCTTGGCTTTCGCCAATGCGATCAACTCCTGCACCGAGTTGGCGGCGAGGCCCGGGTGCACCACGAGGATGAACGGCGAAGTGACCAGCAAAGTCACGCCCGCGAAATCGCGCGCGGGTTGGTAGGGAAGGTTCGGGCGCAGCGCGGGATTGTGCGCGAGCCCGCCCATGCTGCCGAGAAAAAGCGTGTAGCCGTCGGGGTCTGACGTCGCGGCGATCTGCCCGCCAATCAGCCCGCCGGCACCGCCGCGGTTGTCGACGATGAATTGCTGGCCGAGCGTCTCGGTCAGTCGAGCCGACATCGCGCGCGCGAGGATGTCGTTGCCGCCGCCGGGGGGAAAGGGGACGATGACCCGCACCGGATGATCCGGATACGAGTCGATTGCGGTCGCGGATAGCGCAGGGCAGGCGGCGACGGCGGCGCACACCGGCACAAAAGCCTGCACGAGCCAACTGTGGGATTTGAATTTCATGCGGTGTCGCTCCTCCTGCTAGTCCACGCGTATTTTCGCGTCGCGCGCGACGCGGGTCCATTTTTCGATCTCGCTCGTCATCACTCGAGAGAACGCGGCGCCCGTCAGCGGCCACGGCTCGGCGCCTTCCGCGGCCAGACGCTGCGCCGAATCCGGCGTCACGAGGATGGCGGCGATCTCGTTGTTCAGACGCGTAACGATCGCGGCGGGCACCGCGGCAGGCGCGATGATGCCCCACCACGTGCTGATTTCCGCGCCGGGTGCGCCGGCTTCGCCTATCGCCGGCGTGTCGGGCAATAGCGGCGAACGCCTGGCGCTGGTGACGGCGAGCGCCTTGACCTTGCCGGCGCGGATTTGCGTCAGCGTGAGCGGCATCGTGCCCCACATGAGTTGCACCTGTCCCCCTATTACGTCCGTCAGGGCCGGTGCGCCCCCCTTATACGGGACGTGGATCATTTGCACGCCGGCCACCCGCGAGAACAGCGCGCCGCCGAAATGGTTGATGCCGCCGGTGCCCGCCGATGAGTACGTAAGCGTATTCGGCTTGGCCTGCGCGAGCTCGATGACGGCCTTGACGGTGCCCGCCGCGAACGCTGGATGCGTCACCAGCACGAGCGGTCCCGCCCCGAGCATCGCGATCGGCGTGAACGATTTGACCGGATCGAACGGGAGCTTCTCGTATACGGCCGCGCTCATCGTGTGCGAGACCGACATCAGCAGCAGCGTATGGCCGTCGGGGGTGGACTTCGCCGTCAGGTCAGCGCCGATGTTGCCATTGGCGCCCGGCCGGTTGTCGATCACGACCTGCTGGCCGACGCGGTCTTGCAGCTTGCCGCCGACAAAGCGCGCCAGCGTGTCATTGCTGCTGCCTGGCAGGAAGCCGACGATCAGGCGGACGGGCTTCTGTGGGTATGCGGGTGGGCTTTGGCCGAGCACCGGTGCGCCGACAGCGAGCATGGCGGCCGCCGCGATCAGGCCGCAAGAAGTCGTAACCATATTCACGCGGCTATTTTCGCACGATCGTAAATCCGCCGCTAAGCGGCGGCTCGATAAAAGTGCCTGACCCCCATGAAACGTGCGATGCGCTGTCAGGATTTTGGCGCGGCACGCGAAGCCAGGCATGCCGCCTGGTCATCCAAGCCGGAATCGGCGCTGGCCGCGTTGCTGGTCTTGCGAATACAATGAGCGTTCGCTTCACCGGGCGCCCTGCCATCACCAATTCAGGCTATAACACACGCTTGTTTCTTGGCATCAGGCACTCCAAGGCAAGCCAGCGCGGAGCGAGGAAGGGTATGCGTAAGCGGAGCGTAATGTTGATGGCTATGATGTTTGCCGGTGCTGTAGCCGCGCAGGACTTTCCAAATCGGCCACTCAGAATTGTCGTGCCTTTCCCACCCGGCGGCGCGGCGGACATTATCGGGCGCACGCTCGCGCAGCCGCTGACCCGCTCGCTCGGTCAAGGCATCGTCGTGGAGAACCGGGCCGGGGCCAATACCGCAATCGGCGCGGAAATCGTCGCGCGTGCGCCGGCGGACGGACACACCTTGCTGGTGATCGCGCCGAGCTTCACGATCAATCCTTATGCGCGATCCAAATTGCCGTACGACACGTTCAAGGATTTTTCGGGCGTCACGCGCTGCGTATCCAATGCAATCGTGATTGCGGTTCATCCTTCATTGCCCGTTAAATCGGTCAAGGAACTGATTGCACTCGCCCGCTCGCGTCCGGGCGAGCTCACGTTTGCCACCGCGAGCATCCTCGGCGGACAACGGATCGCCGGCGAGCTGTTCCGCGAAACGGCGGGTATCGATATCATCAACGTGCCCTACAACGGCGGCGCGCCCGCGACGACCGCCGCAATGGGCGGCCATACGAGCATGCTTGTTTCCAATGTCGTCGAAAGCGCGCCGCAGGTCATCGCCGGCAGACTGCGCGGAATCGCCGTCACTTCGCTTGTTCGCACGGACGTTTTGCCGGACGTGCCGACGGTCGCGGAAGCGGGGTATCCGGGATTCGAGGCGCTCAACTGGTTTGGCGTGGTTGCGCGCTCAGGCCCGCGGCCGGCGATTGAGCGACTGAACGCCGATATAGTGCGAGCGATGGAACTGCCCGAAGTCAAAGACCAGATGGCGCGCCAGGGTATGCAGCCGGCTACGATGAGTCCCGACGCGTACGATGCTTTCCTGCGCGCCGAAGCGCAGCGCAACGAACGCATCATCAAAACATTGAAACTGAAAATCGAATAATGGACACCCGAGAAATTTCCCGCGCAGCGATGCTCGAGCTGCCGATCGGCAAGTTCGAAGGCGAAGTGTGCCTGGTAGCAACGCCGCAGGAACTCGCGCGCGCGAAAGCGGATCTTCTGAAGGAAACGGTCGTCGGCTTCGATACCGAAACGCGGCCCGCCTTCAGGAAAGGCGAGAGCTACCACCCGAGCCTCTTCCAGGCCGCCAGCGCGAAAGCTGTTTACCTCTTCCAGTTGCGTCACCGGGAAGCGTTTCCTTTGCTCGCGGACCTGCTGGGCGAGAAGCGCATCGCGAAAGCCGGCGTGGCGGTGGCTGACGATTTGCGTACGCTAAAGCATGTGTTCGCTTTTACCGAACACAGCGTTGTCGATTTGGGTCACACAGCGCGGCGCGCCGGCTATTCGCAGACCGGCGTGCGCAACCTTGCCGGCATGGTGATGGGCATCCGCATCACCAAGGGCACCAAGACTTCGAACTGGGCTGCGCCGCAGTTGACGCCGCAGCAGATCGCCTATGCCGCGACCGATGCGTGGGTGTGCAGGGAGTTGTATTTGCGATTTGAAAAAGAAGGCCTGTTACGCGGCGCATCGTCAGCCTGACGAAGCTTTTTTTATCTGCGCGGGGTTGCTGTCTGATCCGCAACGTTAAACGTAAAAGGGGAATTTATGAGTGTGCAACGCGTCGCAGCTCTTTTCGAAGGAGTTCCCGGTGCTGATCAATAAGGCGGCTGACCGAGAATGGACGGACACCGACTACGCGGGTATTGCGCGCAGCCTTTTCCGAAATAACGAGGCGGGGGGGCGCTCTTCGGTGGTGCGTCTCAAGCAGGGCGCGCGGTTTCCGCGCCACGCACATAACGGCACCGAAGAAGTCGTCGTCCTCTCGGGGTCGGTGCGCATAGGCGGCGCGGAATTGAGTCAGGGCGACTACCTGTTCACGCAACCGGGCGAGGAACACGACGTGGTCGCGACATCTGACGCGGTTATATTCGTTTCCTCGCAGAAGAGCACGCCGGTCGTCGAGTAGGGCCCGCTCGCCGAACTATTCGAACAATCCGGGCGCGGTTTTTCGGGTCGGCGTCGCTCCCGGCCTGCTCAGCGCGCCGACGCGCACGCCCAACAAGCGTATCTTTCGCTCGAGCGGCACGCGCCTCAAACATTCGCCGGCCGTGCGACGGATCGCTGTGGCATCCTGCGTCGGCGTCTCTATCGTCTGATCGCGCGTGACAGTCTTGAAGTTGTCGAACCGCAATTTGAGCCCGATCGTTTTGCCCGCGTAGCCTTTGCGCAGAAGGTCGCCCGCGAGTTTCACGCACAGGTCGGTAAAGATGCGCGAGAGCTCGTCGCGGTCGCGCACGGCGTGCAGGTCGCTCTCGAACGTGGTTTCGCGGCTGATCGATTTCGGTTCGCTGTAGGTGACGACCGCGCGTTCGTCACGCCCCTGGGCGGCTTCATGCATCCACGCGCCAAAGCTGTTGCCGAAGTTTTCGATCAACAGCGCCGGTTCGGTTTTCGCGAGATCGCCGATGGTGTGGATGCCGAGGGTTTCGAGCCGCGCGTTTGCTTTCGGGCCAATGCCGTTGACCTTGCGCACGGAGAGCGGCCAGATGCGCGCGACCAGGTCGGACTCGCGCAGTATCGTGACGCCCGCGGGCTTGTCGAGCTCGGAGGCGATTTTCGACAGCAGCTTGTTCGGCGTGACGCCGATCGAGCACGACAGGCCGGTCGCTTCGTGCACGGCCTGCTGTAACGTCATGGCGACGTCGCGCGCGCGTACCCACGGGTCGAGTGCTTTGCCGGCGGTGTCCTGCATGACGAGGTCGGTCAGGTCGATATAAATCTCGTCGATGCCGCGGTCTTCGACGTGCGGCGCGATCGCACGCACGGTCTCCTTGAACATGCGCGAATAGCGGCGGTACTCGTCGAAGTCCGCCGGCAGCAGCAGGGCGTCGGGCGCGAGCCTGGCCGCTTTCATCAGGCCCATTCCCGAATTCACGCCAAAAGCGCGCGCTTCGTAGGTGGCGGTGGTGATGACGCCGCGGCCAGTGTAGTCGCGCAGCTTCGGGAAAACCGTTTCAGCCGAAGCGTCCTGCGCGGTGCGCCGGCGTCCGCCGATTACTATCGGCTTGCCGCGCAGTTCGGGATAACGCAGCAGCTCGACCGACGCGTAGAACGCGTCCATGTCGAGGTGGGCGATGAAGCGCAGTGACATTGGGAGTATCAAAATCGCAGTCGCTCCCGCGCAGGCGGGAGCCCAGGCGTGAGTTTACGACTGAATCAACGCCGCTGGATTCCCTTCGGCCTATGACCTGCCGGGGCAGGCTCTTGTGCGCGGGAATGACGTTGTTGAGGCCCGCTAATCGACGAGGGAGGCGCGCGCGAATAGACGATTCGAGTTGCCGCTCAATCGAGCTGGGCGCCGGAAAACTTGACCACCTTGGCCCATTTTTCCGTTTCGGTCCTGATCATGTCGGCGAACTTCTCGGGCGTGCTGGTGTAAGTCTCGGCGCCCTGTGCGGCAAGGCGTTCTTTTACCGCGGGCAGGTTCATGATACGAACAATTTCGCCATTCAATTTGCCGACGATTTCTTTCGGCGTCTTCGCCGGTACTAGCACGCCGTACCAGTTGATGACCTCGTAACCTTGCAATCCGGATTGCGCGATGGTCGGGACATCCGGCGCGGCGGGGGAGCGTGTCGCGCTGGTGACGCCGAGCGCGCGCAATTTTCCGCTTTGCACGTGCGGCAGGGCCGGCGGCATGCTGCTGAAGATCATCGACAGCCGTCCGCCAAGCAGGTCGGTCAGTGCCGGCACCGCACCTTTATATGGCACGTGCACCATTTTGACGCTGGTCATGGTGTTGAAGAGTTCGCCGGCAAGATGCTGCGGCGTGCCGTTGCCGGGTGAGCCGAAAGATAGTTCGCCCGGCTTCGCCTTCGCGAGAGCGATCAGTTCCTTGACGGTTTTGACCGGCACCGAAGGATGCACGACGAGGATGATGGTGACCATGGCGACCAGCGCCACCGGCTCGAAATCCTTTACGGCGTCGAACGGCAGGGTGCGGTAGAGGCTGGAGTTGATCGCGTGCGTGCCGACGAAACCCATCAGCATCGTATAGCCGTCGGGCGGCGCCTTGGCGACAATCTCCGCGCCGATGTTGCCGCCCGCGCCGGCGCGGTTGTCGATGACCACCTGTTGGGCCCAGGTTTCGGAGAGGCTCTGGCCTATGGTGCGCGACAGGATGTCGGCTGGGCCGCCCGGCGGAAACGGCACGACGAAGCGGATCTGCTTCACGGGATAACTTTGCGCGGAGGCGGTCGCCGCGGCGAACAACAAGGTGGCGGCAGCGAGGCGTGCATTACCTGTCACGAATCTCATTTGACAATACTCCCGAGTGGGCGGCAACCGATACGGGTTGGCGCAAATATTGCTCTGTGCCAAGTGTATATTGCTTTGACTGCCGAGCGAGAATCGTGCCAGAACGGCGCGCTTTTAATCCTGCTGCTGGCTCTGCGATATCATAGCCCCGGGGTAAGTCAGACCGATTGCCGGCCACGCCGATGTTTTTCGGCGCGCGCGTTTAAATGGTCGTCAGGTTCTTCACCATGTCATTCATCAGGAGAGGCTCTCAGCATGTTTAATCCGTTCAAGCAACTCGAACTCATCAAAGCCGAAGTATGGACTTCGGTGCCGAAAAAATTTCGCAACAAGGGCCGTACCCAATGGTCCGATCCGAACCGCCAGAACGCGGAAGTGGAGTGTTTTCTCGAGGGCCCCGCCTTTGATCGCGAGGGCAATCTCTATATCGTCGACACGGCTTTCCAGCGCATTTTCCGCATCACGCCGAAAGGCGAGTGGGACCTGGTCGTGCAGTACGACGGCTGGCCCAACGGCATGAAATTCCATAAGGACGGGCGCCTTTTCGTGGCCGATTACAAGCTCGGTATCATGGTGCTAGACGTGAAGAGCGGCAAGATCGAGTCGCTGCTGGGGACCGCATACAGCGAAGGGTTCAAGGGCTGCAACGATTTGAACTTCGATTCCAAGGGCGACCTTTATTTCACCGACCAGGGCCAGACCGGCATCGTCGACCCGACGGGCCGCGTCTACCGTCTGAAAGCGAACGGCGACCTGCAGCGGCTCGCGAGCAACGTGCCGAGCCCGAACGGCATCACCGTCAGTACCACCGACAAGCACGTGTATGTCGGCGTGACGCGCTCGCAGCAGGTGTGGCGGCTGCCGGTTATGCACGACGGGCAGGTGTCGAAGACCGGCGTCGCAGTGCAGATGTCGGGCGGCGTGGGTCCGGATGGTATCGAAATGGACGGCGACAACGGGCTGCTCGTCTGCCACATCGGCACCGGCGTATGGCGCTTCGACGCCAATATGCTGCCGACGCACCTCGTGTATGCGGAGAATCCCCACCACAATCACCTGACCAATGTTGCGTTCGGCGGGCCCGATTACAAAACGATTTACATCACCGAAGCGATGTCGGGTGATGTGCTGACGGCGAAAGTGCCGGTCGCGGGCAAGAAGATTTTCGGTCTGTCGTAAGCGCATATGGCGGCACCGCACAATCTCGCTGCGCTTTCGGCGGTCGAACTACGCCGCCGCATCGGCACGCGGGAGATTTCGCCGGTGGAGTTGCTCGAAGCGTGCATAGAACGCATCGAGCGCATCAATCCGCTGGTCAACGCGATGGCGGCGACGGACTATGCGGGCGCACGGCAGGCCGCCAATGCAGCGGAGTCCGCGGTGTTGCGCGGCGAGAGTCTGGGGCTACTGCACGGGTTGCCGGTCGGCATCAAGGACCTGGAAGAAACTGCGGGCCTGCTGACGACTTTCGGTTCGCCGCTGTTTCGCGATCATGTGCCGGATGTCGATTCGAGCATGGTCGCGCGCGTGAGAGCCGCCGGCGCCATCATTGTGGCCAAGACCAATACGCCGGAGTTCGGCGCGGGCGCGAACACTCGCAACGCCGTGTGGGGCGCGACCGGCAATCCATTCAATCCGAACCTGAGCGCGGGCGGCTCGTCCGGCGGCTCGGCGGTGGCGCTGGCATGCGACATGCTGCCGCTTTGCAGCGGCACCGATACCGGAGGTTCGCTGCGCATACCGGCGGCGATGTGCGCAGTCGTGGGGTTTCGTCCATCGCCGGGACTGGTCGGTTCGGACCGCCGCTCGCTCGGGTGGACGCCGATTTCGGTCGCCGGTCCGCTGGGACGCACGGTGGCTGACACCTGTCTGCTGCTCGCGGCGCAAGCGGCGCTGGATGAATATGACCCGTTGTCGTATGCGGTCGATGGCCGCGGGTTCGCGCCGCCCGTGCTGGTCGATCCCGGCTCGCTGCGGGTGGCGTGGACGGAGGATTTCGGCACCTGTCCCGTCGAGCAGTCGATACGCGGCGTCTTTGGCGACAAGATCAAAGCGATGCGGCATATGTTCAAGTCGTGCGACGAAGTGAAATTCGACTTCGGCGACGCGCACCGCTGCTTCGATGTCATTCGCGCGCTGAATTTTGTCGACCGCTTTCGCGAATTCTATGAGAAAGATCCCGCCTCGCTGGGGCCCAACGTGCGCGCTAATTACGAGACCGGCACGCGCATGTCGCTTGCCGACGTTGCGTGGGCGCAGTCTGAGCAGACGCGAATTTTTCGCCGGTACCAGCGAATGTACGAAGATTACGACCTGGTGCTGTCGCCAACAGTCGCGGTGTCGCCGTTCCCGTGGACGCAGCTCTACCTCGCCGAAATGAACGGCAAGCCGCTGCTCAATTACTATCACTGGCTGGCGCTCACGTACGTGATCACGCTGACAACGAACCCGTCTATCGCGCTGCCGTGCGGGCTCGATCACGCCGGCATGCCGTTCGGCTTGCAGGTCACCGGGCGCTTTCGCGGCGACCGCGCGCTGCTCGGCGCGGCGCAGGCGCTGGAGCAGGCGTTCAGCGCGATACCCGCGCTACGGCGTCCGTTGCCCGACACCGGCAAGATTCCCGCCGCCGCGCCGGCGCTGAAATCGATCGTGACGCACGCACCGTCGTCCGCCCCCGAAGTCCGCAGCAAGTCCGTTCGTGCTGATGTATAGAAGCACGAACACCGCGGCTGCCGGCTTACCTTCCCTCTACCTTCGGGAGAGGGACCGAGGGTGAGGGAAGCTTTTGGCACGCTACCCATTTGTCATACGGTTAGGTAAAGATCAATAATCGGTGCTTCCGTACCGGAAATCAACCAGGGGTCATATATGCAGGCAATGATGAAATGGTTTGCCGCGCTGGCGCTGGCGGCAGCGAGCGCGGCGGCTTCGGCGCAGGTTTATCCGCATAAAACAATCCGCATGATCGTGCCGTTTCCGGCGGGCGGCCCCACCGACATCATCGCCCGCACGGTGGGTCAGAAACTCACCGATAGCATGGGGCAGGCAGTGGTGATCGACAACCGCGGCGGCTCGGGCGGCAACATCGGCGCCGATATCGTCGCCAAGGCCGCGCCGGACGGTTACACGCTGCTGATGGCGATCGTTTCGTTCGCCATCAATCCCAGCCTTTACAGCAAATTGTCGTTCGATCCGGTGAAGGATTTCGCGCCCATCGCGCGCACGGGCGCGGCGACCATCATTTTCGTCGCCAGTCCGTCGGTCGGGGCGAAGACGATCAAGGACATGATCGCGCTCGCCAAGGCGAAGCCGAAGCAGTACAACTTCGGCTCTCCCGGCAGCGGCACGCCGCATCACCTGGCGGGCGAACTCCTGAACGCGACGGCGGGCATAGAGCTCACGCACATTCCGTACAAGGGCGCTGCGCCCGCGATCGCCGATCTCCTGGGCGGACAAGTGAATACCGCGTTCGTCAGCCTGCCCGCGGCGTTGCCGCATGTAAAAGCCGGCAAGCTGGTCGGGCTCGGCATCACCAGTCCCGGCCGCTCGGCGGTCGCCCCCGATCTGCCGACGTTTGCCGAAGCGGGCCTCGGCGGCTACGCACTCGAGAACTGGTACGGGGCACTCGCGCCGGCTGGCACGCCGAAGGACGTCATCAACAAGCTCAACGTGGAAATTGTGAAGGCGCTGCAGTTGCCGGAGGTGAAGGAGCGACTGACCAGCCAGGGTTTCGAAACGCGCACCAGCACGCCCGACGAATTCGCGGTCTATCTCAAAACCGAAATCGTGAAATGGGCGGGCATCGTCAAGGCGTCCGGCGCGAAAGTCGACTGATGCGTGACATGGCCGCGTTTCGCGCAGAGGCGTTGCGCGTTTTGAGCACCGCGGGTAGCGAGGCCAGCTCGGCGGCCGGGCCTGAAGAAGCGTTGTGGACGATCACCAAAGCTTTGCCGCAACTGCTGGGCGACCGCGAATCGCATCTGCAGCCCGGCAATCTCAAGGAAGGTGAAAAACAGCAGTTCGCCTGCTGCTGCTTCGTGATCACGCCGGACCGGCAGCACAACCTGCTGGTCGCGCCGGTCAATTTCGGTCCAGAGCAGCGACACATGAAGATCGGCATCGAGCTCGGCCATCCGGGACACGTGGTGAAAACCCGGCAGCCGATGCTGCTCGCGAATACCGATAGCCACCAATCGTTCGTCAAAATCCTCGAAACTTTCCGCGCGGGTTCGGCGGTCTTCGCGCCGCTGATGTGGGGCGAAGAGGCGCTCGGCGTGATCATCTGCGCGAGCCAGGCGCGCCATACGTTCAACGAAGTCGATCTGGAAGCGCACATTGCGTTCAGCCATCTTGCTGCCGCGCAGTGGATGGCGCACGCGGGGCCTGCTTATCTCGGGAAATTGACCGCCTGAGCGTCAGAAAAAAGCCAGCGCTCTTGCCTCTATGCTCTGGCGCGGGGGCGCGTTGGGTGGAGTTCCCGGATCCTTGAAAGCGGTGTGTGCGGTGAAGCGCGCGCGGCCATCCTGCGCCGAATCGAACACTTTGAATACCAGCGCTTCATCACGCGTCATTCTGGGAAAATAAAACCAGCGATGGTGTTCGTTGTAGCGAAGACGGTACGTTTGGCCGACCCGGTTCGGATAACGGCGTTCGGCGATCAGCAGGTCGTCGAACTCGACGCTCCGCGCATCTGCGATAGCCAGTGGATTGGATTCAATCGGCTGGTTGATCGCGCGCCACACCTGGATGATCGCGAAGCGTCCTTTGAGCAGAGTCTCGGCTTCGTCCGGCAACAGGTCGCGCACGCGCTGCGGCGCCGACCATTCGGTGTAATCGTTGTGCGCCGAAAGTATCGGCTCGCGCACGAGCTTCGCCTCGCGCTCGGCCTCGTTGCCCGAGCGCAGCGTGTAATCGAAGGCCACCACGCGAGAGGCGCCGGAGACTTGTTTGATGAGCGCTTCGACTTCCGGATAGTAGTCTGCTTCCAGCCTGTCCTTGGCGAAAAAATCTGCAACCCTGGTTTGGTGCTCGACGAACGCGAAGCCGTTCTCATCGAGGGAGAATTCTGCTGCACGCGGCCTGCCGTCCGCAACCGGCATCGGGTGCGGGTCCATAGTGCCGATATGGCGGCGATGGATGTTGTTCGGCCCGTAAGTCTCGTTGACGAGTTTCTTGCCGGTGTCGAGCGTGTACGAAATATCGGCGGTGACCGCGGTCATGGGTAATGGCGCAATGAAAGAGGGCAGACAGATTATAGCGTCCGCCCTCTGCCTGTCTTTGCTTGCGGCAATCGTCAGGTGCCGCGTCCCCACAGCCCGCAATAGCGGCGCAGCACGAACGGCAGGTTCGCTTCGTAGCCGGGCCAGCTTGCGTACTTGGGCAGCTTCACTTCCTTCTCGACGGGGTCCCAGCATTTGCCTTGTTGCGCTTCAACTTTCACCGCGGCGGACGCCTCCTGCAGGAAAGCGAGCTGGGCCTGCGCATCGGCCTTGGTGCCGAAACGGCCGCCCACGCCGGGATGTCCCGGGATCAGGCGGTCCCAATCGAGTTTCAGGATGCGCTGGATGGCGCCCTCCGCTTCGAGCGGATAAAAATCGATCATGCCGCGGCCCGGCACCTGGCCGACCGGCAGAACGTCCACCACGAAAAGCACTTTCTCTTTCGGCAGCAGCATGGCGAGCGTGCTGTCCGAATGATTGAGGCCGACGTAATGCAATTCGAGCGTCGTGCCACCGAGCTTGATGACGCGCTTGGCGTTGCCCGTCGTCTCGTCGGGAAGGACCGTGTGCGGATCCTTGAGCGCGGCGAGGCGCTCTTTCGCGCGCTTGTGCGAGATGAACTTCGCGCCCGCATCCTTGAACGGCTTGCCGCCGGCGATGTGGTCGAAATGATGGTGGCTGTAAATTACGTACTTGACCGGCTTGTCGGTGACCTTACGTATCTCCGCGAGGTAAGCGTCAACGGCCTCCGGACGGCCATAGCCGATCGGATCCGTCGCGATGACGCCGGCAGAGGTGACGACGAACATCGACTGGCTGTTCGCATAGCGAAACGCGTAGACGTTGTCGGTCCCGTCGACTTTCTTGGTCTCGAACAGCGGGGGCTTGGGTGGCGCCGCGGCGGCGGGGTCAGCCGGTGCCTGGGCTTGCGCCGTCGATGTCAGAACTAATAGGCTCGCGAGCATAACGAGGCTGATGCGATTCATGGTTTCCTCCCTGAGCTGAATTGATTATTTTCGACCGGCATCCGCCGCATCTTTGCAAGTGGTGCCGCGGAGCACCACGGTATTCCAGCCGCAGCATTCGCGCAAGCACGTGGAAAAAGCGCAGTGGCGTCTCAAATCCCGGCTTAAAAAAATAAACCCCGCCGCAGCGGGGTTTATTCGGGTGCGGCGGAAATATCAGGCGGACCTGGTTTTTCTGCGGCGGGCCATGAAGCCGATCAAGCCCAGCCCGGAGAGCATCAGTGCATACGTCTCGGGTTCGGGTAGCGGCGTTACGCCGATAGTGCACGCACCGCCGCAGCCCAGGCGAAGCAGATTGTTCGACGAACTCAACAGCAAAGTGCCATTGGTGTAGTCCGGCGACGTGTAATCCCCGTAGCCGCCGCCGCTGGCGATGATGGTCTGCGCGAAGGTCGTGCGGTCGACCATCACGATATTGCCGTTGGTTGTGTTTACGATGATATTGCCGTTGAGTGCGGGATTAAGGCTGCTGATTATGCCCATGCCGTCTGCGCCCGACACGCTGCCGAAGTTACCGACAATGGCGCCTGTGGTCAAATCTACTATCGTCCCGGAGCTGCCGTACGCGAATTTGCCGTCGAGTGAAACGGTGATGCCGTCGGCGCTGAAACTGCCGTTGACCAGTGTTTGGGTCGGGACGGCGCCACTGACATTGATGTCGTACAGCGGATTGCCCGAAAGCAGATGCCCGGTGATCGGGTTTGTCCACAGACCCTGGTTGGCCGAGATATTCGAATAGACCTGCGCGATGGAGCCGTTGTTGTTGAGCCTGGCCAGGCTACCCCCCACGGCAGACGCCCATACCGAGCCATTAGAAAATGCGAACGCGGAGGCGAAGCCCGTGAACGACGTCGAGCTCAGTGCGTCGGCCGCAGTCTGGTTGTTCAAATCCTTGAAAACATAGTTGGTGTTAGTGCTCGAGTTGTTGAGAATGATGTTGCCATCGCTGTTGATCGCCGAACCGAGGACATCGTACGAATTGCCGTTATTCGTCGGCAGTCCGCTGACTACCGTGTTCAGCGTGAACCCGAGTGAGGTCCCCGCCGCCGTGAGTACGGGGGGCGCACCGGCATAGGCGGCTGACGCGAAGAGCGT
>JBKJMN010000102.1:0-6283 GCA_046596405.1 Burkholderiales bacterium
CCCTGCCCGAGGGCGCCAGCGCCGAGGGCGCGCGTGGCGCGGCGGGTTTATCGACGGTGTCGGCAGCGCGCGCATTCGATGATGCGACGACACTGGCGGCGCCGGCGGCGATGACGCTGCTCAGAAACTGCCGGCGGCCTGTTTTCGGACTTGCATCCTTGTCTGCCATCGTTCCTCCCGTTGGATTGGTTTTAGCGGCGACCACCGTCCGCGTTGTAGCTGCCGGAACGCCTGATTCCGGTACTCTGTTCTTGCGCCGGCACCACCGCAATGCCGCGCAGTTCGCGGGCAGACCTGCGGTTTTCCCTCACGCCAGGTTACGGCGCGCCGCTTCGCTGTTTCTGCAGCGTTCTGCGCGCGCAGGAAATTTACCACAACGGTGCGACGGCGGCGCGCGCCGGCGCAATGAGCCAGCAGTATCGGAGGGCAGATGCGCGAAAACTTAATGGCGAAATCGGCATTGCGATCACCGCGCCCAAGCTGACCGAACGCCTCGCTGCGCTCGGCGCCGAGCCGGTCGTCAAGACGCCGGCTGCGTTCGCGCAATACGTGCGCGATGAAATCGTGAAATCGGCGAAAATCGTCAGGGAGTCGGGTGCGAGGCTGGATTAAAACCGCGCGCCGGCCCACAATCGTCCGCAGCAACAAAGCCGCCATCCAGACACGGCAAGGATAAGCGGCGCCATCGAGGAGATTTACCATGCGTTACGGAATTTTATTTTGCGCGGCGGCCGGTGCCGCGGCTGCGTTTAATGCGCGATTTCCGCAGCGCGCGAACAGCTCTCGCAGGAAGGTGTCGATGCGGAATACATGGCGCCTGAAGAATTCCGCAAATTTCTGCGCGCGGAAATGCAGAAATGGACGAAGGTCGTGAAAGCAGCCGGCGTCAAAGGCGACTGAAAAAATGCAGTCGGATAAATCGAGCGCGATTTTTCTGGCCTGCACGCTGGCGCTCGCGGCCGCACCCACGCTCGCGCACGGCGCCGACCTCAACTACCCGACCCGCCCCGTGCGCGTCGTCGTGCCTTACTCGCCGGGCGGCTCGTCCGATACCGTCGCGCGCATCGTCGGTCAGAAACTCGGTGAGACGCTCGGCCAGCAGTTCGTCATCGACAACCGGCCCGGCGCATCGGGATCTCTCGGACGCGAACTGGTAGCGAAGGCAGCGCCTGATGGTTACACGCTGCTGATCGGCGACTCGCCGCACACGATCAACGTGCACGTGCTGCGCCACGTGCCGTACGATCCGATCACGGATTTCACGCCGGTCACGCTGCTCGCGACGGCGCCGCAGGTGCTCGTCATCCATCCGGGCTTTCCGGCGCAGAATCTCAACGAGTTCATCGCCGCGGCGGCCGCGCAGCCGGGCAAGCTCAATTACGGTTCGGGCGGCACCGGCTCGATCACGCATTTGACGGGCGAACTCTTCAAGCTCGCCGCGCGCGTCAACATCGTGCACGTCCCGTATAAGAGCATCGCGATTGCGCAGACCGACGTCATCGGCGGGCAAATGCAGGCGGCATTCCCGACGGTACCGGGCGCGGCGCCGCACGTGCGCGCAGGCCGCTTGCGCGCGCTGGCCGTCTCGAGCGCTCAGCGCATCGGCGCGCTGGCCGACGTGCCGACGTTCGAGGAGAACGGCTTGGCGGGCATGCTGGTCACCAACTGGTTCGGCGTGTTCGCGCCCGCGCGCCTGCCGCCCGAACTCCTCGCGCGATTGCATAAATCCGTGATCGTAACGATGCAGGCGCCGGACGTGCGCGCGAAATTCGCGAATCTCTCGCTCGAAATAGCCACGACCTCGCCGCGGCAATTCGAAGACCATCTCAAAAGCGAGCTCGCGCGGTGGGGCAAGGTCGTCAAGGCAGCCGGCATCAAGCCGGAGTGAGTAAAGCGGATGCGCGGGCTAGCGGAAGACTACGTCGTAAACGCGCTTCGAATCGTCCACGCACAACCCGCTCGCGTCGTTGCCGCCGACATCCGTGAAATCGCAGGTCAGTTTGCGACTGTCCGTTGACGACAGAATAGCCCTGGTGTAGTTGGTGCGGCTCAACGTTTCCGTGGTTTTCGGCGCGGCGTCGGGCGGGCCATACAGGCGGTAAAGCCCGAACGTCGTATTGGCGGTCGTCAGCTCGGCGTTGCCCCGAAAAAGGCGGCGGTCGATTTCCACCGTGATCGTGACGGCAGCCAGCGCCGTGTACTGAACCGTGCCGTGATAAACCGCCCCGTCGCGCGCCGTCATCTGCATCTGCGACACTGTGTTGGGCAGGGTCGCGCAACCCCCGAAAATCGATGCCAGCAACAGTACGCCGGCCGCGCGCATGTGTGTCTCCCCCATGACTGCCTCCTTGAGCATTGCGAAAAGGTTCTGCTATTTACCTTCGAGTCCCGCGAGCTTCCTGAAATTCGGCTCGGCGTGCGGAAACGGCGGCAATTGCCAGGTGCCGGTGCCGACGGGCCGGATGTCGCGGTCGACGGGCACTTCGACCAGATAGGGCCGGTTGGCCTTGATCGCGGTTTCGAGCACCCCCTCGAGGTCGGTGGCGCGGTCGACGCGCGCAGCATCGACGCCCATCGATTTGGCGAGCATCACAAAGTCGGTGCTGAAGAGCTCTTTGGTCTTGTCGATCTGGAAGCTGGTCGCGAGCTCCTGGCCGAACATGCCGAGCTGCATATCGCGGATCGAGCAGTAGCCGTAGTTGTTCCACACCACCCATACCGCGGGGATGTCGTATTCTTTCGCAGTCAACAGAATATGCGGCGTCATCAGGAACGAGCCGTCGCCGACCACCGCGATCGCCGGGCTTTCCGGCTGCGCGAGCTTGGCGCCGAGGATGCCGCACGTGGCGAACCCCATCGAGGCAAATCCCCACGACTGCAGCAAATGGCGCGCGCGCCGCGCTTTCCACAGTTGCACGACCCAGTTGTGGTGCACGCCGACGTCGGTTGCGAATATCGCGTTTTCGGGGATGACGTTAGACAAGCCTTTGAGCAAACGCTCGGGGCGCAGCGGCGACTGGTCTGATTCGGCAAACGGCTTCTGGTAATCGTCCCAGATTTTTTTGCAATCGTTGAGCTTGCCGACCCAGTCGTCGTAGGTCTTTGGCGCGGACTTTATTTTCTCGCGACCGCGCCGCACGAGCACTTCGAGGCTCGCGCGGATATCACCGAGGATGCCGAGGTGGGCCGGATAATTGCGGCCGATTTCCGACGGGTCGTTGTCGATCTGGATCAGCTTGGTCGGCGGTATCGTCAGCGTGTAGCCGCTGATCCATGCGCTCGTCGCGCGGTCGTCGAAACTGCAACCGAGCCCGAGAATCACGTCGGCATTGCGCGTTGCCTCGTTGGCGGCATACGGGCCGTTCCTGCCCATCGGACCGAACGAGAGCTCGTGCGTTTCGTCAAGCGTGCCCTTGCCGTTGGGGCTCGTCACTACCGGGATGCGCATGACCTTGAGGAATTCGTGCAGCACTTGCGTCGCTTCGCCGATGAGCCCGCCCTGGCCGATCAGAATCACCGGGCGTTTCGCCGCGATCAAGAGGTCGAGCGCCTGGTCGAGCGCGCCGAGATCGCCGGGGGAACGCTGCATGACCAGCGGATCGGGTTCCGGAATTTCGACCTCCGCGGTTTCCTGAAAAATATTGAGCGGCACGTCGATATTCACCGGGCCCGGGCGGCCGGTGCGCAGGAGGCCGAACGCCTGCTTCATCGCCAGCGGCAGCATTTCGACGCGCGTCGGCTGGAAACTTTTTTTGACGAGCGGACGGATGACCGACGGAAAGTCGCCCTGGAAATAGCGCCCGGTTTCCTGGAACGGCATGCGGTTGAACTGGGTCGTCGGCACGTTGCCGGTGATGGCGAGGAATGCCGAGGAATCCATCATCGCGCCCGCGAGCGCGACCGGCATATTGCACGAACCCGGACCGCAGGACGTGTAAGTCGCGACCGGCTGGTGCTTCACCTTGTAATAGGCATCGGCCATATAGCCGGCGGCCTGCTCGTGATGCACCGAGATCGTCCGGATGCGATCGGCCGCGCTGCACGCCGCATCGAGAAAGCCGATGTTGCCGTGCCCGCATACGCCGAATAAATACGGCACCTTTTCCCTGATCAGGTACTCGACCATGATCTCCGCACCTTTGTAGGTGGTGCGCTTGGGTACGGAAGCGGTCGTCCTGGTCGGTGCCGCGGGGGTCGTGGTGTCCATGCGTTTTCTCCGTTAGTGCGGGCGCTGCAAGCGAACAGCGATTCTAGCAGCTTGATGCGAAACACTCAGCCCGCGCACTCCCGGGCGTCCGCCGCACGGGAGCGACGATTCCTGACCTTATGCGAGAACGTCCTCCCAGCGCGGACAGGCACGGTCGGCAAACGGCTGGTCCCACCGCCCGCAATTCGCGCGCGCGACGATTTGCACGGGCAGGACGATTTCCCGCGGCACGCGCTCCCCGCGCGTATGCCGGATGGCGGCCTCCGTCGCGATGCAGCCCATTTTCATGGCGTCGAAGTCGGCGGTAGCGAGCAACCTTCCCGCTTTGATCGCGCTGACCGCGGCGGGGACGGCGTTGATGCCGGTCACCACGCTCGTGCGACCCGCGCCATCCAAAAGTTCGAGCATCGCGAGCGCCATCACGTCGTTGGCCGCGAGTATCGCGTCGAAGTGCAATGCGGATGTGAGCAATTGCCCGCCTGCGCGCAACGTATCGTCGCGTTGATAGTTGCCGTCGATGGCGGCCACGATGCGCAGCGCGGGGTATTTCGCGACCGCAGCGCGAAACCCGCGCACGCGCTCGAGGCTCGTCACGGATTCGGGCGGCCCTTCGACGATCACGATGTCGCCGCGCCCGCGCAGGTGCTCGCATAAATAAGTTGCGATATCAAACGCGAGCGGATAATCCTCCGACCCCACGAAGCTGACAAGGTGCGCCGGCTCAGTGAAGCGATTGATGAACCCGACGATGGGCACGCCGGCCGCTTCGATATTACGGATCGCCGCGTTGACGGCGGTAGGATGCACCGGCACCAGCACGCACGCGGTTGGACGTGTCGCGAGCGCGGCATCAATCAGCGTGATCTGTTGCGCGGCGTCGTCGGGTTTCTCCGGCACGTAATGCACGGCGCGCGCGCCCATGCGCGCAGCGGTGCGGTCGGCGCCCAGCCGCGCGGCCGCGTACGCCGGATTCGTGCGGTTCTTCGTAAAAACGGCGATGACGGGCGGTGTGGATTTCATAACGGAACGATCATTGTGCGGTGCATTGTTTAAACCCGCATGAGGAACTCGAAGGACTCACGCTCTCTTTGCCACGCACCTATTGGATGACGATGCCCGCGTCCCTGATGATCTTCTGCATCTGCTCGAGCCGCGCCCTGGTGACCGCCGCGAGTTTTTCCGGCGGCGAGCCGTCGATCTCGAAGCCGATAGCGACCAGGCGCTCCTTTACTTCCGGCAGCGCGAGCGCCCTGGTTATCTCGGCGTTGAGACGTGCGATGATTTCTTTCGGTGTATTCAGCGGCGCGAATATCGACATCCACGTATTGAAATCGAAACCGGGCACGCCCGATTCGGCAACTGTGGGGACGTTCGGCAGCAAAGCCAGGCGCCGCGCCCCGCCACCGGCGAGCGCGCGTATCTTGCCCTCGCGGATCTGCTCGATGACGAGTGAAGTCGCCGAGAACATCACCGGAATGTGGCCGCTGATCACATCGAGCGTCGCCTGCGTGGTGCCCTTATATGGCACGTGCGTCAGTTTGGCGCCCGTCGCCGACTCGAACATCGCCATCGCGATATGCTGCGGGCTCCCCTGACCGCCGGACGCGTAGTTGATTTCGCCGGGACGCGCCTTCGCGAGCGCCACGAATTCGCGCGCCGACCTGACGGGCAGCGACGGGTGCGTGACGAGCAACCAGGTATTGAACGCCACCAGACTCACCGGCGCGAAACTTTTGAGCGGATCGTAAGCGACCTTCTTGTAGAGGTTTGGAATCATCGTGAGAATGCTGTCGTTGAGCGTCGCGAGCGTATAGCCATCCGGGGCTGAGCGCATAAAGCGCTCAGTGCCGATCAGTCCCGCCGCGCCCGGCTGATTGTCGATTACGATTTGCTGGCCCATGCTTTCCGCCATTTTCTGCGTCACGATGCGCATGCCCACATCGACCGAACTGCCCGCCTGCAGCGGCATGATCATCAGCATGGTTTTCGCCGGATAGGCCTGCGCGCAGGCCAGTGCCGGCGCGCCCAGCGCCGCTACTGCCATCACACATAAACATTGCTTGATGGTTTTCATGC
>JBKJMN010000458.1:0-16141 GCA_046596405.1 Burkholderiales bacterium
CGCAGTCACGCTGATCGGTTTTATCGGCGTGAATGCGTCGCGCGTCGTGCTCCAGCTTTATGCGCCGACCTGGGTCGGACTCGCGCCCAGGTCCAGCGCATAAAGCTGGAGCACGACGCGCGACGCATTCACGCCGATAAAACCGATCAGCGTGACTGCGAAAATCAGGTTCAGCGCCATCAAGCGCACAGCCGGCGCAATGCGCGCATCAACAGGGGCCGCACGTCTATGCGGTCACGGTGCATACACCCACAAATCGAGCTGCACGCAACAGCCGGGCACCGGCAGAAACGGCACTTCGACCGCGGAGAATGGCAGATACTGCCCGGGCAGGTGCTGCTCCCAGACCTGGTACGCGGGGAAAAAATCCCGCAAGTCCGTGTGGTACTGCTGGATGCGCACGACATTTGCCAGCGAAGTCCCGGCGGCACGGCAGATCTTCTGCGCGTTAACCAGCAGAACCTGCATTTGCTCCTGCACGCTCGAGCCAAAATAAGGTTGCGACGGATCCATGCTCGCCGCCCGCGCCAGTCCTTCGCCATCGGTCGCCAGCAGTCCCGAGATGAACAGCAAATCGCCGGCGCGCACCGCCTGGCTGTAACCGCGGTACGCGGGCGCGACGCCGCCGTCGACGATGGTCTTCTTCGTCTTGCCGGCCTCGGTCAACGCAATGGTATTGATCTCGATGCGCGCGTCCGTCAGGAAAAAGCCCGGGTTCGCGGTCGGGATCAGGGTCGTCGCGGGCGGCGCCTTTGGAAAATATTTCGTCCACACTTCGTTGAACGGCGCGAAATCGTCGACGTCACGCAGGTAGACCTGGCACTTGACGATGTTCTGCAGCGAGGAGCCGGCCGCCTTGAGCGCGGGAGCGATTTTTTCGCGCAAGATAAATTCCGCTTCGAGCTTGATCGGCAGGCCTTTCCACAAGTGCCCCGCCGGCAGGCGGGCTTCGGCCGCGAGCCCTTCCCCGAAAGTAAACGAGTCCGCCATGCGGCCTGCCACGAACACGTAATCGCCGGCCGTCAGCGCGAGGCTGTAACCAGAAGTTGCATGCACGGCGTGCTCCGCCGGACGGATATGCCGCGCGCGAAATTCGCCGCCGGGCACGATGCCTATCATATGCACTTCGATTTCCTGGCCCGGCAGCAGAAATCCCTGTGTCAGCGTCGACGTGCTCGGCGGTATGTGGTCCTTCAGGATCGCGCGCCGTGCGTCGTGATACGACTCGACGGCGCGGCCCGACGTATAGTTCTGGTCGACGCGCACGATATTGCGCAGATCGCCGCCGCCGGCCTCGAACACCCCGGCGATGTTGCGAAAGATCTGCTCCGCTTCGCGCCTCAGTTTGGGGCTGGCCGAACGCGGCGCACCGGGTTGAAGCACGGCATGCGAGATCCCGCTGGTATAGCCGGCAGTCCCTTTGTGGCCGGTGGCAAAAATCCAGCGCCCTGCGCGCATGCCCGGTGCGTAGCGGATGTTGCCTTTTGGAATGATGACGGGCAGCAATGCTTTGACTGCGGCACCGGATTTCCTTGCCATGCTCGGTCCTTTTTCTGCGCGGATTTTTCCAGCCGCGATTATACGGCGTGCGCGCTGCTCAGACCGCCGTGCAAATCGGGCATAATCCGCTGAGACCTTTACGCCGCGGGAACAGCGATGACAAAATACATTCTTGCCTGCACGATCGCGCTGCTGGCGACTGCCGTACAAGCGGCCGACGCAACCAAAGACTACCCGGTGCGCCCGGTGCGCATGATCAACCCGTTTCCGCCCGGCGGCAGCAGCGACCCGTCGTGCCGCCTGCTGGCGGACGCGCTGACCAAGTCGCTGGGGCAAAACTTTGTCGTCGACAATCGCGGCGGCGGTAACGGCAACATCGGCACCGCGCTCGCCGCCAAAGCCACCCCCGACGGTTACGTGCTGGTGTTCGCGTCGGGCACGACTTTTACGATCAACCCGTTCGTGTACGCGAACATGGGATTCGATGCAAAAAAAGACCTGGCCCCTATCATCAAATTCGGCAGCGTGCCGAACGTGCTGGTCGTGCATCCGTCACTGCCGGCGCGCACACTTGCGGAGTTCACCCTGTACGTGAAAGCGCGGCCCGACGAACTGAATTATGCGTCCGCGGGCAATGGCAGCAGCATGCACCTGGCCGCCGAGCTGTATCAGAAAATGTCCGGGACCCGGATGCGGCATATTCCGTATGTGTCGCCCGGCCTCGCCACCCAGGACACGATCGCCAATCGCACCCAACTCATATTCCATCTGCTGCCGGCGGTCGCGCAACAGGCGCTGGCCGGCAATGTGCGCGCGCTCGCCGTGCTGGCGCCCGCGCGGTCGAGCGTCCTGCCTGAAGTGCCGACGACGCGCGAAGCCGGCATGCCCGGCCTCGAGGCCGGCACGTGGTATACGGTTATGGCGCCGGCGGGCACACCCGGAGCGATCATCGACGCCCTCAATAAACGGATCAACACCATTCTCGCCGAGCCGGTTTTCCGCAAACGGGTGGCCGACATGGGCTTGACCATTATGGGCGGCACGCCCGGCGATGTGGCGAGCTATATCGCGTCGGAATCCACGAAATGGTCGGAGCTGGTAAAGAGCGCCGGCGTGAAGATCGATTAGCGGATTGCCGCACCGGGAAAGCCTCAATAACTCGGGTAACACGTTCGCAAAACAATAATTCGCGGGAGCGTCGGTATGGTCGAACCAGTTTTTGTGCTGCGCGCAAATGGATACATTGTCCAGTCCGCTGCAGGCGTGATTGTCTGCGCGGCGGCGATGTTGGCGATTCCGGCCTACGGCCAGCTGAGATTGCCGGAGGTGCGCGTCGAAGATACACGGCCTTCCCCGCTCAATATGGATGCGCCCGCGGACAGCGCGAGCCGCCTCGGGCTTACCGCGCGCGAAGCGCCCGCAACGATCGAAGTCATCGACCAGGCAACCATGCGCAGTCGCGGCTACCGCAGCGTTTCGGAAGCGGCGCAGGGAGCAGTCGGCGTGACCGCCGGCGACTTTCCCGCCGAACCGGCCGCTTTTTCGATGCGCGGATACACCAACACGCAGATCAACACGCTCTACAACGGCATCAAGATCGGCCCGCAGAACATGACGTCGCGGACGATGGATACCGGCAACCTCGAGCGGATCGAATTCCTTAAAGGTTCTGCGTCGCTGATGTCCGGCGAAGGGGCCGCCGGCGGGTCGGTCAATTTCGTGACCAAACGGCCGCATACGGGCGCGATCGAAAGCGAGACTTTCCTGTCGTACGGCTCGTTCAATACCATACGCGCGGGGTTAGGCTCGGGTGGCAGCACTTCCGTCGCGGGGCTGGATTACCGCTTCGATGCGAACCGCTCTTCCACCAACGGTTACATCGATGATACGCACACGCAGAACTGGGACGTGTCGGCCGGACTCGATTACCGGGTGTCGCCTGCGTTCAAGCTGTTCGGAGCATTCGAATACAAACAGGATCGCGGCAATGCCTACTGGGGCACGCCGCTCGTGGCGGGCTCCGCGTCCGGTGCCAACGCCACCGGCGGAATCGTGACCGGCAGTTATGTTTCGAATTTCAACGGCACCAATCTTGGCCCCGTCACCATCGACGGCCGCACGCTGCGCACGAACTATAATGTGCTCGACAACCGTAATAAGGCCGATGAATACTGGCTGCGCAGCGGGTTCGAGTGGAAGCTTGGCGAAAATCTCACTCTGCGTGAGCTCGCTTACGGCTACGCGGCGCAGCGCCAGTACCTGAACAGCGAAGTCGCCGCCTTCAATGCCGTTACCGGACTGGTCGACCGCGACCGCTTCTACGTCGCGCATGGCCAGCGGCTGTATGGCAGCAAGACCGATCTGCAGTGGGACGGGAAACTCGCGGGCATGGACAACCGAGCTGTCGTCGCCTTCGAATTCAGCAAGCTTGATTTCAACCGTCCGGGCGCCGCCAATTTTCCTTCGGATGCTGTCACTTTAACCGACCCAGCGCGCGGAACTTACGGGCCGTTAGTGCTCCAGCAGCAGACCGCCCGCATCGGCAATATTGCGCTCGCGGTCGAAGACCGCCTGAAAATTACGCCCGTGTTGGCGCTGATCGGCGGCTTGCGCTACGAGGAGATTACGCTGGACCGCACCTCGCTCAACGCCGCGGCGTTGCCGCGCGCCGGTTTCCCGTTCTCCACCAACTGGTATCCCGCTACGGGACGCTTGGGATTCACCTGGGAATCCATGCCGGGATTCACGCTCTACGGCCAATATGCGACGGGCGCGGACGTTTCCGCCAACAACACTTTCCTGTTGGGGCCAACCCAGCCGCTGAACCTGACCCGTTCGCGCACTTACGAAGCAGGGATCAAGAGCTTGTTGTGGGACCGCAAAGCCGAATGGTCGCTCGCACTGTACGATATCCAGCGCGACAACGTTTACACCGCGCAGGGCGGCCAGTCGCTCAACATCGCCGGCAAACAGCTTTCGAATGGCGTCGAACTCGCGGCTGCGGTGCGTCCGACGCGGCAGTGGAATATCTGGGCCAATTTCGCGTACACGCACGCGCGTTATGCCGATTATGTTTTCGCCGGCGGGTCTTTTTCCGGCAATACGCCACCGAATGTTCCCAAAATCGTCGCCAACGCCGGCGCGTCGTATCGCATCAATGTTCCGGCACCGATTGAAATCGGGACTGCCGTGCGCCACGTCGGCGAACGCTTCAATACCGACGCCAACACGGTCACCATGCTCGCCTATACCGTCGCCGATGCGTACGCGTTCATCGATGTGCAGAAAAACACCCGGCTGACTTTGCGGGTGCGCAACCTGACCGACAAAAAATACGCGACCTGGGGCGATCCGTTCTACCCCGACCAGATTCTGCTCGGCGCACCACGCAGCTACGAGATTTCAGCAACACTCCGGTTTTAATTCGGCCCGGGATCTGCGATGCAGGCGCTGGTATCGATACATCGCTGGCTGGGCGTCGCATTTTGTCTCTTCTTCGCGATGTGGTTTGCGACCGGCATCGTGATGCATTTCGTGCCGTTTCCCGCGTTGACCGAAGCCGAACGACTGGCCGGCCTGCTGCCGCTCGATCCGGCGGCGCTGCGCGACGCCCCGCGCGCGCCAGCGGCGGCCGCTGCGCTTCCCGACGCCGTACGCGTGCGGTTGATTGCCCGCAGCGATGGTCCGGTGTTCATCGTCGAACACGCAGCCGGGATTACAGCGGTCCGCGCTGCGGATTTGGCGCCCGCCGCGGTGCGCACCGGGAAGCACGCAGTGACGCTCGCTGCCGCCCATGCGCACCAACGCGGCATGGCGGCGAACGCGATCAGATTCATGGACCTCGCGGACTACGACCAGTGGACGGTGTCCAACGGGCTGGATGCCCACCGCCCGCTGTATCGCCTGGCACTGGATGACCAGGCGGGTACCGAATTTTATGTGTCGTCGGCGACCGGCGAAATCGTGCGCGATACGACTGCGCACCAGCGCGGATGGAATTACGTGGGCAGCGTACTCCATTGGGTTTATCCGACCGTTCTGCGCAGTCACTGGCGCGTGTGGGACGCCACGGTGTGGACGCTCTCGCTTGGCGCGACGATTGCGGCGATCTCGGGCGCGGTGCTCGGCTTGTTGCGCCTCAGAATCGTCCGGCGCCGCATCGCATCGCCATTCCGCGGCTGGCAGGCATGGCATCACTGGCTCGGGCTCGGCTGCCTGGTTTTCGTGCTGACCTGGATATTCAGCGGGTGGCTCTCGATGGATCACGGCCGCTTGTTTTCGAACGGCCAGCTGACCGCTATCGAAACTGCGGCCTTTGTCGATTCGTCAGTATGGAAAAAGAGCTTGCCGGCCGCACCGCCGTTCGCCCCAGGGCAGGCGCGCGAAATCGAATGGTTCACGTTCGCCGGTCGCATTTATCGTCGCGAACGCTTTACACTCGAATCGCAACAACTCGCGGTCGTCGGCGAAAACGCGCGGTCGGGCGGAATGTTTCTGGAGGCCGCGGATATTGCGCGCGTTGCGCAACGGCTCGACTCCAACTGCGCCCCAGCGGTACGGGTCACGGCAGGCGACCATTACCCGGCAGCATCGACGCTGCCGGACGCGCCGGTGTATCGGATCGTCTGCGGCAGCGTATGGTTTCAGGTCGATGGCGCGAACGGCGCGCCGCTCGAAAAGCTCGATGGGTCGAGGCGGGCCTATCGATGGCTGTATCAGGCGCTGCATACGCTCGATTTTCCCGCGCTGAGTGCACGCCCGAGGCTACGCACGGCCGCGATAGTCCTGCTTTGTGGATTGGGGACGCTATTTAGCATTACGGCAATGGTGATCGCCTGGCGCCGGTTGCGCAGTCCGCGGGCGTCCTTGTAGGGCACCGCCGACACCTGAACATCCGTTTCGCTGATTCCGGTGGACTCGCTACGGACGTAATCTCACGAGTCAATTATCTAAAGGAACGCCCATGTTTGCCCTCCGTTCGATCGCCAGCCGCCCCTCGCTTGCGCTCCTGACCACTGCAGCGCTCGCTTATGCGGGCTACAACATGCTCAAATCCCGGAAGGTTGCACTGCCGTCGCCCGGCCCGCGGAAACAGGACCCCGTAGAGCTCGATAAAATGCTCGACATCGCCCTCGAAGACAGCATGATGGCCAGCGATCCGCCGTCGATGGTGCAGCCGGAAGTGCGGCGATAGCCGGGACGTATATGACCGCTTAGGCGCCACCACGGTCGCTTAACTGAACATCGGCGCGATGGACGAAGGATCCCGCTCATCAACGTCGTCGAGGCGTCGTAAGCGGCGCTATTCTCCGCTCATGGCGGCGGCGCGAAATCATCGCGCACGCGCGGCGTTAAATCCAATCACACTAAGCGCGCTGCACTGTGCCGCCATGGTCAGAGAATCCCGCCAAAGAGGGATATTTGATCCGACTGCCCTCGGCTTTGAGGTAAGAATAAAACGCCTGTGCGACCACTGAAAGCCGTTTGCCCGCGGGATGGACGATGTACCAGTGGCGGCGGATCGGCATACCTTCGACATTCAGCGCAATCAGCGACCGCGGCGCGGCGTCCGGACCCAGGGCATGGAGTGACAAGATCGACAGACCCATTCCGCCGGCAATCGCCTGCTTAATCGCCTCGTTGCTGCCAATCTCCATCTTCACGTTCAGGTGCAGGCCGCGCTCGCGCAAAAAGCGATCCGCCGCAAGGCGTGTACCCGAGCCCTGCTCGCGCATAAGAAACGGCTGGCCTGCGAGCTTGGCCCAGGGAATGCGCCGGCCGCCTGCAAGCGCGTGTCCGCGCGGAGCGACGATAATCAGAGGATTCTCAGCGAAGGAATGACTGACGATGTCCATGCCGCGCGGCGGCACGCCCATCACAGTCAGGTCGTCCTCGTTGCGCTTGAGCCTTTCGATAATAGCGCTGCGGTTGCCGATCTCCATCGATACGTCCACGCCGGGATACATTTGACAAAACGGCCCGAGCAACCGTGGAACAACGTATTTTGCGGTTGTCACTGCGGAGATGCGCAACCGGCCCTGCTTAAGACCCTTCAGGTCGGCTACCTTCATTTCCAAACGTCCCCATGCATCAAACATCTCGGCGCCGGTAGCTTGCAGCGCGCGGCCGGCATCGGTGAGATAGATCCGCTTGCCGATCTGCTCGAATAGCGGAAGGCCCACTGCTTCGCTCAGTTGCTTGACCTGCATCGAAACTGTCGGCTGAGCGAGATGCAGTTCGGTCGCCGCCCGGCTAAAGCTTGAATTCCTCGCCACCGCATCAAACACGCGCAACTGCCGCATGGTTGCCGGCACGCGCCCGGCATGCTTTATTACCATAGTCTTTTACCTATTATAACTGTCAATAAATATCATTTTACTCTATGTATGGATTTACTTACCATGCGCGGACTCACTGACTTGAAAGTCAACCATGACCGCACTTGCCAGCCTGTTCACACCCGCCGTCATGTTCTTCGCACTAGGCGCCGGAGCACAGGCGTGCCGGGCAGACCTCAAATTCCCGCCCGATCTAGTCAAGGCATTGTCGATTTACCTGCTCGTTGGCATTGGGCTGCACGGCGGGGCAGAACTTGCCAACGCCAGCCTGGGCGCCGCCGTCCACGCGGTATTGGCTGCGCTTGTGCTCGGCGTGGTGCTGCCGCTGGCTGCCTACTTCATTCTCGTCAAATTCGGCCGCCTGGAAAAACTCAATGCAGCAGCGATTGCCGCGCACTACGGTTCGGTGAGCGCGGGGACGTTCCTCGCCGCATCCGCCTGGCTGCAAGCCACGGGCGTTTCCTTTGAAGGCTATCCGGTCATCATGCTGGCGGTTATGGAAACGCCCGCAATCATCATCGGACTGATACTCGCGCAGTCGGCGCGCCGGACGAGCGCGAAGCGCTCGCCGGCGGGCGGCGACATGCTCAAGATGCTCGCCGGCGCAGCGCGTCACGGCAGCGTTGTACTATTGCTTGGCAGCATGCTGATTGGCGCCACCGCAACCCCAAATGCGCTCGCTGCAGTGATGCCTTTTTATCAAACGATATTTCTTGGTGCGCTTTGCCTCTACCTGCTC
This sequence comes from Burkholderiales bacterium, assembly GCA_046596405.1. GTDB lineage: Bacteria > Pseudomonadota > Gammaproteobacteria > Burkholderiales > SG8-41 > PALSA-1004. Next base: position 8,578 of record JBKJMN010000458.1, read on the forward strand.
GAACTGGGCATGGTCGCAGCGCAACGCCTTGGCGAGTTCAGCAGAATGGGCTGGTTCCTTACTGCGTTCGGTATCGCCATGCCGCTACTCGGCGCCACGTTGGGGCTCGCTGTCGGGCGCTATTGGCTCGGCTTCGGCTCCGGTGGAACCACGCTGGTTGCGGTGCTCGGCGCCAGCGCCTCCTATATTGCCGTGCCACCGGCGATGCGAATGGCCATACCCGAAGCCAATCCATCGCTGTACCTGACACTGTCGCTCGGCATTACCTTCCCGTTCAACGTGGTGGTGGGTATCCCCTTCTATTACTCCATCGCAGAATGGCTCGCGGCATGAATCCTCCTTTGATCAGAGTCGGCGTCGTCATGGGCAGTTCGAGCGACTGGGATGTCATGCAGCATGCCGCCCTTGCGCTGAAATCGCTCGGTGTCAGGTACGAAGCGCGGGTGGTCTCCGCGCACCGGACACCGGATTTGCTGTTCGATTATGCGAAACAGGCGGCTGCGCGCGGTCTGCACTGCATCATCGCAGGTGCGGGAGGCGCCGCGCACCTGCCCGGCATGCTTTCGGCGATAACCCTGCTGCCCGTACTCGGGGTGCCGGTTCCGTCGCGCCACCTCAAAGGCATGGACTCGTTGCTATCCATCGTACAGATGCCGCGCGGCATACCAACGGCAACCTTCGCGATCGGCGCGGCAGGAGCAGCGAATGCCGGGCTATTCGCGGCAGCCATGCTGGCGGTGACGGACTCTGCCGTGGCCTCGCGATTGGCGAAATTTCGCGCATCGCAAAGTGCGGACGCGGCAGCGATGACGTTGCCTGAATTGTGATGATTCCGCCGGGTGCATGGCTGGGCGTGCTGGGTGGCGGTCAACTCGGGCGGATGTTCACCATGGCAGCGCACCGATTGGGGTACCGCGTAATGGTGCTCGATCCGGATCCACAGAGCACAGCTGGGGCGGTCGCGGATACCCACCTCTGCGCAGAGCTCGACGACGCCGCGGCGCTGGATGAAATGGCGCGTACCTGTGCCGGCGTAACGGTGGAAACCGAAAACGCGCCGACCGCAGCGCTGGAACGCCTCGCGCGCGATGTCGTAGTCAGCCCTGCGGCGCATTGCGTCGCTATCGCGCAGGACCGCAGCCGCGAAAAGCGCTTCATTTCCGCACTCGGACTCTCCCCTGCGCCCTATTCGGTGGTGACATCGGTCGGGGACCTGGATGACACAAAAATCGCTGCCCTGCTTCCCGGGGTGCTCAAACTCAGCCGCTTCGGTTACGACGGCAAAGGCCAGGCTCGCATTGCGACGGTGAAGCAGGCGCGTGACGCCTTTGATGCGATGGGCGGCGCACCTTGCGTCCTTGAGCGTCGGATCAATCTGCGGATGGAATTGTCGGTGGTTCTCGCGCGTGGTAGCGACGGCGGCACCACGCTTTGGCCAGTGGCGGAGAACCGCCACAATGACGGCATACTCGATGTGTCCATCGTCCCGGCACGCATTCCGTCCGCGCTCGCGGCGCAGGCACGCGAAGCAGCGCTGAACATTGCCACAGCGCTTGATTACTGCGGGGTGCTTTGCGTGGAATTCTTCGTCGACGAGAATGGCTTGCTGCTCGTCAATGAATTTGCGCCGCGTCCTCACAACAGCGGTCACAGCACACTTGACGCATCGCGCACCTCGCAGTTCGAGCAGCAGGTCCGCACACTTGCCGGACTGCCGTTGGGCGACACTACTATGCGTAGCCCGGTGGTGATGCAAAACCTGCTGGGAGATTTATGGGATTACGGCACGCCGCGCTGGCAGGCGCTGCTGGCCGATTGCGGAACGACGCTGCACCTCTACGGCAAGGCGGAGGCAAGACGCGGTCGCAAGATGGGCCATTACACTTGCGTTGCGCCAACCGTTGACGAAGCTCTTGACGCGGCGCTTCGCTTGCGGGGTGCCCTTACCGCATGCTCGGGGCTTATTAAACCTGGTCGGAGCGAACCGGGCATAACCGTCGAGGACGATGCATAACGGTGTCCCGCACCAGACTCTTGCATACGCATGCCCGCCTACGTTGCCGATTATGACGAACGGGATATCAGGAATTCGCCATCCACCGCTGCTCATGATTCATGAACCGCACTGGGCGGCACCGGGAAGCCCTCGGCAACGGCCACGCGAACGAGAGCATCTTCCATCATCTGTCGAGCGGTCGCAGCCGTGAGCTCGAGATCACGATGCAGCGCTGCGTCGTCGGGGGCGCGGTTCGCGCATTCAGCGCTGTAGCGTTCGAAGCTGCCGAGACTCAGCACCAGTTCCACGAGGTGGCGCGGGCATTCGCAGTAGACGGTGGTAGACGCGGCAGCAATCTCGGACAGTGCGCGTTCGTCGAATCGCGCCGGTGGTGGCGTCCCGGCGCCCGCGCTTCGCGCGACAGCCGTCGTTTGCGCTTGGGGCCGCCGCAACAGGGCACGGCAAAGCGACTCGATCTCGGCCGCATCCGACGGCGCGCGTGCAACTTCATGGCCCGCCACGCGCAGCCGCCGAATCACCGCGCTCGGCGCAAAACGGTAGAGAACGATAACCTGCGCGGCCCCGGATGCGTCCTTCACGCCAGCAACAGTCTCGACCGATGCATCACTCAAGGTCGGAAATTCGATGACGACGACATCTGCCAGCGTATCGCGTAAAAACTTGGCTGCGTCCGCGACGCTCACACAGCGCCCGATGACTCTTAACGCGCTGCCCGCACGATTTTCTTCCAGCCACCGAGTCGAGATCAATGGTCCGACGAGCGCGACCCGCGTCTCACGCAACTCGTCGTCGTGAGCGAGGCCTGATGGCCCCGCCAGCGTTCTCGCGTTCGCGTGCATCGCGTTCAGCGCATCCGTTGGTAACACTGCAATAGCGCCGATGGGGTGGCCCATGTCCACCAACTGCTTGATGAGGGCGAGGCGACGTATTTCCACCGATGAATACAGCCTCTGGCCGCGCGGACTAAGGCGTGGGCCGATCACGCCGTACCGGCGCTCCCAGACACGCAGCGTCTCGACCGGTATGCCCGCCAGCCGTGCCGCGACACCGCTACGGTACGCGCCAGCGCTCAAATCACCCGAACTTTCTTTAACGCTCATTTTTTCCTCCGCTTCGTTGGATTACCTGCGATTATACAGTAATGACCCGATATTGACCCTATATATTCTAACTGTTATGGTTCAATTACTGGACATACACAAGAATACCGCTATTATAGCGATTCATTAACAGTTCAATTATTCAGAAAGGCGCCGTCTCATGGTCACTTACAAGGTTCCAGTAGTCATCACCGGCTTCGCGGTCGTGAAATTTCCGGAAGGAAAAGCGGTAGGCGACTACATCGGGGGCCTGCCACGCGACGCCGAATTTGAAGTGTGCAACGAGGCGCCGTTTCTCTGCGGAGCCCGCATGGAAAACTGCAAGATCAATCTCGCCGGCGAAACCCTGCTGGTGGCCTGAACCACTTTACCGACCTCATCAATTTCATAAGGAGAAATCATGATTACTCGTCGTCAGTTCGTATTGACTGTGATTCCAGCAACCGCGCTTATGGCCGCAGGCGCACGCTCGGCACTTGCCCAAGCCGCGCGGCTCGATGAAAAAGATCCGCTCGCAACGTCACTCGGTTACCGGCACGACGCAACCAAGGTCGACACGAAGAAATACCCCACATACGCCGCTGGCCACAACTGCTCTAACTGCGTGCTGTATCAGGGCAAATCCGGTGAAGCGTGGGGCGCTTGCCCGGCTGTGGGCGGCAAGCTTGTCAATGCCAAAGGCTGGTGCCAGGCGTGGGCCAAGAAAGCATGACATCTGTTCCGATCAACGTGTTGCTTACCATCTCTATCGACGCGATCCGAATGTTGTTCGTAATCGCAGTTAAGTCCGACCTTTTGAAAGTCTTGTCACAGGAATGGGCCCGCACCGGTCTGAGCGCAGTCTTCCCGAGGTAAGACGTCGCGCCTGGACGGGTCCTGGGACTGGCGCTGGCGGACCGGCTGGATTTGTCTTTCAACAGTATTCAAATAGTTGGAAATTTAAACTGTAGTTCTTTTAATCAAACGAAAGGGTTCAAATGAAATTCTCTAAATTCGTAGCCACGCTTGGCATCGTCGCCACCACTGCCGTCGCATCTGCAACCATGGCCGCCGAGAAAGACATCGTCGACACGGCCAGCTCGGCAGGCTCCTTCAATACGCTGGTGGTCGCTATCCAGAAAGCAGGCCTGGTTGAAACGCTCAAGGGCGATGGCCCGTTCACGGTGTTCGCCCCGACCGACGCCGCCTTCGCAAAAATCCCAAAAGCGCAATTGGAAGCGATCCTGGCCGACAAAGCCATGCTCACCAAGATACTCACGTACCACGTGGTCGCGGGGAAAGTCATGGCTGCCGACGTAAAAGCAGGCCCGGCTAAATCGGTCGAAGGCGACAACATCACGATCTCCGTCGGCACCGGCGGTGTGATGGTGGACAAAGCCCATGTGGTCAAGACAGACATCGTGGCCAGCAACGGCGTGATCCACGTCATCGACAGCGTCATGATTCCTAACTAAAGAGGTCCCGGCATGAAGGGCCGGGCCGGTAGCGCCTGGCTCTTTTTTTTCACCCATCTCACCTGCACAAGTCGCGTCGCTCTTCAATTCATTCAATGGCACACCGGTCCGTGAAACTTCAGCAAATGATAGGTACGATCGCATTCCTGCTCGCGTTGATGTTCATTGTTTGGCTGCCGTTGGGAATTCTCCACGTCGTGCCTCTAGTCCTGGAGTTGCCCGGCGAATCCAGCCTGCGGGTGCACGCTGCCGCCGCTGTCGGCTGTCTGGTGGTCGCAGCCTGGGGATTTTGGGACTGGTAACGAAGTGCCTGCGACTTGTTCAACCAAGCGCTTCTCTTAAAAGGATCACAAAAATGATCAAGATGTCTGATATATGCATTCTGCTCGCGGTTATGGTGTCGTTCGCCATCTCCGCTTACCTCTGGTTCAACGGCCAGAAGGACGATGGATTGTTCACCGCTACCTGGGTGCCATCCATTCTGTGCTTCGGAATTTACTTCAAAGTAATAAGCCTGAAAGGACAGACCAGTGAGTGACTCAACAATTCTTTATGCCGGCGTGTTCTGTTTCACGATGACCTTGCTCGGCCTGGCGCTCACTATTTTCGAGTTCAGGAGAGTGGCACGCTTACGCGACAGGTCAATCCGGGGTAGCGCGGAAAAATCAGCAACGCTCAGGTCCGCACAATTTGCCGCCGGGCGTCGCGCCTAAGACTCCCAATTGCCGATGGCACCTGTTTCAATCAGTATGCTACTCATCGCGGCGATCGTCGGGATCATGGTATTTTTTTCGGTTGCCGTCGCGCCCACGGTCTTCAAAGTCCTGCCGCAGGAATGGGCGGGCATCTATGTTCGGACGTTTTTTCCTAAATACTATGCTGCGCTTGGCCTTATCTCGTCAATCGCGGCATGGCTTGCGAGGGATACCGTATCAGCGGCAATGCTCGGCACTTGCGCAGTTCTGTTTTTTGTCTCGCTGTGGGGAATTACGCCGCGCATTAATCACGCGCGCGATCGGCATGATAAGCGAATGTTCAACCTGCTGCATGGGTTCAGCGTAACAATCAATCTTGGCCAGCTATCCGCGCTTTTATGGTTGCTTTGGAGAGGGCTGTGACGAGCGCATTAACTATCTATTACGACGGGCTGTGCCCGCTATGTCAGGCGGAAATCCTTTTCCTGCAGTCGCGCAATAGCCAGCGCCTGCTGAATTTTGTAGATTTGCAGGAGCCGGCCTTCGACGCGAGCCTTCACCAGGTCTCCTGTACCGCGGCAATGGCGAAGATACACGGACGCCTTGCCACCGGCGAGTTGCTTACCGGGGTCGCCGTATTTGCTGAAGCGTATCGGCGCACCGGCCTTACGGTATTGGCATGGCTTTTTTCTGGCACGTGGGTGAAGCCGTTCCTGGACCCGGTTTACCTGATATTTGCCAGGCACCGCCACGCCATTTCCAGAACGCTAGGCCCCGGCCTGTTGCGATTGGCCAGACGGCGCTATCTGTGAGCCCCTCGACCGCCGATAGCTGCTCTGCCTCGTTGATCTGCGGATGAATGGTATGAACTCATTCCCGCGTGGCGATTTCGCGATCGTTATAGGCGCATCCGGAGGCATCGGCGGCGCGCTCGCCCGCGAACTCGGACGCCAGGCTGTTTTTGCGACGACGCTCGGCCTCAGCCGCAACGGTTCTCCGGCGCTCGATTTGCGCGACGAGTCCACCGTAGCGACCTGCGCGGAGCACGCGGGACGCCTCGGCGTTCCCCGTTTGATTGTGGACGCGACAGGCGTGTTACACAGTGACAATCTGCAACCCGAAAAGAGCTGGCGTCAGCTGGATGCGGCACAGATGGCGGAAGCATTTGCCATCAACGCAATCGGGCCGGCGTTGTTGATGAAACATTTCCTGCCTCTGTTGCCACGTAACGGAAAGTCAGTCTTCGCGACGCTTTCGGCGAGGGTCGGCAGTATTGGCGACAATCGTCTGGGCGGCTGGTACAGTTACCGTGCCTCCAAGGCGGCGCTCAACCAGTTCGTGCGCACCGCCGCAGTGGAACTTGGCCGAAGCCATCGCGAAGCCCTCTGCATCGCGCTGCATCCTGGCACTGTAGATACGCGCCTGACGGTGCCGTTCCGCAAAACGGGGCTCGATGTGCAATCGCCTGAGATTGCTGCCGCGCGCCTGCTCGCCGTCATCGATAAACTGGGACCCGCAGATTCCGGCGGCTTTTTTGATCATCGCGGGGTGGATGTGCCATGGTAAACACTGACAGCCCTGCGCCCAAGCGCTACCGCAAGTCCGAGCTGCCGCAGAAAATCTGCCTCACTTGCGGGCGACCATTCGCATGGCGCAAAAAATGGCGCACGGTTTGGGATGACGTGAAAACATGTTCGGAGCGTTGCAAAGCCGGCGGGCGCAGGAGTGGAAAGCCGTGACAGTCCTGCGCTTTGTACTCGGGGACCAGCTCACGCGTTCGCTGTCGGCGCTCACCGACCTCGATCCCAAGCGGGATGTGGTGCTGATGGCAGAGGTGGCAGAGGAAACCACTTATGTTCCCCATCACCAGCAAAAGATCGCGTTCATCCTGTCCGCGATGCGGCACTTCGCCGAGTCGTTGCGCGACGAAGGTCTGACTGTCGATTACATCAAGCTCGACGACCCGGCCAACACCGGTTCATTCGCTGGCGAACTCGCGCGCGCTGCAAAACGCCACCGTGCCAGCAAAGTCATCGTCACTGAACCGGGGGAATACCGCGTGCTCGCCGCGATGCACGGCTGGGAGAAAAAGCTGCGCGTGCCGGTCGAGATCCGCGCTGACGACCGCTTCTTCGCCACATCAGAGCGCTTTGCGCGCTGGGCGGAGGGCCGCAAGTCGTACCGCATGGAATTCTTCTACCGCGAGATGCGGCGCGAAAGCGGCCTCCTGATGGACGGTGATGCGCCGGCCGGCGGGCAGTGGAACTTTGACGTGGAGAACCGCAAACCATTGCCGCG
>JBKJMN010000355.1:0-2933 GCA_046596405.1 Burkholderiales bacterium
TGATGAGCCGGTCGGTTTGCTGCAACAACTCGGACGCTTTGCCGGCAGAAAGGCCCGGCAGGGCAGAAGGCATGTACAGCAGATCGCCTTCGTCGAGCGGGGGCATGAACTCACCGCCAAGCTTGATCGCCGGGTATATCGTCGCCAATGCCAGCAGCAGCGCGACACCCAGCGTCACCTTCGGGAATCGCAGCACCGAGTTCAGCAACGGCCGGTATAAAGCGATCAGCCCGCGATTGAGCGGGTTCTTCTGCTCGTCCGGAATCCGGCCACGGATCAGATAGCCCATCAGCACTGGAATCAGCGTGACCGATAAGCCGGCCGCGGCCGCCATCGCGTACGTTTTTGTGAAAGCGAGCGGCGAGAATAAGCGGCCTTCCTGCGCTTCGAGCGTAAACACCGGGATGAACGACAGCGTGATGATGAGCAGAGAAAAGAACAGCGCCGGCCCCACTTCAGCCGCGGCGTCGCCGATGACACGCCACTGGACTTCGCCTTTCAGCGCTTCGCCCGGGTGCACGTGCTTCCAGCGCTCGACATGTTTGTGCGCATTCTCGATCATCACGACCGCCGCATCCACCATGGCGCCAATGGCAATGGCAATGCCTCCCAGCGACAGGATGTTGGCATTGATACCCTGGTGCTGCATGACGATGAAGGCCATCAATATGCCGATCGGCAGGGTGACGATCGCGACCAGCGCCGAGCGCAAGTGAAAGAGGAATATTCCGCAGACTACCGCAACGACGATGAACTCCTCGATCAATTTGCTTTTGAGATTCTCCACTGCACGCTCGATGAGTTGCGAGCGGTCATAGGTCGGGACGATTTCCACACCTGCCGGCAAACTGGGCTTTAACGCTTCGAGCTTTGCCTTTACAGCGGCAATGGTCTCCAGCGCGTTCTTGCCCGACCTCATCACAATCACGCCACCGGCCACTTCGCCCTCACCATTCAATTCGGCGATCCCGCGCCGCATCTCGGGGCCGACCTGCACACGGGCCACGTCGCCCAACCGCACCGAAATTCCCCCGGCAGTAGTCGTCAGCGGAATTTTGCGAAAATCATCCAGCGATTGCAGATAGCCCGACGCACGCACCATATACTCCGCCTCGCCCAATTCCAGGACCGAGCCGCCGGTCTCCTGGTTGGCTTTCTGCACCGCCTCGATCACCTTCGTATGCGCAATGTTGTAAGCGCGCAGCTTGTCCGGGTCGAGCACGATCTGGTATTGCCGCACCATGCCGCCGACCGAAGCGACCTCGGAAACATTCGGTATGGTCTTGAGTTCGTACTTGAGGAACCAGTCCTGAAAAGCACGCAACTGCGATAGGTCCATCTTGCCCGTGCGGTCCACCAGCGCGTACTCGTATACCCAGCCGACACCCGTGGCGTCGGGCCCGAGTGAAGCTTTGGCTTGCGCGGGTAGGCGCGACTGCACCTGGTTGAGATATTCCAGCACACGCGAGCGTGCCCAGTACGGATCGGTGCCGTCCTCGAACAGAACGTATACGAACGAATCGCCGAAGAATGAATAGCCGCGCACCGTCTTCGCACCCGGCACCGACAGCATGGTCGTTGTCAGCGGATACGTGATCTGGTTTTCGACTATCTGCGGCGCCTGACCGGGGTAGGTCGTGCGGAGGATGACCTGGATGTCGGACAGATCCGGAATTGCATCGAGCGGAATGCGCGACAGCGACCACACGCCCCATGCCGACACCATGAACGTCGCCAGCAGCACTAGGAAGCGGTTGGCAATGGACCAGCGAATGAGCCTGGCTATCATTTGCTCATCTCGTTGCCGCCAGGCGTGTTCTTTTTAACGGGCGAAATGGTTGTCAGTTCATACTGCCCGTCCTTACCTTGCTTGAATTCAAACGCCACCGAATCCCCTTTGGAGATATTCTTCGGCAATCCGGCAGCGGGTATTTTGAAGCCCATCGTCATGGCGCCCCATTGCATGCTGGGAATCGGATCATGCGATAGCGTGACGTCCTCCTTGCCGATCGCTTCGACCTTCCCCTGACCGCGGTGGCTCTGCGCTCCAGCATCCTTGGCCGCGGGCGCGTCGGTCATGCGCGTCGTGGTGGCCTTGAGGCTCGCTTCGGAATCGATCAGGAACTGGCTGGAAACCACCACCTTTTGTCCGGCATTAAGACCCTTGCGGATCACGGTCTGTCCGTTTACCTCCGCGCCGGTTTCAACATCGACCGGTTGAAACTTGCCGCCTTCTTGCGCGACGATTACGACTTTACGTGAGCCAGTTTGAATCACCGCTTCACTGGGTACGAGCAAGGCCTCGGCTTGTGCCGACGGCGTGAAATTGACGTTCGCAAACATGCCGGGCACCAGTAGTCCGCCCGGATTCGCGACTTCGACCCGGGCCTTGAGGGTGCGGGTGGTGGAATTGACCTCAGGCAAAATTGCCGCCACGCGCCCCTTGAATACTCGCTCTGGCAGTGCCGGCGTGCGCGCTTCGACGACGTTGCCGGGGCGTATGAGTGCGGCGGTGCTTTCAGGAATCTCGGCGTTTACCCACACTGAACCGAGCCCATTGATGCGAAACAGCATCGCGCCGGCCATTACGGTCATGCCTTCGCGTGCGCCAAGTTCCGCTATCACGCCATCGATGGGAGCGGTCAGCGTAAAACGAGGATGCACCTTGCTGCCGAATTCGACGGAACGAATCTGTTCTTCGTTCATCCCGGCGAGCAGCATGCGTTGGCGTGCGCCTGCTACCAGCGCTTCAGTACCCTGGCCTTGCATCCGCTTAACCGACAGGTATTCTTCCTGAGCGGCAACCCAATCCGGGACAAACACGTCGGCCATCGATTGGCCCTTGCGTACTGGATCGAGCGGTGCGCGGACATATAGCCGCTCCACGAACCCATTCGCGCGTGCGGTCACGAGCGCCACTGCACGTTCGTTGT
>JBKJMN010000144.1:0-15703 GCA_046596405.1 Burkholderiales bacterium
CACATCGTGCTCGATAAAAGGAAAAAGTCATGAGCAAGCTGGCCGATATCCACATGCAGGTGATGTGGAACCGCCTGATCTCGGTCGTCGAGGAGCAGGCGCAGACACTCGTGCGCACCGCGTTCGGCGCGGCGACGCGCGAAGCCGGCGACCTGTCCGCAGGCGTCTTCCTGCCCGACGGCCGCATGGTCGCGCAGGCGGTGACCGGCACGCCGGGGCACGTCAATTCGATGGCGGAATCGGTCCGGCATTTCCTCACCGAGTATCCGGCGGCCACGATGGCGGACGGCGACGTGTACCTGACCAACGATCCGTGGAAAGGCACCGGCCATCTCAACGACATGACGATGGTCACGCCGGTTTTCAAAACGGATAGGAAAAAAGCGCGCATGGTCGCGCTGTTCGCGTCTACCGTGCACGTGGTGGACATCGGCGGGCTCGGCCTGTCAGCCGACGGCACGCAGGTTTACCACGAGGGCTTGTTCCTGCCGCCGCTGAAACTCGTCGATCGCGGAGTCATGAGCGATACGACCCTGCGCGTGGTGCGCGCCAACGTGCGCGAGCCGGTGCAGGTCGAAGGCGATCTGTACGCGCTCGTCGCCTGCAACGAAATCGGCGGCCGGCGCCTCATCGCGATGATGAACGAATACAAACTGAACAGCATCGAAAAACTCGGCGAGCACGTGATCGCGCGCTCGCGCGCGGCGATGCTGGCGGCGGCGCGCGAGTGGCCGCAAGGCAGCTGGTCGTACTCGATGACCATCGACGGCTACGATGCGCCGATCACGCTCACCTGCAAACTCGCGATTTCAAGATCCGGCGTCGATATCGATTTCACCGGCACCAGTCCCTGCGTTTCCAACGGCATCAACGTGCCGAAATCGTACACCGACGCGTACTCGTCGTTCGGCGTGCGCTGCATCATCGGCGGCCACATTCCGAACAACGCGGGCTCGCTGTCGGTCGTGCGCGTGACGGCACCGGAAGGCTGCATCGTAAACGCGCCTTTCCCGCTCGCGGTGGCGGCGCGCTCGACCATCGGCCAGATGCTGCCCGACGTGGTGTTCGGCTGCCTGCACCAAGCGCGGCCCGATCAGGTGCCGGCGGAGGGCACGTCGTCGTTGTGGAACGTGCGGCTCGCCGGCGGCCAGACTTTCAAGGGCATCGATCCCGGGCAACTCGAAGGCAAGACGCGCTTTAACGTCGTCGGCTTCAACACCGGCGGAACCGGTGCGCGTCCGGGCAAGGATGGCTTGTCCGTCACCTCGTTCCCGAGCGGTATCCGCAACGTCGCCGTCGAAATCATGGAGACGCTGTCGCCGGTCGTTTACTGGAAGAAAGAATACCGGCCGGATTCAGGCGGCGCCGGCGAGCATCGCGGCGGTCTCGGCCAGATCATGGAGATCGCGAACGGTGAAGATGCGCCGATGATCATCTCGGCCACGTTCGACCGCATTGTGCATGCGGCGCGCGGCACTGACGGCGGCAAAAACGGCGGCGCGGGACGCCTCTCCCTCAAATCGGGAGCGACGATGCGCGGCTTCGGCCGCCAGGTCATCCCGGCGGGCGACCGCGTGGTGGTGGAGACACCTGGCGGCGGCGGCATCGGCGATCCGCAGAAACGCGCGCGTGAAAAAGTCGCGCGCGACGTCGAGTACGGCCTGGTGTCTGCGGCAGAAGCAGAGGCGGTTTACGGCTACACTGCGATCAAACAAGAACAGTAGTTCGGCCTCCGCTCGAGCGGACCGGGTAAAAAATAACCGGCAGCATTGCCGGCGTTGCATCCCATGAAAGGAGCGAATTGACCGAGCGCCCTGCTAATCACCTGCTGCTTGCCCTGGGCGCGATGTTCCTGCAGCAGACTTTCATCTCGCTCGGCAAATCGCTGCCGGCCGTGATCGCGCCGGCGATCATCGCAGACTTGAATCTCGCGCCCGCCTGGATCGGAATTTATTTCGGCATCACGGCGCTGGCGGCGCTGTTCTCGCAGCTCGGTTGCGGCAGCTTTATCGTGCGTTACGGCGCGCTGCGCATGAGCCAGGTAGCCCTCGTGCTGCTCGCCGTCGGCACCGCATTTCTCACGATAGGGTCGCCGCTGGTTCTGGTGCTGTCAGCAATCGTCGCCGGCGGCGGCGCTGCCGTCTCCACGCCGACGAGTTCGCATCTCTTGAGCCGCTGTTCGCCGCCGCAGTATCTGCCGCTCGTTTTCTCGATCAAGCAGACCGCCGTGCCGGCCGGCCTGTTGATCGCCGGCATATTCGCGCCGCAATTCACCGAATGGACCGGCTGGCGCACGACGATGCTGATCTGCGCCGGCGCGTGCGCGGTCTTCGCGCTGGTCCTCCAGCCGCTGCGCAAGACGTTTGACGACGATCGCGTGCTGACGCGCACGTTCAAGCTGTCGGATTTCAAATCGACGCTGAATGCGGTCATGGCTACGCCGCGGCTGCGCGCGCTGTCGTTTGCCTGCCTCGCGTTCAACGGCGTGCAGACCGTGATCACCGCCTACTTCGTGGTTTATTTGACGACGATCGGCTACACGCCGGTCGCCGCCGGTTTCATGTTCTCGATCGCGGTGGCAGTCGCGATCCCCGGCCGCATCCTGTGGGGCTGGATCGGCAGCCGCTACGTGTCGCCGCGTGTCGTGATGGCGGGACTGTCGCTCGGCATGGCAGGCAGCGCAGTTCTGCTCGCGCTGTGCGATGCGGGTTGGCCTGCGCTGATTGTCGGCATGGTGTCGTGCTTGATCAGCGTCACCGCATTGTCGTGGCACGGCATATTGCTCGCGGAAGCTGCAAATGCCTCGCCGGACGACATGCGCGGCGGCGTCACTGGCGGGGTGCTGGCGTTCGGCCAGATTGGCGCGCTCGCGTTACCGGTAATGTATTCAGGTTTGCTCGACACCACCGGCAGCTACGGCATCGGCTTTGTGGTGTGCGGCATACCGGCGTTATTCGTGGGCATACAATTGTTGCGTCAGCGCTGAAATCGTCGACGTGGATAGAGATACAAAAGGGAGGTGTGTTATGCCTGCGTTCGCGACAGTTGTGCTCTTGCTTGGAATATCCGTGCTTACGCTTACCGGTCATGCGGCCGCGGCCGAACCGCTGGAAGCGCCTGCGGCCAGCGGGAAAACCTATGCCGCTATCCCCGCCAATAAGGACGACGACCTCAAGTTTTATGCGGCTGACGGTCTCATCGCAAAAGGCGCTCAGGCGTTAGGCCGGATGCAGCGCGATGCCAGTCTCGTGCTGTGGCTCGCCGGCAACCAGTTCTTCGCGATGGACAAGGTCATCGGCGCATTCCAGGCGCAGAACCCCGGTATCGCGGTCGGCCTGATTACATTGCCGCCGGGCTTGTTGCTCGACGCCATCGTGAAGGGCGGCTGGAGCTATCAGGGCAGCGATTATCCCGGCGTGCCTGACATTTACGCTTCGGTCAGCCTCGCGCATCTGCAAAAGCTGAAGAGCGCCGGATTGATGGACGACTACCTGATCTACATGCATAACGAAATGGTGCTGATGGTTGCCAGGGGCAATCCAAAAACCATTCGCGGCATCGCCGATCTGGCGCGCGGCGATGTGCGCACTTCGATGCCGAACCCGGTGAACGAGGGGATCATGCAGTTTTATGCGCGCAAGGTGCTGGAGCGCCACCGGCTCTGGACCATGATTTCCGCCGACCGGGAGTGCTACTCCTGCCAGACGACGCCGAACAACTGGTTTACGCTCGTTCACCATCGCGAGACACCAGAACGGATTCTCGGCGGCAGTTCAGACACGGGCATCGTGTGGGTGACCGAGGCGCTCGAAGCCGAGCGCGCCGGGATGCCGGTCGAGAGCGTGAACTTGCCGCCGCAGGACAGCTTGCGCGACGAGGTGGCCTATGCGGTTGGCATTCTCAATAACAGCCGGCGGCGGGCCGCCGCGCAGAAATACTTCGACTTTCTGCGGACCCCGGCAGGCAAAAACGCGTATTCGTCATTCGGATTCGTGTACGCAACAGAAGCTGAACTAGCGACGAAGCCGATTCCATGAATGCGAAACCGCTGCACAGCTCGATTAGGATGCAATCTTCACTGCGTCGCAGATCGCCCCCGGCGTCGTCCACCACACACTTTGCGGTTGCGCCGCGATGTGCTGAAGCGCGCGCCTGAGATGCTTCAAGCGGTACGGCTGGCCGACCAGGTAGGGATGTAACGCGATACCCATCACGAGTGGCTGCACTTTCGATTGCCGCAGCATTTCGTCGAAATTATCGACGATCAGATCGGCGAAATCGCGTGCGTCCATTTGCCGCGCAATGATCATCGGAATATCGTTGAGTTCCTGCGGATACGGGATCGACCATAGCGGCTTGCCCGAGCGCGTCTGAAACGGCACTGGCTGGTCGTCGTGACACCAGTTGAGCGTGTACGTGTAACCGGTTTCGACGAGCAGGTCGGAGGTCACCGTGCTTTCGGAAATCCATGGCGAGAGCCAGCCGCGCGGCGCGACACCCGATTCTTTTTTGATGCGATCGCGGCACGCTTCGAGCAACCTGCGCTCGTCCGCTTCGCTCATTTCGCCCTGGCGGTCCGAGTTGGTGTGGCCGTGGCCGACGATTTCATCGCCGCGCTTGACGCAGGCGGCGACGACTTCGGGGCAGTAATCGTAGAGCGAAGTGTTGATGAGCGCGGCCGCCGGCAGTTTCAATTCGTCGAACAACTCGAGACAGCGCCAAACGCCGACGCGATTGCCGTAGTCGCGCCACGAGTAGTTGAGCACATCGGGCTCGGGGCTCTTGGGGCCCAGCGCAGCGCCCAAACCCGCGCCGAAATCGAAATGCTCGATGTTGAGCGCGAGGTAAACGGCGAGCCGCTTGCCGCCCGGCCAGTCGTACTGCGGGCGCCCCGTTATGGACGAATACGGGTAGCGCGTGTGCTCTTTAAGTGCGCGATGCACTGTCTTGGGGCGCGAATCAGAGCTTCGCGAGGCCGGCGCGCACCATGAGCCACTCGGCGCTGTCGTTCCAGACTTCCATCCTCACGATCTTGCCGCGGCTCACGTAATAGCGGTCGACGTAGCGATTGCCTTCGAACGGCGTGCCGTCGAGCCATTCGCCGTACAAGGTACCCGTCTGATAGACGATCGTTTCCTCCGGCGTGCCGCCCGCCACTACATGTGTGGGGCCGAACTTCTTTTTCACCCACTTATAGCGTGCTTTGTTGAATGCGGTGGCTTCCGCGGGATCGTGCATCAAGCGATTGCCGGTAAAGCGGATTTCCAGTCCGGGCGCGCAATACGCGCGCGCAGAATCGGGGTCCGGAATCATGTGCAGCCGCAGATACTCTTCCACGATTGCCACGGGATCATTGGAGTTCAATTTCGTGTCCATGAGGCGCATTTTAGCAAACCGTATACCATTGGCACATCGATTGCTAGCTGGAGTTGTATTTACCTAACCGGAGGATCTCCTAATGATGCGCTGGACACGCCGTACCTTTACAGGAGCAGCGGTTGCCGCGCTGCTTGCACCCGCCTTGCCCGCCACTGCAGCCGACACGATCAAAATCGGCCTCGTCACCGCCCTGTCAGGCCAGTCGGCGCGCGCCGGCGAAGCTTTGACCCGCGGCCTCACGATCGCCATCGACGAACTCAACGCCGCGGGCGGCGTGCTCGGCCGCAAGTTCGAGCTCATTTCGCGCGACGACGAGGCGAATCCGGCGAAGGGCGTGACCGCCGCGCGCGAGCTCGTCCACAAGGAAAAGGTGGCCGTGCTGTTCGGCGGCCTCGACACGCCGGTGTCGATCGCGATCGTGCCGATCATGAACGAAGCGAAAGTGCCGTTCATGGGCCCGTGGGCGGCCGGTACGCCAATTACGAAAAACGGCGCGGATCCCAATTTCGTCTTCCGCGTCTCGGCGGTCGATGAAATCGTCGATCGCGCGATGCTGCAGTACGCGCAGAAGACATTCGGCGCCAAGAAACCCGGGCTCATACTCGTCAACAACCCGTGGGGTCAATCGAACGAAGAGGGCCTGAAGGCCGCGATGCAGGCCAAAGGCGTTGCGCCCGCCGGCATCGAAAAGTTCGAAGGCAACGACGTCGACGTGGTGCCGCAGCTCACGCGCCTGAAGGCGGGCGGCGCCGATACGCTGTTTCTCGTCGGCAACGTCGGCCCGTCCGCGCAGGTCGTGAAGTCGCTCGACCGCATGGGCTGGAAAGTGCCGATCGTCTCGCACTGGGGTCCCGCGGGCGGACGCTTCACCGAACTCGCCGGCCCGAGCGCGTCGGATGTCCACTTCGTGCAAACCTACAGCTTCTTCGGCAAGCAGCGGCCCGTCGGCGACAAAGTTCTGAAAATGCTGATGGCGAAATATCCGGACATCAAGGGCGCCGGCGATGTGACGCCGGCGGTCGGCGTGGCGAACGCGTACGACGCGATGCACCTCACCGCGCTGGCCATCAAGAACGCCGGCTCGACCGATGGCCCGAAAATCCGCGAAGGCTATTACAAAATCGCCACGTACGACGGGCTCATCAAGACGTATACGACCCCGTTCGGTCCCGGCCGTCACGATGCCATTACCGAATCCGACTATGTATGGACGCAATTCATCGATAATCAGATTCTGCCGGTGGGCATGAAGAAGTAAACTCCCGCTCACAGCGACTTCACGACGGCCGCTGCGGCGGCCGTTTTTTATGGGAGCGGCATAAATGCTCATCACCTCCGCACTGATCACGGGCCTCGGTTTGGGCAGCATGTACGGCCTGCTCGCGCTCGGCTTTCACGTGACGTATGCGGTGTCGGCGACGGTGAATTTCGCGCAGGGCAGCTCGATGATGCTGGGCGCGGTGCTCACGTATACGTTCGCCGTGCGTATGGGGTGGCCGCTGCCGCTCGCGATCGTGCTCGCGCTCGCGCTGTGCGCGGTGTACGGCGCGCTCGTTGAAATTCTGGCGGTGCGCCCGTTCGCGCGTCGCGGTTCCAACGCGTGGCTGATGGCGACGGTGGCGCTCGGCATCGTGGCCGACAACGCGGTGCTCTTCACGTTCGGCAAGGAACCGCGCGGCTTTCAGATGCCGTGGGCAACGGGCTCGTTCGAACTCGCCGGCATCACACTCTCACCTTTGCATCTCGTCATACCGGCCACGGGGCTCGCGCTCGCCGCGGCGCTGAGTCTTTTCTCGACGCGCACACGCGCGGGCAAAGCGATGCTCGCCGTGGTCCAGAATCCGGACGCTGCGCGCCTGATGGGCATCAACGTGCAGGCGACGATCCTCGGCGCCTATGCGCTCTCCACGGTTTTCGCCGGCGCGGCGGGTGTGCTGATCGCGCCGCTCTTCAACGTGCACTCCGACATGGGCACGCTGTTCGGTTTGAAAGCTTTTGCGGTGGCGATTCTCGGCGGCATTTCGAGCGCATGGGGCGTCATGCTCGCCGGCATCCTCTTCGGCTGCAGCGAGGCGCTGATTACCGCGCTGCTCGGCTCGACGTACACGCAAATCGTCACGTTCGGTCTCGTGATCGTCGCGCTCGCGGCGATGCCGACCGGCCTCTTCGGCCGCGCGGCGGTAAAAAAAGTATGAAGCACGCGCCTTCGATCGTGCTGGTCGCGCTATTTGCGGCGGCTCTCGCGTTCACGGCAACCGCAAACAGCTATTACGTGTACGTAATGGCAACGCTTGCGCTCACCGCGATTACTGGCGTCGGGCTGAATATTCTGCTCGGACTCGCGGGGCAGGTTTCGTTCGGCCACGTCGGCTTTTATGCAATCGGCGCCTACACGGTCGCCATTCTCACCACCACGGTGAAAATTTCGTTCTGGCTCGCGCTGCCGGCGGCGATTGCGTTGTCCGCGCTCGTCGGTGCGCTGCTGGCGCTGCCCGCGCTGCGCGTGCGCGGCCCCTATCTCGCGATGATCACGATCGCATTCGGATTCGTCATCGAGAACGCGACCGCCGAATGGCGCGGGCTCACCGGCGGACAGAACGGGATCATGAACGTGCCGACGGTGCAGTTATTCGGCACCGGGTTCGGCGAACGCGGCGTGGCGCTGCTCGCAATTGCGTTGTGCGGGCTCGTGCTGTTCGGATTCTCGCGGCTCGCCCGCTCGTCCTGGGGCGCGTCGATGCGCGCAGTCAAAGATTCGGAAATCGCAGCCGAGTCGATCGGCCTTAATCCGGTTGCGGTCAAAACGCTTGCGTTCACGTTGTCCGCCGCCTGCGCGGGACTCGCCGGCGCGCTGTTCGCGCCGCTATCGGGATTCGTGACGCCGTCGAGCTTCGCATTTCTGCAGTCGATTCTGTTCGTGCTCGTCGTCATCGTCGGCGGCGCCGGTACCGTGACCGGCCCGCTCGTCGGCGCGGCAATCGTCGTGCTGCTGCCGGAGGCGCTCGCAGGCCTCGCCGAATACCGTTTGCTGTTTTTCGGCGCGCTGATGTTAATGGTGCTGTGGATCGCGCCCGACGGAATCGTCGGCGAGGTGCAGCGCTGGCTGCGGCGCCGCCGTCCCGCTGAGTTCGCAATGCACGACGAACACGAGCTTTCCGTCCGCACACCCGCATCGCTCGCGGTCACCGGTCTCACGATCGCATTCGGCGGCGTCAAAGCGGCAACGGGCGTGACACTGACGGCGGAAGCCGGAAAAATCACGAGCCTGATCGGGCCGAACGGCGCCGGCAAGACGACGGTACTCAATATGCTCGGCGGCTTTTACCGCCCCGACCAGGGCTCGATCGAACTTGGCAACGCATCGCTCGCCGGACAGCCGGCGTGGCGCGTCGCACGCGCGGGAATCGCTCGCACTTATCAGACTTCCCAACTGTTCGGCAGCCTGAGCGTGCTCGAGAATCTCGTGATCGCATCGACGCAACGCGCTGGCACGGCGCCCGCAGCCCGGCGCCTGTTGAGCTTCGTTGGTTATCGCGGCAACCTGCACGCGCAGGCGGCCGACCTGCCGCACGTCGATCGGCGGCTCGTTGAAATCGCGCGTGCCCTGGCGACACGGCCTGCAGTACTGTTGCTCGACGAGCCTGCCGCGGGACTTTCGCGCGCGGACAAGGAAGCGCTCGCGCAACTGCTCGCGCGCATCGCCCGCTCCGGCATCGCGGTGTTGCTCGTCGAGCACGATATGGCGATCGTGATGGCAATATCGGATCGCGTCGTCGTGCTCGATGCCGGCACGCCGATTGCGAACGGCACGCCGCACGAAGTGCAGGAAAATCCGGCTGTGCGCGCGGCCTATCTCGGCAGCACTGCGCCGCGGCCCTCCTCCAGGTCGCCAATCGCCGGCAACGTATTGCTCGAAATCGCCCAGCTCGAAGCGGGTTACGGTGCGGAGCCGGTGTTGAAAGGCATCGACCTGCGCGTGAACGCCGGTGAGCTCGTCGCGGTACTCGGTGCGAACGGCGCGGGCAAGTCCACGCTCATGCGTGCGATCTCCGGCCTGCACCGGCCGGTCAAGGGCCAGATCGCCTTGGAAGGCCGCGACCTCGCGACGTTGCGCGCACATCGAATCGTCAGCCAGGGGGTGGTGCTGGTGCCCGAAGGCCGGCAGGTGTTTCCAGAGTTCTCGGTGCGCGACAATATCCTGCTCGGCGCGCATCTGCGCAAGCAGGTACCGGACAGCGATATAGAAGCAATGCTCGAGCGCTTTCCGCGTTTGCGCGAGCGCATCAATCAGCGCGCGGGCCTTTTGTCCGGCGGCGAGCAGCAGATGCTCGCATTGGCACGCGGCCTGATCTCGCAGCCGCGGCTTCTGCTGCTCGATGAACCCTCGCTCGGACTCGCGCCCGCCGTGATCGACGACCTTTTCGCTGCGCTGGGACGTTTGCGCGAAGAACAGGTCACTATCCTGCTCGTCGACCAGATGGCGGGCCTTGCGCTGGCGCTCGCGGATCGCGCATACGTGATCGAAAGCGGGCGCATCGCCGCGCGCGGCACCGCTGCCGAAATCGCCGCCGACGGCTCTCTCGAAAAAACCTACCTCGGCGGCGCTTAGCGGTCTCGTCCCCAGCGGGCGATTTGCAAGGACGGACGCGCGCACGTGCTGGGAACCGCGCTCGAGTGCAAGGAATGCGACGAAGCGCGCAGCGGCGGGCGCTGAAAATCGATTGCCTTAAATGAAAAAAACGCCCGCCGGTGAACGCGGGCGCTCCCGGGTTGCAGCGAACACCTGCTACTTCAGCTTCGCGAGCACCTCGAGCATCTCGTCGTTGGGCACCAGACCGCGCGGATCGGTGACGCGCGCATACACGACGACGCCGTTCCTGTCGACGATGAACCACGAGCGTTTCGCACGCAAATAGCCGGCGATGCGCGCCGGATCATTGGCCGCCGCGGGGTCGTCGTTCAGCACTTCGTAAGCGCGCGACATCTGGCGGCGCAAGTCGGTCAGCAGCGGGTACTTGAGGCCGAGTTTCTCGCCCCATGCCTTATTAGCGTCGTTGTAGTCGACACTGATGCCCAGGACCTGGGCATTCGCGGCCTCGAACTTGGGAAGATCAAGTTGAAAGGCCAGCGCTTCCTGCGTTCAAGCGTTGGTGAACGCGCCGATGTAAAAGAACAGTACCACGGCCTGTTTGCCGGCGAAATCAGCGAGCTTGATTTCCTTGCCCGTCGACGACATCAGCGCGAAGTTCGGCGCCTTCGCGCCTACGTCCAGCGCCAACGCGGTGCCGGACATACTCAAGCCGGCCAGTACCATTCCGAGCAGAGCACTTCTCCATCCTATCGACTGCATGCGAGTATTCCTTTTCAGTTGTGCTGCGACATCAAAAAAATGGCGATCTCGATTATCCAGGCTTCCGGGCCGCGAGCGCTTTGACGTAGTTCCTGAATTCCGCGCTCAACAGGTCAACCTTGCCGTAACCGCCCGCGACCACGGCGCCGCTGCGGTCAATGATAACGGTCCAGGGCGCGACCCGCACGCCGACCGCGCGCGCCACACCCATGTCGGGATCGAGCGGCGTGGGCAATGTGTACTTATGCTCGGCGAGGAAAGGCTTCACCGATTTGGCGCCGTCGCCGTCGATCGAAATCGCCAGCACGGGTACGCCGCTCTTTTTGTATTCGTCATGTGCCCTCTGCACGGAGGGCATTTCACCTACGCAGATGTCTCACCAGGTCGCCCAGAACCTCGCGATCACGACTTTGCCGCGGAAGTCGTCCGCGCGCACCGTGCCGCCAGCCGGCATCGCCAGATTGAATGCGGGGAGTTGCACGGGCTTGGTCACCGCCGTCAAACCGGCGGGCAGCGGCGGCAGATCGGCGGCCACCGCGGAAAATGCCAATGATGCAAGCGCCAGGGCGGCGAGCGCGCGGAATCGGAATGCTGAGGTCGTCATGTTTTCTCCAGAGTAGCGGGTTATTGCAATCAACATAGCAGAGTGCCGCGTAGCTCACAAGCAAATGCAACCTGACCTCGCCGGTCGTGCGCGTCGAAACAGGCATGCACTCGGGCCCGGTGGAAACCATTGCCACGGACCCCGTCAACCGCTTCATGGTCGCGGGCGGCCGGGACAAGGTCGAGCGCGTGTGGTCTTTGCCCGACCTCGAATTCATCCTCGCACAAGATGCTCGATTTCTATGGGTCCGATCGCGTCGAGGAATTGACCCAGGGCAAGCAGACGCCGATCAACACGAGTCCGCTGGGCGTGCCCGATTACATGATCGCCATAATCGGCCCCGGCTAAACCGGCTAAACCGGCTAAACCAGCAAGCGCTCAGCTTGCGCTGCGCGGGATCGTCGAAGTTCCGCCTGCCGTGAACACCCGCGGCGGCGCACCCACCGCGCGCCGGAACATCGGCGAGAAAGCGCTCGGGCTGGCGTAGCCGAGATCGAGCGCGACGGTCGTGACGGCGACACCCTCGGCCAGCCGGCGAATCGATTCGAGCAGCCGCGCCTGCTGCTTCCAGCGCGCGAAAGTAATGCCGGTTTCGCGCAGGAAGCGCCGGTTCAGCGTGCGCGAGCTGGTCTTCAAATCGAGCGCGTCCAGACTGGAAGGGCGCCGGTAGTGGAAAGCTTGTCCATTTTTCGATATTTGGCTGCAAAACTGCGCAAGACAGCCTATTCTAAATCAAGCAAACTTCGGCTTATGAACACACTCGCCCAGGATCTGCCCCGCCCAGCCGGGTTTCCACGCGCCGTGAGCCTGCTGCTCAATATCGCCCACGGCATCGATCATATGTTTCTGCTCATATTCGCCACGGCGGTCGCGACGATCGCCGTCGAATTCGGCTTTGCAAACTGGACGGACCTGATGCCTTACAGCGTCGGCGCGTTCGCGATGTTCGGGCTCGGCGCGCTGCCCGCGGGCCGCCTCGGCGATTTGTGGGGCCGCCGCATCATGATGATCGTTTTCTTCGTCGGTATCGGCGTGGCGGGGCTGTTGGTCGCGCTCACCCAAAATGCGTGGCAACTGGCGGCCGCGCTGACGCTGCTCGGCGCGTTCGCGGCAATCTACCATCCGGTGGGCATACCGATGCTGGTGCAGAACGTGTCGAATCCGGGTGCGGTGATCGGCATCAACGGACTCGCCGGCAACCTCGGCATCGCGGTCGCCGCGCTGGTGACCGGATTTCTCGTCAAGTGGCTCGGATGGCGCGCCGCGTTTGTGCTGCCCGGCCTGCTCGCGATCGTTTGCGGCATCGTGTTCGCGCTGGTCTGCCCCAAAGAGACCGAAGCGCCGCACCAGCGCAAGGGCGGCAAGGCGAAAGTCGTGCTGACTCCGGCGATGCTCGCACAGGCATTCGCGGTGATGACGGTGGCGGCAATCGCGAGCAGCCTCATTTTCAATTTCACCACCAACGGCAACGCGCAGCTCCTGTCCGAGGGTTTCCGTGGCGTCGTCGAGGACCCCGCGCTGCTCGGCGCCATGCTGGCGCTCGTCTATACGATTGCGTCGCTCGCGCAGATCGTGGTCGGCCGCCTGATCGACAGTATGCCGTTCAAGCCGCTGCAACTGTGGATGTCCATCGCCCAGGTGCCGCTGCTGATTATCGCGGCGTATTCGCACGACTGGTGGCTGTACGCCGCGCTGCTCGCGGTCATGGTGTTCGTATTCGGGTCGATCCCGTTTACCGACGCGATGATCGTGCGCTACGTCGACGACCGGTTGCGCTCGCGCGTGGCTGGTATGCGGCTCACGGTCGCGTTCGGCATCAGTTCGCTGGCCGTCTGGATGCTGGGCCCGCTCGTCAAGAACATCGGGTTCTCGAACGCGCTGTGGATACTCGCGGCCATTGCCGCGATCCGCTCGGCGATCGTGCTGCTGCTGCCCGATGAACCAGCACCGGCAGCGCAGGCACAGACCTGAACAAGGATGTGCCGGCCGCGCTAAATCCTGGCGCCGGAACTCCTGCTTGCGCGGGAAGTCCCGCCATTTTTGGCGGCGTACCGTTTCGGGTTACGATACCGAATTCAACCCGGCCTCACGCTTAGCATGCGCGCGCTAAAACTCCTCGTCACCGCCCTCACAATCGCATACATCCCGGCGGCTGGCGCCCAGAACTATCCGGCCAAACCGGTGCGCATCGTAGTCCCGTTCCCCGCCGGTGGCGGCGTCGATCTCACCGCGCGCACGGTCGGCCAGAAGCTCATCGAATACCTGGGCCAGCAGGTCGTCATCGACAACCGCGCGGGTGCCGCCGGCACGATCGGCGCCGAGCACGTCGCAAAGTCGGCGCCCGATGGCTACACCTTGCTCGTCGCCGGACCCGGCTCCGTCGCCGTCGCACCTCTGTTGTTTCCCAAGCTTGGCTATAACCCGCTCAAAGACCTCGCGCCGATCACCATGCTGGTGACCATGCCGTACATCATCGTCGCGCATCCGTCGGTGCCCGCCAAAAACGCCGCCGAGCTGATTAAGCTCGCGAAGGCTAATCCGGGCAAGCTCAACATGGCGTCCGGCGGCGCGGGTACTGGGCAGCATCTCGCGGGGGAGCTATTCAACGTGATGGCCGGCATTCACATGATTCATATTCCCTACAAGGGAACCGCGCCCGCGATCGCCGACATCATGGGGGGCCACGCGGACCTCACATTTTCGGACCCTTCGGTGCTGCCGCAACTGCACGCGGGCCGGCTCAAAGTGATCGGCGTCTCAGGCAAGAAACGCTATCCGCCATTGCCGGATGTACCGACGGTCGGCGAGTCCGGTCTCCCGGGTTTCGATGCGCTCAACTGGTACCCGTTCATGGCGCCCGCGGGTACCGCACGCGAACTCATTGCGCGCCTGAATGCCGAGGCGATCAAAGCGTTGAACGCACCCGACGTGCGCGACAAGCTGATGGCGCAGGGATTGATTCCGACGCCGATGTCGCCGGACGAGCTCGGCCAATTTATCCGTGACGACTACGAACGCTGGGCAAAAGTCATCAAGGCCGCCAACGTGAAATTAAACTAAAGCACACTTCCGATGAACGATACCCTTGCACCGTTGAAGCAGCTCACCGCTGTTCGCCAGCAATTTCCCGGCACCGATAAATGGATTTATTTCGAAACGTCCGCGCGCGGACTCATGCCTATCGGCGCGCGCGACGCGGTGGCTCGCTATCTGGACGACCGCATTTACGAAGGCGGTGCGCAAGGCACTATGCTCGACAAGCTCGAAGGCGTGCGCGGCAAATTCGCGCGCCTGATCGGCGCCACACCGGCCGAGGTTGCGATCGTCAAGAACGTGTCCGAAGGCATCAACGCGATCGTGACTTCGCTGGCGTGGCAGCGCGGCGACAACGCCGTTTTGTGCGCGGACATCGAGCATCCGAACAGCATTTACGCGCTCTACAACATGCGCGACCGCCACGGCATCGAAGTGCGCACGGTGCCGGCAACCGCCGATTTCGCCACGCCTATCGAGGCGATTGCCAAGACAATCGACGAGCACACGCGCATGGTCATCGCCTCGAGCGTCACGTATACGACCGGTGCGCGCAGCGATCTCGATGCGCTCGGCAAGCTTTGCCGCGAGCGCGATATCGTGCTGCTCGTCGACGGCGCCCAATCGGTCGGCGCGCTCGAGCTCGATATGCGCAAGACGCCGCTCGACGCGATGACGGTCGGCGCGTCCAAGTATTTATGCGGCCCTTACGGTTTCGGCTTCCTGTATGTCAGGCGCGAGCGCGCCGAACGCATGCAGCCGGGCAACTTGGCCCGGTACGGGATCGATCTGGGTGACGCACACGAAGGCGAAAAAGGCGGCGACCAGTACAAGCTGATGCCTGCCGCGCGGCGCTTCGAACTCGGCAGCTATAACTATGCGGGTGCGAACGCCATCGATGTTTCGCTCGACCTGATCGCGGGTGTCGGCGTGCCCGTCATAGAGCAACACGTGCTGGCGCTCGCGCGCGCGTTCACGGCCGGCCTGCTAAAACTGAACCTGCCGGTCATGAGCGGCAAGGTCGACAAGCATTTCTCGCACGTCGTACTGGTCGGAAAGACCGAGCCCACCGCGGCGGACGAAGCCCAATTCCAGGCCATCTACAATCACCTCGCGGCCAACCGCGTGAAACTGTCGATCCGCCATGGCCGGCTGCGTTTCGCGTTCCACTTCTACAATACGCTGGACGAAGTTGAGAGAGTACTGGCTCTGCTGCTTGGCCGCGAATAGGCTATTTAAAAAATCTTTTTACTGTGCGCAACGCTATCGCCGGTCCAGCAAGCGGTCAATCGCACGGTGTCCAGTGAAAATTTTCCTCTCTCGATGGTTGGTTGAAC
>JBKJMN010000223.1:0-6128 GCA_046596405.1 Burkholderiales bacterium
TTGCAGCAGCCGGTAATCCGCAACAGTGGCGTGCAGCGGCTTCGCGACCGGCGGCTGAAAGCGCGGATCGTAAATGTGAATGTGACAGTCAGCGGCGTTTGCCGGCGCTTTAAGCCCAGGCGCTGCGGTGCCGGACGAATTCGGCACGTGGTGCTGCGAGTTATTGTCAGCCATGATAATTGGCCGTCGATTGGATGGTATTCAACTGCGCGCGGGCCACTCGGGCTTGTGATAACCGCGCGGGACCGCCGGACGCGCCCAGCGCGCGGGGGTTTCCGACATTTGCGCGACCGGCGCCAAATTCGTGACGCGGCCGATCGGCGAATCGTGCTCGACCGTCCACGCGTTCACTTCTCCCGGCGTCAGTTGCTTCGCCGCCGCGAACACGGCCGGCTCGAGCAAGCCGTGGCCGCGTATCCAGTGGCCCGCGCCGGCGAGCGAGCAGCGCACGAACCAGCTGCCGCCTTCGCGCGCGCGGCGCGCGAGCGCGACCATTGCGCCGTACGCGAGCAGATAACCGGCGACGTAGTCCTGCTCGGAAACCGGCAGAAATGCCGGGCGCTCGTTGGCGGGCTTCCACGCCATGCCGTTCGCCGATTGCACGATCGTGTCGTAACCGCGCCGGCCGGCCCACGGGCCTTCATGACCCCAGGCTGACAATGTGACGTAAACGATGCCGGGCCGCATTTCAGCGAGCGCTTCCGGCGAGAAACCGCGCCGCGCGAGCGTGCCGGGCCGGTAGGACTGCGAGAATACGTCGCACGTTTTGATGAGCTCGCGCAGCTTCAGGTCGCCGGCGGGATCGCGCAAATCGATGTGGGTGCACAGCTTGCCGACCCCGGTGTCGAAATCCGTCGTGCCCATATCGGCGAGATCCTCGCGAGTCACGCGCAGGACGTCGGCGCCGTGTTCGGCGAGTGTCCGCGCGCAAGTCGGGCCCGCCAGCACGCGCGTGAGGTCGAGCACGCGCACGTTCGCCAGCGGGCGATCGCCCGCGGGCAATGGTTGCGGCGGCGCATCGCCGATCCTGACGATCTCGAGCAGCGGCAGTTTTGCGACCGTGTGCATCTGCGGCAGCGTGAGCCATTCCGCTTCGCTGCGCACCAGGCACGCGCAACCGCCGGCCTCGACGATCGCGTTCTCGAGTTCGAGCCCGTCCCACTTCGCGACCGCCTGCTCGACGTCCGCCTTCACCGGCGAGGCGCCGGCGACCTTCAGGTTGATGTCGCGCAGGTTAAAGAAATTGCAGTGCAGATAAATCCAGCGCCCGTCCTTCAACTGGTAGAAGCCGGTGAGCTTCTCCGGATCTTCAGGTGGGTTTTGGCCGTTGATTTTCAGATAACGCGCGCCGCGCATCGCTGCCGCCGCCATGCGGCCGTCGACCCGCACCTTCTGCTGCCCTCCCGTTTTCAGCTTCCACAGTTCAGCGGCCGCCAGGCCCGTCGACGCTATGACCGCTGCGCCGGGCGCGACGATCTTGTAGCGCGTCGCGAATACCGGATCGCTGCCCGAGATTTCAACCGCGTCCGCGGCAGATGCCGGCAGGCCGGCAATTTGCGCGAGTTCTTTTAACGACGCAGTCGCCGTGCCCTTGCCTGCGGGTGTCGCTGTATCCATCGTGATGGTTCTTTCGGTTGGGGGCGCGTCGCAAGCTGCGACGGCAAGCAGAAACGCTTTCATTGTAAACGAGCTTCGTTCAGTCGATCTTGATCCCCGCGGTTTTGACGAGCTTTGCGTACTTCGCGACGTCCTGCCGGATAAACGCGGCGAACTCCGCGGGCGAGCCGCCGATCACGTCGATGCCCTGCACCTTGAACTTTTCGGTCACGTCGGGTGCGCGCAGAAATTTATTCACCTCGGCATTCAACCTGGCGATCACGGGTTCCGGCGTGCCCGCCGGCGCGAGCAGGCCGTGCCACGCCGATTGCTCGTAGCCGGGCAGGCCCGCTTCCGCGATCGTCGGCAATTCCGGCGCGGCAACACTGCGCGTGGCGGTGGTTACGCCGAGTGCGCGCAATTTGCCGCTCTGCACGAACGGCAGCGTGCTCGGCGTGGTGCCGAAGTACATTGAGACCTGCCCCGCGATCAGATCGACCACCGCCGCACCGCCGCCTTTGTACGGGACGTGAATCATGTCGATTCCCGCCATGACGCGGAACAACTCGCCGGACAAATGGTTCGAACTGCCGATCCCGGCCGACGCATAGGTAAGCAAGCCGCGCCGGACCTTCGCCAGTGCAATCAAGTCCTTCACCGACTTCGCGGGCACCGAGGGATGGATCGCGAGGATGTTGGGCGCGGTGTCGATCATCACGATGGGCGCGAAATCTTTTACCGTGTCGTACGCTAACTTCTGGAACAGCGCCATGTTCGCGCTGTTGGGGACCCCGCCGATCAGCAGCGTGTAGCCGTCAGCCGGCGCGCGCGCGACCAGTTCGGACCCGATGTTGGTCCCGCCGCCCGGCCGGTTTTCGACGAACACCGTGGCGCCCAGTCCTTCAGCGAGTTTCTGCGCGACCGTGCGGCCGACAAAATCGGTGCCGCCGCCGGGGACGTAGGGTACTACCAGGCGGATCGCGCGCGACGGATAAGCCTGCGCGAAAACGTCGCGGGACGAAGGCAGGACTGCGCAAGCAATCGCTGCGGCATAGCCAAAACGCCGTAAAAGCGGTTTCAATGCATGCTCCTAATCGGCCTTGGCGCCCGAGTCCTTGACGACTTTGGCCCACTTCGCCATCTCCGCCTTGATAAACGCGGCGAATTCCTGCGGCGTGGTGCCGGCCGGCTCGACGCCCATGTTCGTCAGAAATGCTTTCGTGTCCGGTGCGTTGATGCCTTTGGCGATTGCGCGGGAGAGCGTGTTGACGACGTCGGGCGGCGTGCCCCTGGTCGATACGATGCCCCACCACGACACCGCTTCGAAGCCCGCTGCGGTTTCCGCGATCGCCGGCACGTCCGGCAACGCGGGCGAGCGCTTGAGCGACGTGACGCCGATGGGCGTCAGGCGCTTGTTGCGCACGAGCGGCAGCGCCGCCAGCATGTTGGCGAAGCTGAGGTTGATCTGTCCGCCGACGAGATCAGTGATCACCGGACCGGTGCCTTTATAGGGCACGTGAATCATGTTGACGCCGAACGTCGAGCAAAACAGCGCCCCGGCGAGATGCTGTGAACTGCCGACACCGTTCGAGCCGTAAGTGAGCTGGCCGGGCTTCGCTTTCGCGAGCGCGATGAGCTCCTGCAGATTTTTGGCTGCCACCGACGGGTGCACGACGAGCACGTTGGCGGTGCTGCCGAGCTGCGACACCGGCGCGAAATCTTTGATCGCGTCATAGGGGAGGTTCTTGTACAGGGCCGGGTTGATCGCGTGGCTGCCGATGTTCGCCATGAACAGCGTATAGCCATCGGGCGCCGCCGAAATCGTGAGTTCCGCCGCGACGAGACCGTTGGCGCCGGCCCGGTTGTCGATGATCACCTGCTGATGCCATTCCTCCGTCAGCTTGGCGCCGATAGTGCGCGCCATCGTGTCGTTGCCGCCGCCGGGCGGATAGGGAACGAGCAGACGTACCGGTTTGACCGGAAAAGCGCGGTCGGCGGCTTGCGCCGCGGCCATCGCCAACCCGGCGATGACAAACAATAAGATTCGCATTGCTCCTCCGAACCAATTATTGAGGATTACATAACGGGATGACCAATGCGTAGAGCAACAAAAGCCTCCCTCACCCTCGGTCCCTCTCCCAAAGGGAGAGGGATGAAAAGCCCTTATTCCCCTCGGAGATTTGCTTCGCGGCAAGGGGAAAGCGCCCTGCTATTTTTGCGCTGCCTGCGCCGCCGTCACCCGCGCAACCGCCGCCGCTTTCTCCTTGTCGCGCGCGGCGCACAGCGCGCCGTATTCAATAAGATCGCGCGCATGCGCCGCTTCATAGCGGTCGATCACGCGACCCTCGATCTCGCGCCAGGAATCGCCGCTCGCCGCGAGCTCGCGATAGCGCTCGAGCACCCAATGCGCATCGCGGATATCTTCGGCTGAAGGCGTCAGGCCGACGTTGTGCCCATCGACGACCGCGGGATTCAACCCGCCGCCGCCCAGCCGGATCCCGCATTTGAAGATGGCCTGCGCCTGGTGCAGCGCGCGGTCCGGATCGCTGACGCTGCCGGTTTTGTTCGCGATGAAAGGCGAGCCGCGCACGCCCAGGCCCAAAGTGCGCGCGGCGAGTTCCGCTTCGCCTTTGCCGTACACGAACTGGTCGAACTCGACGAACATCTCCACGCCCAGATCGCGCGAATAGTCGTAGCCGCCGGCGCTCGCACCGAATTCTTTGACGCGCGGGCTCGCCGCGGCGATTTCGAAAACATTGGCAGTCCCGAGCGCCGTTTCGATGCCGCAGTCGAGCTCGACCGTACCCGGCGTGATGCCGCGTTCGCGCTCGAGCCGCGAAATGATTTCGTCGAGCAGTCGCACCTCGCCCGCGTGCTCGGTCTTCGGATACTTGATGCGCTTGAGGCCCGGCCATACGGCGCCGTCGAGATCGGCTTCGACCAGGTCGTGATTGATGCGCGTAAACGCTTCAGCGCCGCCTCTCGTTACGGTCACGATCGCGTCTTTTACCAATGTCCGCGCGTGGGCCTTCAGATGCTGCGGCACGGAGTCTTCGAGATCGATCACGATGAAATCGCAGCCGCGGCGCCACGCGTTGTCGATAAAGCGCGGCGTGACGATCGGCATGGTCAGCCCGGAACGGCGCACGGTTTGCTTATGCATATTCAACCTCTCCTGCTGTTCAATCTTGAACCGCGAAGGACGCGAAGGAACCCATAAAACTTATTGAGTATTACGTAATAGATGGCAATGGCGCCGCTCGTCAAAACTTCCCTCACCCTCGGTCCCTCTCCCGAAGGGCGAGGGAAGAAAAGCCCTTCTCCCTCCGGGAGAAGGGTGGGGATGAGG
This sequence comes from Burkholderiales bacterium, assembly GCA_046596405.1. Classification (GTDB taxonomy): domain Bacteria; phylum Pseudomonadota; class Gammaproteobacteria; order Burkholderiales; family SG8-41; genus PALSA-1004. The sequence continues at coordinate 4,946 of JBKJMN010000223.1, forward strand.
GAACGTTTTTCTCATCAATAATGTAAAACTCAATAATCAGAGGTTCCCTAATCAGCGAGCGACTGCGGAGTGGAATGGGCTTATTCGAGCTTGATGCCGGCCGTCTTGATGACTTTCTTCCAGCGCTCCGATTCCACGCGCATGAATTTGACCAGTTCCTCCGGGGTGCTGCTGCGCGGCTCGGCGCCCTGGCTCGAGAGCCGCTGCGTCATCTCCGGCGCCGCCAGTATCTGCACGACCTGCTTGTTGAGCCTGGCAATGATTTCCGGCGGTGTTTTAGCCGGTGCGAACATGCCGTACCAGGTCACATTTTCGAATCCCGGCACGCCCGCTTCCGCGACCGTGGGGAGTTCCGGAATCGCTGGCGAACGCTGCGCGCTGCCGACTGCCAGTCCTTTCAGCTTGCCGCTGGCGACCAGCGGCAGCACCGACGGCATGCTGTTGAACATCAACTGCACCTGTCCGCCGAGCAAGTCCGTGATCGCGGGACCGGTGCCCTTGTAAGGCACGTGGACAATGTCGATGCCGGTGAGCGCCTTGAGCAATTCCATGCCCATGTGATTCGGCGACCCGAGTCCCACCGACGCATAGTTAAGCTGGCCGGGCCGCGCCTTGGCGAGCGCAACCAGTTCCTTCACCGTATTGGCAGGGACCGCGTTATGCAGCACCAGTATTTGCGGATTCAAGACGAGCAGGCTGACGGCCGCAAAATCCCTGACGGCGTCATAGGGCAGCTTGCTCGACAGCGCGGGGTTGATGGTCAGACCCGCCGAAGTCCCGAAGAGCAGCGTATATCCGTCGGGCACCGCTTTGGCGGCAAGGTCGGTGCCAATGACGCCGCCCGCACCTGCGCGGTTGTCGATCACGACCTGCTGACCCCATGCCTCCGTCAGTTTGGCGCCGATTGCACGCGCCACGACGTCGGTCGGGCCGCCCGGCGGATAGGTGACGATCCAGCGGATCGGGCGCGTTGGATAAGTTTGCGCGCTGGCCTCGACGGCCAACTGGCTGGCCGCGAGCACGCAGGCTGACATCAGGTAAACATTTTTCATCGAACTCACTCCAGGCGTATACCGCTTGTGCGGATGACTTTACCCCAACGTTGCGTTTCTGCGCGCATCAATGCGGCGAGCTGCTGCGGCGTCGTGTGGGCAGGCTCGACGCCGTGCTGCGCGAACTGGCG
>JBKJMN010000260.1:0-3231 GCA_046596405.1 Burkholderiales bacterium
TCCACAGATCCTGTCGCGCATCGCCCGGCATGTCGAGTGCGCGACGTCCGAGCTGCACCATCCGGTCAGTGTTGGTGAACGTCCCGCTCTTCTCGGGGAACGCCGATGCGGGCAGCACGACGTCGGCAAGATACGCGGTCTCGGTGAGGAAGATGTCCTGGACGACGAGGTGCTCGAGCGATGCCAACGCCTCGCGCGCGTGATTGAGATCAGGGTCGGACAGCGCGGGATTCTCGCCCATGATGTACATCCCGCGGATCTTCCCGGCGATCGCGGCGTCCATCACCTCGACGACGGTCAGGCCGGGCTGCGTGTCGAGCTTCGCGCCCCAGTACGCTTCGAACTTTGCGTTCGCATCAGCGTTGTCGACGCGCCGATAGTCGGGAAACATCATCGGGATCAATCCCGAATCCGATGCGCCCTGGACGTTGTTCTGTCCACGGAGCGGGTGCAGGCCGGTTCCCGGTCGCCCGACCTGGCCGGTCATCATGCACAGCGCGATCAGGCAGCGCGCGTTGTCGGTGCCGTGAATATGCTGCGAGATGCCCATGCCCCACAGAATCATCGAGCCTTTGGATTTCGCATACAGGCGCGCGACGGTTTTGATGGTTTCGGCGGGAATGCCGCACACCGGCGCCATCGCCTCCGGGCTGTAATTGGCAACGTTGCGTTTCAATTCCTCGTAGCCGATCGTGCGGCTGCGGATGAAATTCTCATCGACCAATCCTTCGTGCACGATCGTATGCATCAGCGCGTTGAGCAAACCGACGTCGGTGTCGGGCTTGAACTGCAGGTAATGCGCGGCATGGCGGGCGAGTTCGCCGCGCCGCGGATCGGCCACGATCAGCGTGGCGCCCCGCTTGACCGCGTTCTTGATCCACGTGGCGGCGACCGGATGGTTCGAGGTCGGGTTGGCGCCGATCACGAATATCACGTCGGCATTGGCGACGTCGTTGACCTGGTTCGACACCGCGCCGGAATTGACCCCTTCCATCAGCGCGGCGACACTCGACGCGTGGCAGAGACGCGTGCAATGGTCGAGGTTGTTGCTGCCAAAGCCGGTGCGCACGAGTTTCTGGAACAAATACGCTTCTTCGTTGCTGCCTTTGGCCGAGCCGAATCCGCACAACGCTTTGCGGCCGGATCGGGCGCCGTCACGGTCGCGTATCTGCTTGAATTTTTCGGCGGCGAAATCGAGCGCCTCGTCCCACGTCGCTTCGCGGAAATATTCGAGCGGTTGGGCGGGGTCCATTGCAAAGTCCGCCGATTTGGGCGCGCCGGCCTTGCGGATCAGCGGCTTCGTCAACCGCTGCTGGTGGTTCACATAGTCGAAACCGTAGCGGCCTTTGACGCACAGGCGATTGTGATTCGACGGGCCGTCGCGGCCATCGACGGACAGGATCTTGTTGTCCTTGATGTTGTACGTGAGCTGGCAGCCGACCCCGCAGTACGGGCACACCGAATGCACCTGCTTGTCGGGCTTGACCAGGCCGACGTCGCGCGCCGGCATCAGCGCGCCGGTCGGGCACGCCTGCACGCATTCGCCGCACGCCACACACGTCGAGTCGCCCATCGGGTCGTCGAGATCGAACACTATTTTCGAATGCTCGCCGCGGAACGCATAGCCGATCACGTCGTTGACCTGCTCTTCGCGGCACGCGCGCACGCAGCGCGTGCACTGGATACATGAATCGAGATGCACCGCCATGCCGAAGTGCGAAAGGTCCGCGGGCGGCTGGTGGCGCGGCGCGAATCGTGGCTGGCCGATTTTCAGCTTGCCCGCCCACTGATCAAGTTCGGAATTGAGGGTGTGGCGCTCTTGCGGCATATCGGACAGCAACAGCTCGAGCACCATTTTCTGCGCAGCAACCGCGCGCGCGCTGTCGCTCAACACTTCCATGCCCGGCGCGGGCTGGCGGCAGCATGACGGCGCCAGCACGCGCTCGCCCTTGATTTCAACCATGCACGCGCGGCAATTGCCGTCGGGTCGCATGCCCTCCTTGTAGCACAGGCGCGGAATATCGACGCCAAGGCGCTGCGCGGTCTCGATGATCGATTCGTGGCCGTAGGCGACGACGTCCTTGCCGTTGAGTTTGAACTCGATTGCTTCCGGCTCTACTTCAAGCTTGCTCATCATGTTCATTTCGAAACCTCCAAAGCCTCACCGCCAAGGACGCGAAGGACGCAAAGGGTCGCGAAGGAATTCAAGAACTTTTCCCCGGTATCCTTGGCGTTCTTCGCGTCCTGGCGGTTCAAGATTTTTACTCGATCTCATGCGCGAAATGTTTAACGACGCAGCGCACCGGGTTGGGCGCGGCCTGGCCGAGCCCGCATATGGAGGCGTCCGCCATCGCGCTGGAAAGTTCCTCGAGCAGCGGTTGATCCCACTTCGGCGCCTGCATCAAATGTAAGGCCTTGGCCGTGCCGACGCGGCACGGCGTGCACTGGCCGCACGACTCCTCGGCGAAAAACTTCATCAGGTTGCGTGCCGCGGCGCTCGCGTTATCGCGGTCGGACAGGATGATCACGGCGGCGGAACCGATGAAACAGCCGTAAGGTTGCAGCGTGTCAAAATCGAGCGGGACATCGCCCATGGCCGCCGGCAAAATACCGCCCGACGCGCCGCCCGGCAGATAGGCATAGAACTTGTGCCCGGTCAGCATGCCGCCGCAGTATTCCGCGATCAATTCGTTGACGGTGATGCCGGCGGGTGCGAGATGCACGCCGGGCTTGTTCACGCGGCCCGAGACCGAGAACGAACGCAGTCCCTGGCGGCCGTGGCGGCCGTGGCCCGCGAACCACGCAGCGCCTTTTTCGACGATGTCGCGCACCCAGTACAACGTTTCCATGTTGTGCTCGAGTGTCGGGCGGCCGAAGAGCCCGACCTGCGCCACGTACGGCGGGCGCAGCCGCGGCATGCCGCGCTTGCCCTCGATCGACTCGATCATCGCCGACTCCTCGCCACAAATGTACGCCCCGGCGGCGCGGCGCAGGTGGATGCGCGGCAGCTTTGCCGGCGGGTCCGCGACCAGCGCGGCCAGCTCGCGCTCGAGCAGCTCGCGGCACGCGTGATACTCGTCGCGCAGGTAGACGAAGATGTCCTCGATGCCCACGGCCCAGGCGGCGATCAGCATCCCCTCGATGAAGCGATGCGGGTCGCGCTCGAGGTAATGGCGGTCCTTGAAGGTGCCCGGCTCGCCCTCGTCGATGTTGACCGCCATCAGGCGCGGC
>JBKJMN010000402.1:0-37618 GCA_046596405.1 Burkholderiales bacterium
TCAGGACTAACGAGTCACGGCGCCTCATTGTCGAAAGTCCCTTGCTTGGAATGACTAAGCAGCGGGACTTTCTTCTAGCCCTGAGCCAAAATCGTGACAGCGCATCACGCGTTTCATCATGTTAGGCACTCTTGCCAGGTCGCGATGAGCAGAATCCCACTTCCCCGGGTTGAAATTTTTGGCGCTGCCAGCGGGCTGGGCGCGCCCGACGCGCGCTGCGCCGACGCGCCGGCGGCATTGCGCGCGGCGGGATTGCTGCCGAGGCTGCGCGCGGCCGGCATCGATGCGGCTTGGGGAAAAATCGTGCAGCCGACTGCCGCCAGTGCGCGCACGCCACTCACCGCAGTCGCCCAAGTGTGCCGCGATCTGGCGCGTCACGCCGGCGCTGCGGTAAAGCGCGGCAGCCTGCCGCTAGTGCTCGGCGGCGACCATTCGTGCGCGATCGGCACCTGGAAAGGCATCGCGCAAGCACTGCCGGGGCCGCTCGGTCTGATCTGGATCGACGCGCATATGGATGCACACACACCAGAGACCACCGAAAGCGGCCGGCTGCACGGCATGCCGCTCGCTTGCGTACTCGGCTACGGCGAGGCAAGCCTCACAGGCATCGCGGGCGGTGCAACAGTGGCGCCTCAGCATGTATGTATTGTCGGCGTCCGCAGTTACGAAAAGGGCGAGGCCGCTTTGCTGCAGCGGCTGGGTGTGCGCATCTACCCGATGCGTGAGATCAAGCAACGCGGACTCGATACGGTGCTGGACGAGGCGCTTAAAATCGCCTGCGCGGGAACCGCCGGTTACGGCATCTCGGTCGATCTCGATGCCATTGACCCGCTTGAGGCGCCCGCCGTCGGGTCGCCGGTGCGCGGCGGCTTGGGCGCGGCAGAGCTCATCAACGCGCTGGAAAAACACACGGGCGATGCCGCACTGCGCGGGCTCGAGATCGTCGAATACAACCCGCATCTCGACCGCAACGCGCAAACCATCGCGCTTGTGCCCGCCATCGCGGAGGCGCTGCTGTCGCCGCAGCGCGCGCTCGAACTCTCCGCCGGCTGACTACCAGCCGTCGCGCCTTACCAGCCACCCCACTACCAGCCACTAAACCGCGGCCAGACTGCGTTCACCTGCGCCTCGCCGTCGACCACGTGATAGCGGTCGTGCTGCGCAGAAGTCGCGCAGGCATGGTTCGGCAGAATACGCAGCAGCGTGCCGACCGGGTATTTCGCCGCATCGATGGCGCCGCCGCCGCGATGGCCGATGATGCCGTGCTCCTGATTGGTCGAGACGACCAGCAGGTCTTCCAGCGGCTGGCCCGCGAGGTTGCACACCACGCCGTAACCCTGGTCGATTGCCTGGCTCGCGGTGCCGCGGTCGCGCGACATCGCCATCCATCCCGCGTCAGTAATGATCCAGCCTTTGTCAGGCTGGTGGCCGATCACCGTTGCCAGCACGGATACTGCGATGTCGTCCACCGCGCAGACCTTGAGCCCCGCCATGACGAGGTCGAAAAACATGTAAACGCCCGCGCGGACTTCGGTAACTCCCGTGAGATCATCGCTAAAGGTCGCGGTAGGCGTCGAGCCGACGCTGACGACGGGGCACGGCAGTCCCGCCGCGCGCAGGCGCGAAGCACAGTGCGCGACTGCATCGCGTTCGCGTACCGCCAGCGTGCGGATTTTTTCGACCGTGTCGCAGTTGTACGAGTCCCCCGCGTGGGTCATGATGCCGCGCAGTTGAGCGCCGCCGCCGGACTCGAGCACGCGGCCGATTTCGACCAGCGCGCCATCGTCGGGTTTCACGCCGGAGCGATGGCCGTCGCTGTCGATTTCGATCATGGCGGGAAACCGCACGCCCAGTTTTACGCCGCGCGTGGCGACGATGCGCGCCGACTCGGGGTTGTCGAGAATGACGGTGATATCGGCGCCCTGCTTGCGCAGCGCCGCGACGTGGTCGAGCTTGTTGGGCGTGATGCCGACCGCGTACAGAATGTCGGTGACGCCGTGCGCGAAAAACTGCTCCGCCTCCTTGAGTGTCGACACCGTAATGCCGCCGGGCTGGCCTTCCAGCGCCAGGCGCGCGACATCCAGGCACTTCGCCGTCTTAACGTGCGGACGCAGGCCGACCTTCAGCTTCGCGAGATGCTCGCGCATGCGTGCAATATTGCGCTCGAGCTTGCCGCGCTCGAGCACGAGACACGGTGTTTCAAGCTCACCAAGATTACTCACTCACGTATCCCATGCCGCGGTCCGGCGCACTTCCGCAGGCCGTCATACGTTGAACCGGAAATGCATCACGTCGCCATCGCGCACGATGTACTCCTTGCCTTCGAGCCGCATCTTGCCGGCGTCCTTGGCGCCGTGCTCGCCTTTGAACTTGATGAAATCATCGTGGGCGATCACTTCGGCGCGGATAAAGCCTTTCTCAAAATCGGTGTGGATCACGCCGGCGGCCTGCGGCGCGGTGTCGCCCTTGTGCATGGTCCATGCGCGCACCTCTTTGGGCCCGACGGTGAAGTAAGTCTGCAGGCCCAGCAACCCGTAAGTCGCGCGGATAAGCCGGTTGAGCCCCGGTTCCTGCATGCCGATATCGGCGAGAAAAACGTTCTTGTCTTCGTCCGACAGGTCGGCGATCTCGGCTTCCAGCGCGGCGCATATTGCGACGACCGGCGCGTGCTCGGCCGCTGCATACGCCTTGACCTTGTCGAGCAGCGGGTTGTTGTCGAAACCCTTGTCGTTGACGTTGGCGACATAAATCGCGGGCTTCGCCGTCATCAGGCACAGCGGTTTGAGCAGTAGGGCGTCTTCCTTGTCGAGCTTGAGCGCACGCACGGGCTTGCCCTGATCGAGCTGGGCGCGGACTTTTTCGAGCAGGCCGGCGAGCTTGATCGCCTCCTTGTCGCCGGCCTTGGCGGTTTTGCCCGCGCGCTGGATGCCTTTTTCGACGGTCTCGAGATCGGCGAGCGCGAGTTCCGTGTGGATCGTCTCGATGTCGGAAAGCGGGTCGACTTTGCCCGCGACGTGCACCACGTTGTCGTCGACGAAGCAGCGCACCATGTTGATGATGCCGTCGGTTTCACGGATGTTGGCGAGAAATTTATTGCCGAGGCCCTCGCCTTTCGACGCGCCGGCAACGAGCCCCGCGATGTCGACGAACTCGACGACCGCGGGGATGGTTTTCTCCGGCTTCGCGATATCGACCAGCGGCTGCAACCGCGGATCGGGCACCTCGACGATGCCGATATTGGGCTCGATCGTGCAGAAAGGATAGTTTTCCGCTGCGATGCCGGCCTTGGTCAACGCATTAAACAGGGTCGACTTGCCGACATTGGGCAGGCCGACGATTCCGCATTTGAGGCTCATGGTTTCCGCTATCAGGAGTAAAGAGTAAGGCGACGCGTGTAAAACGAACTGCGAGTCCGACGTTTACTTTTGCGTGTCGGACAAAAACGTCTTGAACAATGACTTCATCCCGCGCGGGTTCGCCGCCGGCTCCACCGTCGGCGGAGGCTCTGTTGTGGACGGCGGGTCGACTTTCGGCGGCGGTTCGGCCGCGGGCGGCGGATCCACCTTGGGCGACGGGTCTGCCCTGGGTGGATCTACTTTAGGCGGCGTGGCCGCCGCGACAGGCTTGCCGGCGCGCGCTTTTTCAGGCGCCTTTTTTTCGGATGTATGCAGCTTCAGCATCACGCTTTGCATGTCGCCTTCCAATGCCAGCGGCAGAACCTCGAGCGCGCGTGTCATCGCGGCGTCGATTTCTGCACGATCCTCCGCGCTGGGCTTGTTGAGTACGTACTCGATGACGGCGTCGCGATCGCCGGGGTGGCCGACGCCGATTCGCAACCGCCAGTAATCGTGCGAACCCAGCCGCGCCGAAATGTCGCGCAGCCCGTTGTGGCCGGCGATACCGCCGCCCCGCTTGATTTTGGCGACACCGGGCGCGAAATCGAGCTCGTCGTGCAGCACCAGAATCTCCGCCGGCGCGATTTTGAAAAAGCTCGCGATCATCTGCACCGGGCGCCCGCTTAAATTCATGAAGGTCTGCGGCATCAGCAGCCAGACTCCGCTGGCCGCATGGCGGCCCACGAGCGCCTGGAATTTGGCGTCCTTGCGCATCGGCGTGCCGGTCTGCGCGGCGAACCGCTCGAGCAGCCAGAAGCCCGCGTTGTGCCGCGTGCGCTCGTACTTTTCGCCCGGATTGCCGAGCCCGATGATAAGTTTCATAGGGACAATGAGCGCCTGGTCACTGGTCGTGAATGTCCGTCGTGAATTCGACCGTCTTGAATTCGATTAAGCCGCGCCGAAAAAAAACCCGCCACAGCCGGTTCGATCAATGCAAACGCCGGCATGGCGGGTCGGTTTCGGCAGTAGCGCCGGGCTAGTCCTTCTTGCCGGCGTCCTTCTTGCCGGCATCTTTCTTGTCGCCTTCTTTTTTGTCGCCCTTGTCGCCGTCCTTGCCTTCAGCCGCCGCAGCAGCTTCGGCCGGGGTCTGGCCCGTGATTTCAGTGACCGGCGCCGCCGCGTCTTCCTCGACCGCCACCACTTTCGGCAGGTGGACCGTGACTACCGCGGGGTTGTCCTTCTTGATGCGCGAAATCGGCTCGACACCCTGCGGCAATGGGATGTCGTTGATGTGCAGCGAATGGCCGAGCTCGAGCTGGTCGAGATTCACCTCGATGTATTCGGGCAGATGATCGGGCAGACACTGGATATCGACTTCGTTCATGATGTGGTTGACCACCCCGCCGCCGACTTTGACGCCCGGGCAGATTTCCGCGTTGATGAAGTGCAGCGGCACTTTCATGTGGATTTTCCTGGCTTTATCCACGCGCTGGAAGTCCACGTGCAGCACGAGCTGCTTGAACGGATGCATTTGCACGTCGCGCAGCAACACCTGCTGCTTGTTACCTTCGTACGTCATGTCGAGGATAGACGCGTGAAACGCTTCCATCTTCAGATGCCGGTACAACGCATGATGGTCGAGCTCGATCGGCTGGGCCGCCTTATCGGCGCCGTATACAACTCCCGGCACCTTGCCCGCGCCACGCAGACGGCGGCTCGCACCCGTACCCTGCAGTGTGCGCGGAAACGCAGTAAATTCAATTTTCATTTAAGTCTCCACAAATTGGACCGTCCGCGACCAGACGTATCCAGGTTCAAAAAACAGCGCGAAACAAATGCCCCGCACTGCGCCAAAAAACTGCTTTACGTGCTTGCTTCCTGCGCTTCTATTCGACAAACAGCGAACTCACCGAGTCCTCGTTACTGATGCGCAACATCGTTTCCGCCAGCAGCCCCGCGATCGACAGCACGCGGATGCGCTTGCAGTTCGCCGCCTCCTCGGACAGCGGTATCGTGTCCGTCACCACCAGTTCGTCGAGCGCCGAGTTCGAGATGCGCTCGATCGCCTTGCCCGACAGCACCGGGTGCGTGCAATACGCGATCACTTTCTCGGCGCCGCGCTCTTTCAAAGCCTTGGCCGCCTCGCACAGGGTGTTCGCGGTATCGACCATGTCGTCGACGATCACGCAGGTGCGTCCTTCGACTTCGCCGATGATGTTCATCACCGTCGCCACGTTCGGCCGCGGCCGCCGCTTGTCGATGATCGCCAGATCGGCTTCGAGCCGCTTCGCCAGCGCTCTGGCCCGCACCACGCCGCCGACGTCAGGCGACACCACGACCAGATTCTTGAAATCGTGCTTCCATACGTCGCCGAGCAATATCGGCGCCGAATAAATATTATCGACCGGGATGTCGAAAAATCCCTGGATCTGCTCCGAGTGCAAATCCATCGTCAGCACCCGGTTCACGCCCACCGTCGCCAGCATGTCAGCGACGACTTTCGCAGTGATCGCCACGCGCGCCGAGCTCGGCCGCCGGTCCTGGCGCGCATAGCCCATGTACGGAATCGCCGCCGTCACCCGCGCCGCCGATGCGCGCTTCAACGCATCGACCATCACCAGCACTTCCATCAGATTGTCGTTCGGCGGCGAACAAATCGACTGCAGCACGAACACATCCTTGCCGCGCACGTTCTCCAGCACTTCGACCATGACTTCGCCGTCGGAGAACCGTCCAACCTTGGCCTTGCCCAGGTGAATGTTCAGGTGCTGCACGACATCCGCCGCCAGCTTGGGCGTCGCGTTGCCGGTAAACACCATTAAACGGTCGTACGGCACGGTCGCTTTCCTTCAGTTAGCCCTGCTCCGGAATAATGGCTGGGGAGGTAGGGATCGAACCTACGAATGCCGGAATCAAAATCCGGTGCCTTACCACTTGGCGACTCCCCAACGCTGAAAAACCTCGCGGTGCGCTACCCGCGCTAGCCGCCTACTCGCGCAACTAACAAGCAACAACATCCCGCAATGGATGACACGCCAAACCTTGCGCAACCACGCCGCGCATCGTCGCCGGCAACTGCTTCAACACTTCCCGCGCGGCGGCTTCACCGTCAAACTCCGCAAATACGCAGGCGCCCGATCCCGTAACCCGCGCGCGACCATACTGCGCATACTGCTTCAACCACGCCAGATGCTGCGCAACGACCGGATACAGCCGGCACACCACCGGCTCAAGATCGTTTATGCCCGACGCAGGGGAAAAGGGCGGTATTTTAGTCGGAATCGAATCCCTAATCAAATCCGGATCTTGGAAGATGCGTGCGGTCGCAATTTCGACTGCCGGGATGAGCACCACATACCACGCCGGTGGCAACGGCAAAGCGACCAGTTCGTCGCCCACGCCTTCCCCCAGCGCCGATTCGCCGAACACGAATACCGGCACGTCCGCGCCCAGTTCGCGCGCCAATTCCTGTAGACGGGCGCGCGGCCAGTCGAGTTGCCACAGCCGGTTCAACACCATCAGCGTGGTCGCCGCATCCGAGCTGCCGCCGCCGAGCCCGCCGCCCAGTGGCAGGCGTTTTTCGAGCGTTATATCGGCGCCGCGCCTCACCTTGCCCGCGGCCTGCAGCAGGCGCGCGGCGCGCACGGTCAGGTCGGCGGATTCGGGGACGCCGGCGACGTCATTAGCGCGTGCGATGACGCCGTCTTCGCGCACCGAAAATTGCAGGGTGTCGCCGAAATCGATGAAGCGGAATACGGTCTGCAGCAGGTGGTAACCATCTTCGCGCCGGCCGGTGACGCGCAACATGAGATTGAGTTTCGCCGGCGCCGGGTACGCGCGCGCGCCGGTCATGGCGCGTCGCGCGCCAGACTGTCGATCGCGAGACGTATTTCCGCGTCGTTGCCGACGATGTTCAGCCGCGACGGCCGCGTGGCGTCGGCTGCCGCGTAATTGAACGCGATCTGCCAGTCGTCGTGCTTCAAGCGCGCGATGCGGCTGGCGGCGTCGCGCTCGATGGCCGCCGCCACAGTGCCGGGCGCCGCCTCGCCGAATACCCAGTAGCGCAGGCCATCGACCGGAAAGCGCCAGCCGAACGCGCTCTTCGTGAGGCTCTCGATCGAGCTCGCGCGGTATTGCTTCTGGTCGGCGGCGGTGAGCGTCGCGCCGCCGGCGTCGGCTTCGAGGTACGCGATCGTCTGGCCGAGCGGCGCCGTGAGCCAGATTTCATCGCGCCCGCCCGCCTGCTTCCAGCGCAGCGAGCTCGAAAATCCGCGTTCCTGATAGCGCACGACGATGCGGCCCTGGAGCTCAAAGGATGGCGCGGTATCGACCGCGCGCGGCGCGACGCCGGCACAAGCCGATAAGAGCGCCGCGGCCAGTGCCGCGCAGCAGCGAGACGTGAGATTCATGATGGCGGGAAGAGCCGGCGCAAAGCGCAGGCTTTACGGCGAGAATTTCTTGACGGTCGACGACAGCAGTTCGTTGGCGGGATTGTCTTTCAGCGCGGCCGCCCATACTTTTTTCGCTTCTTCGGGCTGGCCCGCCGCCCACAACACCTCGCCCAGATGTGCCGCGATTTCCGCGTCCGGCCGGATTTCGAACGCGCGTTTAAGGAAGGTGATCGCTGCTTCGTTCTGGTTCATGCGAAACAGCACCCAGCCCATGCTGTCCATGATGAACGGATCTTCGGGCGCCAGCTTCAAGGCCTGCTCGACGAGCGTATAGGCCTCGTTCAAACGCGTGTTGCGGTCCGCGAGCGTATAGCCGAGCGCATTGTAAGCGTGCGCGTAGTCGGGCTTCAACTGAATCACCTTGCGCAGGTTCGATTCGAGCACGTCTATGCGGTCGACCTTCTCGGCCGCCATCGCCTGATCGTAGAGCAGTTCCGCCGAGTTCGGGTTCTTCGCGACCGCCTGGCCGAGCAGATCGAACGCGGCGCGAAAGTCGTTCGCGTCGCGCAGCAATTGCGCTTCGGCCTGGGTGAATTGCACGCGCTCGGCGCCAGTGCGCCCGGCATCCTGCAGATACTTGCGCGCGTCGCCGAGTTTGCCCTGCTTGGCGAGAATTCCGGCGTAGCGCGCGCGTGCCGGCACGTATTGCTCGCCGTCGTTGACGCTCGAATACCAACGCAGCGCGTCGTCCGGGCGCTTGCGCTCTTCGTTGACCTGGCCGAGATAAAACCGCACCGCGTCCGGATCCTTATAATCGGTTTCGAGCGCATGCTGCAGTTGCGTTTCCGCGGCGTCGAAATCGTTCAATTGCAGCGACAACAGCGCGACCGCCATGGTGACATCCGGATTGTCCGGGAATTCCTTGAGCAAGGTCTGGAACTCTCCGCGCGCCTCGCCGTATTTCTTGTCCGTCACGAGCAGGCGCGCATAGCTCAGGCGCACGTCCATCGCGCGCGGATAAGATTTGAGGTGAGCGCGGAAATACGCCAGCGCGTCGGCGTTCGACGTGCGCTGCAGAACCTGCCCCTGAAACAATGCCGCCGGCTCCCAGTCGGCGCGCAGCTTCAATGCCTCACGGATTTCCGCGAGCGCGAGCGGCGTCTGGCCGGCGGCCCACGCGGCCTGCGCGACGCTGTAGTGCGCCTCCGGTACGCCGGGATAAGGCTTGGCGAGGTTCTGGGTCAACTGCAGCACCGCCGGCTTGTCCTGGTGGCGCGCGAGTATTGTATTGAGCTGCATGAAGCCGCTGCCGACCTGGCTCTTGTCGGCGGCGAGCCATTTCTGGAGGTGCGGCTCGGCATCCGAGAGCCGCGCCTGATTGACGAGCAACGCCGCGAGAATCTGCCGCGCCTGCTGCGATTCCGGGTCGGCCGCGAGCCAGATCCCCGCAGTCTCGAGCGCCGGACCAAAAAAACGCGTGTTCAAAGCGATTTCGGTGGCGCGTTGCGCGATGCGTGGATCTTTGGTCTCTCTAGCGAGATCGAGAAACGACTGCACGGCGACGTTATTCTGACCGCGCTGCAGCGCGATTTCGGCGAGCAAAAGCTTGAACAGCACCGATTGGCTCATCGCCTGCGCCGGCAGTACTGGCGCGTTCACCGCAGGCGGCCGCACCACGACCCGCGGCTTGGCGGCCGGCGGCGCACTGGCAGCGGGTTGCGCGGGCTGGGACGGCGAGTCGCCTGGCGGCTGCGTCGGTTGCTGTGCGCACGCGGCAAGCGCGAGCAACGGGAACCAGAGGACTGGCTTGAGCATGTTCATGGGGAAGGAGGCTTCGTGCGCGATGTCGGGCGCCATTACAGGTATGAGCGAATTATAGTTCGCAAGTTCTTCATAAACCGTGACATATTAGGTATATTTAGCGCCCACCACAAGCCGCCGCGCCGTATGCACGCGGCTTACCGAGAACCAGCATGGGCTCACCCGCCACCGAGATTACCGTTTCCGCCCAAGGGCTTTCCCGAAAGTTCGGCGCGCACACCGCCGTCGCCGGCGTGAGCCTCGCACTCAAGCGCGGCGAAATTCTCGGCTTCCTCGGACCCAACGGCGCGGGCAAGACCACAACCATGCAGATGCTGACCGGCAATCTCGCGCCCTCGCTCGGCGCGATCAGCATTTGCGGCATCGATTTGTTCGAAGCGCCAACCGCGGCAAAAGCCCGCATCGGCTATTTGCCCGAGACGCCGCCGTTGTACCGCGAACTGACAGTGCGCGAATACATCGACCTCGCGGCGCGGCTGCACCGCGTGCCGAAGACTACCCGCGACGCGGCGGTCACCGCAGCGCTCGCGGATTGCGGGCTTGCCGACGTCGCTAAAAGACTCATAGGCGCGCTGTCGAAAGGCTACCAGCAGCGCGTCGGCATCGCGCAGGCGATCGTGCACCGGCCCGACGTCATAATCCTCGACGAGCCGACGGTCGGGCTCGATCCGAACCAGATCCGCGAAATCCGCAATTTGATCCGCAATCTGGGCCGCGATTGCAGCGTGATCCTGTCGACGCACATTCTGCCGGAAGTAGAAAGCGTGTGCGATCGCGTGCAGATACTGCATCACGGCGCCACCGTGTTCGACGATTCGATCGCGGCGCTCAAGCAGTTTCAGGGCGGGCGCACCATCGTGCTCGGGCTGAAGCACCCACCCCGGACCGAGGAGGTCGCCGCCGTCGCCGGCGTCGCCCGCGTCGAACCCGCCGGTGAAGGCGTTTACCGCGTGACTTTTGCGGACGGCGCCGACCCGACCGAGGAACTCGTCCGGCGCGCCGTCGACCAAGCGTGGGGCCTCTATCAGCTGACACCCGCGCAGGCGAGTCTTGAAGACGTATTCAGCAGCCTGACGCGCAAAGAAGAACAAGCATGAGAGACGATAAGCGAGAGGCGAGAGGCGGATCTATTACGGCGCGTCGCCGCGCTTGCCTTTCGCCTTTCGCCTACCGCATTTCTCTTTTTCACATTCCGGCGGTTAAGCCATGATATTCACGATCGCCCGCAAAGAACTCAAAGCGCTGTTTGCGTCCCCGCTCGCGTGGGTCGTGCTCACTTTCGTGCAGGTGATGCTCGCGTTCGGTTTCCTGAAGCGCATCGACGACTTCATGGCGTTCCAGCCGCGGCTCGTCCAGATGCCCAATCCGCCGGGCATCACGGAACTCGTCGCCTCGCCGATTTATGCCACGCTCGCGATCATTTTTCTGTTCGCAATACCGCTGTTGGCGATGCGCCTGATCGCAGAGGAGCGGCGCAATCAGACGCTCGTGCTGCTGATGTCGGCGCCGATATCGATGACCGAAATCGCGCTCGGCAAATTCGTCGGCCTGCTCGCTTTTCTGGCGATTCTGGTCGGCCTCGCGACGCTGATGCCATTGTCGCTCCTGCTCGGGGGACGGCTGGACTTCGGCCTGCTCGCGAGCCTGGTGATGGGCGTCGTGCTGCTCGCCGCGTGCTTCTCAGCGATCGCGCTCTACGCGTCCAGCCTCACCGCGCAGCCGTTCGTCGCGTCGATGATCGCTTTCGGCCTGCTGCTCGGCATGCTGCTCGCCGGCGAAACGGCGGCCGACGGCTTGCGCGGACGCGGCTGGGCGGTGCCCGCGGAGCTCGCCCAAGTGCTCTCGCCGCTCAAGAATTTCGAATCGTTCGCGAAAGGCATGCTCGACAGCTACAACGTCGTTTGCATGCTGCTGTTGATCGCGGTGTTCCTGATTTTGACGATACGCCGCCTCGACGCGGCGCGGCTACGCGGGTGAATGCATGCAAGTAACGCCTAAACTGCGCACCCGCCTGCTCGTCCAGAACGGCATCTTCGTCGTGCTGCTCGTGGCGCTGGCGGCTCTCATCGCGTTCTTCGCGCGCGAATACCGCGCCGAATACGATCTGACGCAGAGCTCGCGCAACACGCTGTCGCAACAGACGCGCGACATGCTCGCCAAGCTCGGCGGCCCGGTCAAGGTCACGGTATTTGCGACGCGCCAGGTCGATGTGCGCAAGCCGGTGCAGGAATTTCTCGCGCCCTACCAGCGCGCGAAGCCGGATCTCGCGGTCACGCTGGTCGATCCGCGTGAAGAACCCAAGCTCGCGCAGGCCGCCGGCATCCGCGCCGACGGCGAATCAGTGATCGAATACAATCAGAAAAGCGAGCACCTGACCGAGTATAACGAGCAGGCCATCGTCAACCTGCTCACAAGGCTCGCGCGTTCCGGCGAGCGCCTCGCGATGGCGCTCGAAGGCCATGGCGAGCGCCGCCTGACCGGTGTCGCCAATCACGACCTCGGCGAATTCGGCAAACAACTCGCGGCCCGGGGGCTCAAAACCAACGCATTGAACCTCGCCCTCGCGCAGGACGTGCCGGCCAACGCGAGCATGCTGCTCGTGGCCAGTCCGCAAGTCGACCTGCAGGCGTCCGAAGTGCAGAAGCTCAAGCAATACGTGCAGAAAGGCGGCAACCTGCTGTGGCTAATCGATACCGAGCCGCTGCACGGGCTGCAGCCGATCGCCGAACTGCTCGGGCTCACGCTTGGCCCGGGTACTGTGGTCGATCCGGACGCGGCGCGCGTCAATGCTTCGCCAACCGTGGCCATTTCGGCGAGTTACGGCCGCCATCCAGTTACCGACAATTTCCGGCTCAACAGCGTTTTTCCGTTCGCCCGTCAGATCGGCGTCAGTGAAGGCGGCGACTGGCGCGTCGCGCGGCTCGTCGAAGTCGCGCCGCGCGGCTGGGTCGAAATGGGTAAACTCGACGGCGGCATCGCATTCGACAAAGCGCGCGACGTGCCCGGGCCGGTGACTATCGCGGTCGCGCTCGAACGCGCGCTCGGCGATCGGACCCAGCGCGTGATCGTCGTCGGTAACGGCCATTTTCTGAGCAACCAGTTTCTCGGCAACGGCGGCAACCTCGAGCTCGGCGTCAACATGGTCAACTGGCTGGCGGGTGACGATGCGCTGATTACGATCCAACCGCGCCCGGCGCGCGACAGCAGTTTGGAACTCGGGCGCGGCGCGCAATACGTGATCCTGTTCGGCTTTCTCGTGTTCCTGCCGCTGGCGTTCGTGAGCACCGGCATATTGATCTGGTGGCGGCGCCGTAAATCATGAAGGGCAGGTCCGCGCTGAATCTCGCGCTGCTGGCGGCGGTCATGGCGCTCGCGCTCTTCGCCTACTACAAGCCGCAAAAAGCCGAGCCCGCGCACAAGCTGTCGATGCTCAAGGCCGCCGACGCGACCGCGCTCAAGATTGAAATCGCCGGCAATCCGCCGATCGCGCTCGCGCGCAACGGAACCGAATGGACAATCACGGCGCCCCTTTCCGCGCGCGCCGACAGCGCACAAGTCCAGCGCGTGCTCGAAATACTCGACGCGTCCGCCAAGGACCGCTTTCCCGCGGCGGGACTGGCGCGCTACGATTTGAACGAACCCGCCGCGCGCGTTACGGTCAACCAGCAAATGTTTGGCTTCGGCGCGGTCAACCCCATGAGCCGGGAGCAATACGTGCTCACGCAGGATGGGGTGTATCCGATATCGTTGCGCTACGGCACTTTGCTGCCGCAAAGTGCGCATCAACTGGTCAGCCGCCAATTGTTTGCGCCCGACGAAGCGCCCGTCGCGTTCGGTTTCAAAGACTTCGCGCTCGCGCAGCGCGACGGCAAATGGCAGTTGACCCCGCCGGCCGCTGATTTGAGCGCCGACGACGTCACGCGCTGGGTCGATGAGTGGCGGCTTGCCACGGCGCTGGGCACGCTGCCCGCGAGCAATCGCAAACCGCTCGAAGTCGTCAAGGTCACCTTGAAAGGCGGCAACGAAATCACGGTCGCCGTCCTCCAACGCGAACCGCAACTCGTGCTCGCGCGCAGCGACCGCCCGTTCGAATATCAGTTGACCGCGGAGGCGGCCACGCGGCTGCTCGTCGCGCCGAGCGCCGAGCCCGCCAAGAAGTAAGATGCCCGAACTGCCGGAGGTCGAGACCACCCGGCGCGGACTCGCGCCGCACGTGAACGGCGCGATCGTGACCGCGGTGGTCGTGCGGAATCGCGCGATGCGCGTGCCAGTGACACGCAACCTCGCGCGCATCCTGACCGGCCGCCGCATCGACGGCCTCGAGCGCCGCGCCAAGTATTTATTATTCCGCGCCGGCGACGGCACGTTGATCGTGCACCTCGGCATGTCGGGACGGCTGCGGCTCGTCGACAAGGACACCCTACCCGCCAAGCACGACCATTTCGACCTTGCCCTGGACAACGGACGCACCGTGCGTCTGCGCGACCCGCGCCGCTTCGGTCTCGTGCTGTGGCACCAAGGCGATCCGTTGACGCACAAGCTCTTGCGTGACATCGGTCCCGAGCCGCTGTCGGCGGCGCTCACCGCCGATTGGCTCTATCGTGAAACGCGCACGCGCGGCAGCGCGATCAAGAATGCGCTGATGGACAGCCATCTGGTCGCCGGTGTCGGCAACATCTATGCAAACGAGGCGCTGTTTCGCGCCCGCCTCAATCCGCGGCTGCCGGCGCGCCGCATCGGGCGCGCGCGCTACGGCGTACTCGTCGACAAAATCAAGGAAACGCTCGCGGAAGCGATCGCCGCCGGCGGCTCGAGCCTGCGCGACTACGTGAATTCAGACGGCGAGGCCGGTTTTTTTCAGGACCGTTTTTCGGTCTACGGCCGCGGCGGCGAGGCGTGCTTCACGTGCAAGACGCCGATTCGCAGCCTCGTGCTCGGCCAGCGCGCGACGTTTTATTGCCCGCGCTGCCAGCGATGAAAAAAGCGTGAGGCGTGAGGCGTGAGGAGTAAGTCGCAAAGCCGGGCGCGCGGCGTATTTGCCTCGCGCTTGCCGCCTAACGCCTCACGCCTTTCCAGCAATCAGGCGCAAATACTTCTCATGTAGCGCCTCATTGCCCTCGACGTTTCTCGGGTCGTTCGGGATGCAATCGACCGGGCAAACGATGCGGCATTGCGGTGCGTCATAGTGACCTACGCACTCCGTACACAAAGCAGGATTGATCACGTAGATTTCCTCGCCCGCCGCGATCGCGCCGTTCGGGCACTCGGGCTCGCAGACGTCGCAGTTGATGCATTCGTCGGTGATGATCAACGCCATGGCGCAATGCTCACGCCTTGCCGCCAAGCGAGGTGATTTTTTCTTTCAGCCGTTGCTCGACGTGCGGCGAGACGAACTTGCTCACGTCGCCGCCGAGGACCGAGATTTCGCGCACCAAAGTCGCCGAGATGAACAGGAATTGCTCGGCTGGGGTGAGAAATATCGTCTCAACCTCGGGGAACAGGTTGCGGTTCATGCCGGCGAGCTGAAACTCGTAGTCGAAATCGGACACCGCGCGCAGGCCGCGCATCACGACTTTTGCGTCGTGCTTTTGCGCGAAGCGCATGAGCAGGCCGGAGAAGCCCATGACCTTGACGTTCGTGTATTCGCCGAGCACGCTTTTCGCCATCTCGACGCGCTCGTCGAGCGCGAAGAACGGGCGTTTCGAGCGACTGTCGGCGACCGCGACGATGACTTCATCGAACATGCTGGCCGCGCGGCGCACCAGGTCCTGGTGGCCGAGCGTAATCGGATCGAACGTTCCCGGATAAACAGCTTTAAGCGTCATGGCCAGCCCATTTCAGCAGTTGATGCGTTACCGCGCCCGCGCGGCCGTTGCGCCATATTTCCCATCCCGGCGGCAGCACCGGCGCCGCGGGTGCTTCGACGTGAACCATCGCGCCAGGCGCCAGCCGCGGCGCAAGTCCGGGCAACACCCGGGCGAGATAGTCCGCGCGAAACGGCGGATCCAGAAAGACGATGTCATAGCAGCCGTCGTCCGCGCGCAGAAATTCTAACGCATCCGCGCGTTTTAGTTCCACTGAGTCCGCGGCAAGCTTGGCCGCGTTCGCCTGCAGCGCGCGCCACGCGACCGTATCGCATTCGATCATGACGACCCGCCGCGCGCCGCGCGAAGCCGCCTCGAATCCGAGCGCACCGCTGCCCGCGAATAAATCGAGGCAGGATTTGCCGGTCAGATCCTGGCCGAGCCAGTTAAAGAGCGTCTCGCGCACGCGGTCGGGCGTGGGCCGCAAATCGGCGCGCGGCGGAAACGCGAGCACCCTGCTGCGCCATGTTCCGCCGATGATACGGACCTGGTTTTTGGCGGCCGGCATCGGCACCTGGCGCGGCGGGCGCGCGCCGTTACTTGGTGCCTGGCGCAGCGAGAGCTGCCGCGTCGGGGCCAACGACCACAGTCACCATGCGCGCCGGGTCCACGCGGCGCGCGAACGCAGCGCGGATATCGGCGAGCGCGACCTTTTCTACGCTGGGCACGAAATCGTCGAGATACGTCAGCGGCAGGCGATAGAACCCGATGATGCCGAGGTAATCGAGGATCTTGCGGTTGCTGTCGATGCGCAACGGGAAGCCGCCGACCAGGTTTTGCTTCGCATGTTTCAATTCATCGGCCGTAGGTCCGTTGGCGAGAAAATCCTTGAGGGTTGCGCGCACAACCCCTAGCGCTTCACCGGCCTGGTCCTTGCGCGTCTGCAGCCCGATCACGAACGGCCCGCGCTCCTGCATCGGCGAAAAATAACTGTACGCTGAATACGCGAGACCGCGCTTGGAGCGGACCTCTTCGGTGATGCGCGAAGAAAAACCGCCGCCACCGAGAATGTAATTGCCGACGAACAGCGGAAAATAGTCGGGGTCGTCGCGTTTGATGCCGGGCATACCCATGAGCAGATGGCTTTGCGTGGCAGGATGCGGTATGACCCGGGTTGCGGCTTGCGCCAGGGACGGCACCGGCGGGATCACCGGCGCCGCCGTCGAGCGCGGCAACCCGGCCGTCAATTGCTCGGCGATCGCTTCGGCATCGGCGCGCGAAAGATCGCCGATGATTGCGACTACCGCCTGGTCGGCCGTGTAATAGCGCTGATAGAACGCGACGAGATCTTCGCGCTCTATGCGCGCCACCGTCACCGCCTCGCCGGAGCCGCGCAGTCCATACGGATGATTGGCGTACGCGAGCTCGTTGAAACTCCTGCTCAGCAGGGTTTCGGGCTTGGTATCAGCTTCCCTGATCGCATCGATCAGGCGTTTTTTCTCGCGGTCGAGCACCGCCGCCGGAAACTCCGGGCGCTGCAGCACGCGGGCAAAAATGTCGAGCGCCGGCTGGCGTTCTTCCGCACTGCTTAAAGTACGCAAGCTCGCGCCCGCGCGATCGCTGTCGATGCGGCCACCCATTTGCGCACCCGTATCAGCCATGCGCCGCGCGATCTCGTCTTCCGAAAGACCGCCGGCGCCGAGCTTGAGCAAGTTCTGGGTCAGCGCGGCGACGCCGGATTTTTCGCGCGTGTCATAAGCCGAGCCCGCGGGAAAATCCACGCTCACGTCGAGCATCGGCAGATTGCGCGCTTCGACGAAGTAAACACGCGCGCCCTGCTTGGTCTGCCAGTGCTGTATCGGCAGGAGCGCCCACGCGGGGGCGGTCGTCACGCATAGAATCAACGCGCACAGCGCGCGGCGCAGGTTATCGGCCATGGCCAGCTCCCTGCGGGGCGGCGGGTTTGGCGGGGTCGAGCGGCTGCGGATCGAGCACCGCGATCGACAAGCTGTCGTCGAGCAGATATTTCTTCGCCACCGCCTGCACCTGCTCGGGGGTGACTTCACGCAGTTTTTCGATCATCCTGTCCATCGCTTTATGCGGGTAGCCCGCGATTTCGAGCGAGCCGATCTGCAACGCCTGATAGTAAATCGAGTCGCGCTGAAATACCTGTGACGACACGACCTGCGCTTTCACGCGCTTTAATTCGTCGTTGGTAATCCCGTCGCTGACGATTTTCGCGAGCTCGCGCCGCAGCGCCTGCTCGAGCTCGGCGACGGTTTTGCCCGCACTCGGCACCCCGTTCACGATGAACATGCCGGGTCCGCGTTGCGTGCTCTCATACCCGGCGCCGACCGAATTGGCGATTTTCTCCGTGCGCACGAGTGCGCGGGTCAAACGCGCGGCGTCGTGCCCGTCGAGCACGCCCGCGAGCATTTCGAGCGCATAGGGCTCCCACTCGTTTTCGACGTCACGCAGGATCGGCGCGCGATAAGCCATGACGAGCGAGGGCTGCTCCGCCGGCGCCTTCACGGTGATCCGCCGGATCCCGTGTTGCGGCGGTTCGTCCTGCACCTTGCGCTCTGGCAGAGTTTTGGTTTTAACCGCGCCGAAATATTTTTCGGCGAGCGCGAAAACCTCGCGCGGGTTCACGTCTCCGACGACGACGACGATCGCATTGTTGGGCGCGTACCAATGGTCGTACCAGTCGCGCGCGTCATGCCAGGTCATGCTCAAAAGGTCGCTCATCCAGCCGACCGTCGGCGTGCGGTAGGGGTGCGCGACCAGCGCAGTCGCCATCAATTGCTCGAACATGAGCGATTGGGCGCGGTCCTCGGTTCGGAGCCGTCGTTCCTCCATGACGACCCTGATCTCCTTGGCGAATTCATCCGGCGACAACACCAGATTCGCCATGCGGTCGGCTTCGAGCTCGAACGCGAGCGTCAACTGCGCCTTGTGCAGTTGCTGATGGTAGCCGGTCGCGTCGCGCGAGGTAAAAGCGTTGTCGCGGCCGCCGGCTGCCGCGATGCGTTTCGAGAACTCGCCGTTCGGGACTTTTTTAGTGCCCTTGAACATCATGTGCTCGAGCACGTGCGCAACACCCGTGCGACCGTTGACCTCATCCATGCTGCCGGCCTTGTACCAGACCATCGAAACGACGGTCGGTGCGCGATGGTCTTCCTTGACGATCACGCGCAGCCCGTTGGCCAGCCGGTGCTCGCTGGTCTGCGTTTGCGCCCCAGCGCCGGCGGCGAAAAAAAGCGCCGCCAACAGAGCGCCGATGCGCGCGTGTGCGGCATGGGGACAAAACAGCATTAACATGCAACGCACACGTGTTTCATCATGTCAGGCACTATTCGTCTTTAAAAAATGGGAAGATGGGTATTGGTAGCCCGGCTCGCGCTTTCCGGCTAGAATTTTAAGTGAATTGCCGCGGTTGCGCTCGACATACACCGCGCGCTCGTCCGTTTCGTTTCGCCTACGCCACTTCTGACTACGTCATCCATGTTTAGTTTCCTCAAATCAGGCCAAAAACCCGGCCCAAGCTGGGGCGCGCGGCTTAAAGAGGGGCTCGCGCGCACGCGCAAAGTGCTCAATACCGATCTCGCCGATCTGTTTGCGGGCGGCCCGATCGATGAAGCATTTTTCGAGGAGCTCGAATCCACTTTGCTGCTCGCTGATGTCGGCGTGGCCGCGACCGAATACCTGATCGGCGAATTGCGCAGCACCGTGCGCCGCGAGGGCCTGCGCGAGCGTGCCGAATTAAAGCGCACGCTGCACGACGCCCTGGTGCGGCTGCTCAAGCCAATCGCAGTGCCGCTCGCCGTGGGCGGCCACCAACCGTTTATCGTGATGCTCGCCGGGGTCAACGGCGCGGGCAAAACCACCTCGATCGGCAAGTTGGCCAAGTATTACCAGCACCAGGGCAAATCCATTCTGCTCGCGGCAGGCGACACGTTTCGCGCCGCCGCCCGCGAGCAGTTGCAGGTGTGGGGCGAGCGCAACAATGTCGCCGTCATCGCGCAGCAATCCGGCGACGCGGCCGCCGTTATCTTCGACGCCATCACTGCGGCGAAAGCGCGCGGCATCGATATCGTGCTGTGCGATACGGCCGGCCGGCTGCCCACGCAATTGCATCTGATGGAGGAAATTGCCAAGGTCAAGCGCGTCATCGCGAAGGCCGCGCCGGGCGCGCCCCACGAAGTTCTGTTGGTGCTCGATGCGAACACGGGTCAGAACGCGTTGAACCAGGTCAAGGCTTTCGACGATGCGCTCGGCGTCACCGGATTGGTGCTGACCAAGCTCGACGGCACCGCCAAGGGCGGGGTGATCGCGGCCATTGCGCGCGCGCACCGGATCCCCGTGCGTTTTATCGGCATTGGCGAAGCGGTGGACGATCTGCAGCCATTTGCGGCCGAGGAATTTGTCGATGCATTGCTGGGGTAGAGCAGGATTGAGGAGCGAGGATTGTGGATTGAGGCAAATCCACTCTGACCACTCAATCCTCAATCCTCGCTTCTCAATCCTATGATCTCACTCAGCCATGTGTCCAAGCGCTACGCGGGCGGCCGCGAGGCGCTGCACGACGTCGGCTTCACGATCGAAGCGGGCGAGCTCGTTTTTATCACGGGGCATTCCGGCGCCGGCAAGTCCACGCTGCTCAAGCTGCTGGTGGCCATCGAGCGGCCGACGGCCGGCACCATCATCGTCAATGGACAGAACGTCGGCACGCTGAAGGCGCGCGCGGTGCCGTTTTTACGCCGCCGGTTCGGGCTCATTTTTCAGGATCACAAGCTGCTCTTCGACCGCACCGCCTACGACAATGTGGCATTGCCGCTCGACATCGCCGGGTTCGGCGCGAAGGACGCGGCGCGGCGCGTGCGGGCCGCGCTCGACAAGGTCGGTTTGCTCAAGTATGAGAAGGCGCTGCCGATCACCTTGTCGGGCGGCGAACAGCAGCGCCTGTGTATCGCGCGCGCGATCGTCCACCGGCCGGCGATCCTGCTCGCCGACGAGCCCACCGGCAATCTCGATGCCGATTACGCGACGCAGATCGGCGACTTGTTTCGCGCGTTCAACCAGGTCGGCGTCACGGTGATCGTCGCCACGCATGACCAGGCGCTGCTCGCGCGCCTCACCCCGCGCGTGATTGCACTGCGCAACGGTGCGCTCGCGGAGGCCGCATGAGAGCGTGGCTTGCGCAGCATGGGCGCTGTTTGTCCGGCACGCTCGTGAGGCTCGCCCGCACGCCGCTCGGGAGCGTGTTCAACATCATCGTAATCGGCATCGCGCTGTGCCTGCCGGCCGGGCTTTACGTGCTGATCGACAATTTGCAGGCGGCTTCGCGCCAGCTCGCGGCGGAGCCGCAGATCAGCGCGTTTCTGGCGCTCGACGCGTCCCGCGCCGAAATCGCGCTGATCGAGTCGCGCCTGAAACAGCACCCGCGCGTGCAGCGGTATCGGTTCGTGCCGCGCGACCAGGCGCTGCAGGAACTCAAGCAATCGAGCGGTCTCGGAGATGTCATCGACAGCCTGCCGCAGAACCCGCTCCCGGACACCTATATCGTCGGCGCCAAGGACACTACGCCGCAGGCGCTGGAGGCATTGCGCGAGGAAATCGCGCGGTGGCCACGGGTCGTCCACGCTCAGCTCGACGCCGCCTGGGCGCGCCGGCTGGACGCAACATTACGGTTCGGCCGCGTGGTGGTCCTGATTTTGGGCGGACTGCTCGCGCTCGCACTGGTCGCGGTCACGTTCAACACGATCCGCTTGCAGGTATTGACCCAGCGCGATGAAGTCGAAGTCATCAAACTGATCGGCGCAACCGACTCGTTTATCCGCCGGCCCTTCCTGTATTACGGCGCGTTGCAGGGGGCGGCCGGCGGGGTGGTCACCTGCCTGATCGTGAGCGGCGGTATCTGGCTCGTAAACCACAACCTCGGCGAGCTGTCTCATGTCTATGCCTCGCTGTTCCAGCTCAAGCAGATCACGTCGGCCGACGCCGCTTCCCTCGTGCTGCTGCCCCTTGCGCTGGGTTGGCTGGGCGCCTGGCTGTCGGTGGGCAGGCATCTCAAGTTGATCGAACCGTAGCTTCAACGGTCTGTTATTTAAAAAGATTTCAGGCTTTTCCACCGCCGGCGATAGCGGAACTTTCCCACCCGTTGGCACTCTAATCAGAGAGTGCTAAAATTGTTCTGAAAGGGGACTCCGCATGACCAGTTTCGCGTTACCCATACCATCGGCGACGGGCAGTCTGGACAGCTATATTCAGACGATCAACCGTTTTCCTATCCTGACTCAGCAGGAGGAAACCGAACTCGGCCGGCGCCTGCGCGACCATGAAGACCTCGAGGCAGCGCGCCAGCTGATCGTTTCGCACTTACGCGTGGTCGTCTCCGTCGCGCGCGGCTATATGGGCTACGGCCTGCCGCAGGCTGACCTTATCCAGGAAGGCAACATCGGGCTGATGAAAGCGGTCAAGCGCTTCGATCCCGAGCGCGGCGTACGTCTGGTTTCGTTCGCGATGCACTGGATCCGCGCCGAGATGCATGAGTTCATCCTGCGCAACTGGCGGCTGGTCAAGATTGCGACCACCAAGGCGCAACGCAAGCTTTTCTTCAACCTGCGCAGCATGAAGCCCGGCTTGAATACGCTCGGCAGCGACGAGGTCAAAAAGATGGCGAAAACGCTCGGCGTCAAACCCGAGGAGGTCGTCGAAATGGAAACGCGGCTGGGCGGCCAGGACATCGCGCTCGAGCCGCTGAACGACGACGGCGAAGAGAGCTACGCGCCGATTGCGTATCTCGCGGATTCCAATGCCGAGCCGGGTCGCGTGCTCGAACATGCGCAGGAAGAACAACTGCGTAGCGAAGGGCTGGGCCACGCACTCGCGAGGCTCGATCCGCGCAGCCGCCGCATCATTGAAACCCGCTGGCTGCGCGAAAACGACCAGGCCACACTGCATGACCTCGCCGCGGAGTTTGGCGTGTCGGCTGAGCGCATCCGCCAGATCGAAGTCAAGGCTATGCAGAAGATGCGCGGCCTGATCGGCGCCCCGACCTGATCGGCTCTGATCAGGATAAAAGCGGGACGGCCATCAGCGGCCCTCCCGCTTTTTTATCGCCTGCGGATGGCTGCCTCGCGCGAGCCGGTCAACGCTCCTGCCAATGCGTATGGCCGCCGGCGCCCGGAAAGCCGAAGTCGCGGGGCTGCAGTCCCGCATGAAACCACGTGACGAACGTATACACCGTGAAGATCGGCACGCGCAGATGCCTTTGCATGGCGGCAGCGTAAGGCCCCATGTTGTGGTTCTCGCACACGATCGCACCGACATCGGGATGGCGCGTGAGGAGCGTTTCGCCGGCGTCGAGAATGTCGCGCTCGGCCTGCGCGTAATCCATGTCCAGCGTGTCGCCCAGCATGACGCGTGTAAATTCTTTGCCGCCCTCCGTGCCCATCACGGGGGTGTCGTGAGGCGCGTTGACCGCATCCCAATGATCCGGCGTAATGCGGTTGCCCTGCACGGACAGCACACCCACGCGCTTGCCGGGCGGCAACAGCGCCTGCACCAGCGGAATCTGCATCAAGGACGAGCTCGCCACCGGCACATTGACATGCGCGGCGAGCTGCTTTTGAAATATCGCGAGAAAACCGCCCGTCGTGGTGATGCCGTCGGCGCCTTCGCGCACCAGTTCTTCAGCCGCCTTCAGGAACGCCGGTCCCAGGCCCTTGCCCTGCTCATGGATGACGACGCGCGCGCTCGCGCCAGGCACAACCTTGTAGAGCACCGGGAACGGCCAGGTCAGCGCGTTTCCCGTGTCGCCGGGCGGCCGCGGCCATTTTGTATCGAGCATGAGAATTCCCACGCGCGCGCCATAGATAGTCTTGCCGCCATAGCCTGTTCTTGCATCCACCGTGCCGTCTCCGCTCATGAATAATGAATATACTTGCATCGGCCTGGTATTAGCCGTACCCGCAGGCGCGCACTTATGATACCGCACGCACTTGCATTTCTATCCGGAGACTTTCATGCGCAACTCGCTGCTCTTCGTAATGCTCGCCAGTGCCGGCACCGCTGCATTCGCGCAGACCAATTATCCCGCCAAGCCGGTGCGCCTCGTAGCGCCATTTACCGCGGGCGGTCCGGTCGATATCACGGCGCGCATACTCGCGCAGAAGCTGACGGACGCGTGGAGCCAGCAGGTGGTGGTCGAGAACCGGACCGGCGCCAGCGGAATGATAGGTTCCGAGCTCGTCGCAAAGTCACCGGCCGACGGTTACACGCTGCTCGTCAACTCGTCGATACACGTCATCGTGCCCAGCCTGTTCCCCAGGATGGCTTACGACCCGATCCGCGACTTTGCGCCCATCACGGTCGTATCGAGTTCACCGCTGCTGCTCGTGGTCACGCCGAGCCTGCCGGTTAAGAACGTTAAGGAGTTCATCGCGCTCGCCAAAGCCCGTCCGGGCGAGCTCTCCTTCGCGTCGAGCGGTAGCGGCTCGTCCACGCACCTGACCGCGGAACTCTTCAAGACGGTCACCCGAACCAGCATGGTGCATGTTCCGTACAAAGGCCAGTCGCAGGCACTCACCGACGTGATCTCCGGCCAGCTTCCATTCATGTTCAACAGCCTGCCGCCCGTACTCGAGTTCGTCAAAGCAAAGCGCCTGCGCGTCCTCGCCATCACTTCCGAAAAACGCTACGCGTTGCTGCTCGAGGTGCCGACGTTCGCGGAGTCCGGTTACAAGGAACTGATCACGGGCTCGTGGTATGCAATCTGGGCGCCGGCCAAAACCCCCGAGGCTTTGGTCGCCAGGCTCAATGCGGATATCGTCAAGATCGTCAACCTGCCGGATGTGCGCGGGCGCATCCAGGAACTCGGCGGCGAGCCCGTCGGCAGCACGCCCGCCGAGTTCGACGCTTACCAGAAGGCCGATATGGCGCGGTGGGCGCAGGTGGTCAAAGACTCCGGCGCGAAAGCGGAATAACGCGTCGTACGCGAGCGCGCCAACTCGTTCTAAAGCACGCCTGAAGTGCCGCCGTCGACGTTGATGCACGAGCCGGTTACATAGCTCGCTGCGGCGGACGCGAGGAACACGATTACGCTCGCGACTTCGTCGGGTTCACCCAACCTCAACAGCGGCACCTTCCGCGCCAACTGCCGATAATGTTCTTCGATCGCGAGTCCCGCCTGCTCGGCGCGCAACTCCTGCTGGCGGGATTTGATCCAGCCGAGCGCAATCGCGTTGACGAGTATGCCGTCGGCGGCCACTTCTTTCGACAACGCCTTGGTGAAAGCGAGACCGGCTGCGCGGCTAACGCTGGTCGGGAACGACGCTGCATGCGGCGTCTTGGCGCCGGCCATGCTGATATTGATGATGCGGCCCTCGCCCTGCGCGCGCATCAGCCGCAGAACGGCGCGCGCCGCGCGAACCTGCGCCATCAGCTTTACTTCCAGGTCATAGTGCCACTTTGCGTCGTCCGCGTCCGCGAAAGGGCCCTGTGAAGTGCTGCCGGCATTGTTGACGAGTATGTCGATGCGGCCGAATCTTTTTGCCGTGGCGGCGATGAATTGCTCGACCTCGCCCCTGCGCGAGACATCCGCGGCGGCTGTCAGCAGTTCCGCGCCGCTGCCGGCGATTTCGGCGGCGAGGCGGGCGAGCCCTTCCGGCCGCCGCGCGCAAATCGACAGTTTCGTGCCTTCCGCCGCGAAGCGCAGCGCGGTCGCCCGCCCGATGCCCGTGCTGCCACCGACGATCACCGCGACACGCCCCTTTAAGCCGAGCTCCATTCAATCGATCCGGGGCTAGGTACCTTGCAGCAACAGCCGGATGTCGTGCAGCATCTTCGGCGCGCCCTGCCCGTAGCTCGCGAACAGGCGCAGGCGCCCCGCCGGATCGTAGATATAAGTGCCCGCCGAATGGTCGACGCTGTAGCCGCCGGCCGTTGGCGGCTGCTGGTGAAAAAACACTTTGAATTCCTTGGCGGTGCGTAGCGTCGCCTCGGCATCGCCGTAAAGCCCCAGGAACGCCGGGTTGAACGCGGGTACGTATTTCGCCAGCACGGCCGGCGTATCGCGTTGCGGATCGACCGTAATAAACAACACCTGCATGCGCTCGGCGTCCTTGCCGAGTTCCTTCGCCACCCCCGCAAGCTCGGCGAGCGTCACCGGGCACACGTCCGGACAATGCGTGTAACCGAAAAAAACGACGACGACTTTGCCTTTGAAGTCCGCCAGCGTACGTGGCTTGCCCGTGTGGTCGGTCAGACGCACGTCGCGCCCGAAATCCGCACCGCTGATATCCGTGAGCTCGAACGCCGGGCCGCGGGAAGAGGAATTGCAACCCGCGCCCACTACCGCGAGCAGCAGCAGCAAGGTTGCCGCGCAGCCTTTCATCGCGGGCTTAGTACGGAAAATAATGATCGAGCAGCAGCGCCGCGAACAGCAGCGTCAAATACAGGATCGAGTAGCGAAACGTGGTTTGCGCGAGGCGGTCGCTGTAGTCGCGGTAAATTCGAATCGCGTAATAGAGAAACACGCCGTCCAGCGCTATCGCGGCCGTCACATAGATGAGCCCGCTCATATGCGTCGCGTACGGCAGCAGCGTGACCGCCGCCAGTATCACGGTGTAAAACAGCACGTGCAGGCGCGTGAACTTGTCGCCATGCGTGACCGGCAGCATGGGCACGCCGGCCTTCGCGTACTCGAGCTTGCGATAAAGCGCGAGCGCCCAGAAGTGCGGCGGCGTCCACGCAAAAATAATCAGAAACAACAGCAGCGCCTGAAACGGCACGTCGCCGGTCACCGCCGCCCACCCGAGCACGGGCGGCATTGCGCCCGACGCGCCACCGATCACGATATTCTGCGGCGTCATCGGTTTTAGGATCACCGTATACACGATCGCATAACCTACAAAGGTCGCCAGCGTCAGCCACATCGTCAGGGCGTTGACTTCGAAATACAGCAAGGCGAGCCCGGCACCTCCGACCGCGAGCGCAAACACGAGCGTTTGCAACTGCGTGAGTTCGCCGCGCGGCAGCGGCCGGCCGCGGGTGCGCGCCATTAAAGCGTCGATTTTCTGCTCGACCAGACAGTTGATCGCCGCGGCGGCGCCGGCGACGAGCGCAATGCCGACAGTCGCGGCCAGCGCGAGGGCGGCGAACCGCAGATTGAGCACGCCGAACGGGACCGCGAGGAACATGCCGATTACCGCGCAAAAAACGATCAGCGACACCACGCGCGGCTTGGTCAGCGCGAGGAACTGCGCGAAGCGCGACGAGGTATGCTGCCAGGTCAGGGAGGTCATCGGGAAGCGATGCGACGGGAAAGGGCGAAGTTTATCACTACCATCATGCCCAACAAAGCGGCCGCGACGCCGTTATGCGCGACGGCGACGGGTAGCGGCAACGTCAACAGTACATTCGCCATGCCGAGGCTCAACTGAAGCAGCAGGAGTACGGCCAGGACGACCCCCATGCGCGCGTAACCCGAAGTGCGCATCAAGGCTACGGCCAGCGCACCAATGTAAAAAAACGTGACCAGCGCGCCCACCCGGTGCGTCCAGTGGATCGCGGTCAAAGCCTCGAGCGACAATGGCGCGCCCGCCGCGGTCATGCCGAGTTCGCGCGCAATTTGAAAGCCGTGTGCGAAATCCATCGCCGGCAGCCACGCGCCATGGCACGCCGGAAAATCGCGGCAAACGAGCGCGGCGTAGTTCGTCGATACCCACCCGCCCAGCGCAATCTGGCCAACCACGATGATCAATCCGGCGACCGCCCACGGCCGCAAACGACTGGCGGGACCTGGCGTTGGCGGCCACGCGAGCTGCCGCAACGCGAGCCAGCACGTGAGCGCGAGCGTCGCCATGCCGCCGAGCAAATGCAGCGTGACGATGACGGGTTTCAACAGCATGGTCACGGTCCACATGCCGAGAGTCGCCTGCACTGCCACCAGCGCGACTATGCCGGTGGGCAACCACGCCGATTGGCGCAACGCGCGACGGCGCCACCACGCCGCGACCATGACCGCGACGAGCAACACGCCCAGCGTGCCCGCGACATAGCGGTGAAACATTTCCTTCCAGGCTTTGTGCTCTTCCACCGGGCGCTGCGGAAAGCCGCGTTCGGCGTGCGCGATCTCTTCCGCCGTCTGCGGCACGCCGATCAGATGACCGTAACAACCGGGCCAGTCCGGGCAACCGAGACCGGCATCCTGCAGGCGCACGTACGCGCCCGCCACGACCACCAGCAACGTGAGAGCCACCGCAACGAATACCAGTTTTCGGTACATCAACCGATCCTCGATGTCTTGAGCAAGCGGGTTAGATCCTTGATGATGCGGCTTGGTTCAGCGTCGCTGGCATACCGCAGCACGAGATTGCCGAGGGGGTCGATCACGTAGATATAGTCGGTCACCGGACGCTCAGCCGGCAGGCGCTCGATGAGTTCGCTGCCGCCTGCGCGCACCAGCCAGGTGCCGCCAACAGCGTCAATCAGCTTCGGTGCAATTTCACCCTCATCGCTGATCAACCACGCCCGTTCGATGCGCGCCATTTCCTTGCCCTGCGTCAGGCGCAGCTGGCGCAACGTAAAAAGTTTGCGCTCGCATGCTTCGGCGCAGCGCGCCGGATCCGCCATCAGCAGAATCCACTTGCCGCGCAGCGAGTTCAGTTCGAACGGCGTGCCGTCGACGAGCCGCAGCGGCGAATTCGGCAGCGCGCTTACGTTCATGAGCTCGCCGTAATTCGTATGCCGCGCGGGCGGCAGCACGTAAAACGCGACATATGACGCAACGACCGGCGCCACGCACAGCGCGACGATTAGCCACAGGCTGCGGCGGCCTTCAGGCGGCGGATTTTCTGACATTGCACACCAGGTAAATGACGAGGACGGCCGCCGCCATGGCGAACCACTGGAACGCGTACGCGTAATGCTTGTCGATACCGAAATCCGGCGGGCTCCATTCGCGCACCAGCCCGTCAGGTGTCTCGCTTTGCTGCTGGATGACTATCGGCTGCAAAGAGAGCGGTACGCTCGCTCGATAGCGTTCCAGCGTGAGGTTCTGCCAGACCTTGCCTTCGATGATTGCAGGCGACAGTTCGAGATAGCGCTTGCCGGGGACGGTCGCCAGCCCGGTGACGGTTACGTCCTCCACCGGCGTCTTGATTTCGGGCAGCGTCTCGCGCGCGCCGGTGGCTGCGATCCATCCGCGATTGACAAGCACGTAGCGCTCGCTGTCAGCTAACCTGAGCGGCATCACGACGAAATAACCGACGCTGCCGCGCACGATGCGGTTGTCGATCAGCACCCCGTACTGCGGCGCGAAGCGGCCGCGCGCTTCGACTCGCCGCCAGACGACATCGTCGGCCCTGACTTCGGCGGCCGCCAATGCGATCGGCGCGTCCCGGCTCGCCACGGCGATTCTGTGCGCGAGCGAAGTTTTCTCGTTGCCGCGCCCGAGCTGCCAGTTGCCGAGCGCCAGCATTGCGGCGATGGCGGCGATGGCGGCGAGCGTGGGCCACAATGATGCTCTGAAATGGTAGCGCGGCATCGCTGGTCAGTGCGTGCCGGCTGGGCTACACTCGCCGGGAACGAGGTCGCCATTGAAAATAATCGTCCTGATCTTCAT
This sequence comes from Burkholderiales bacterium, assembly GCA_046596405.1. Classification (GTDB taxonomy): domain Bacteria; phylum Pseudomonadota; class Gammaproteobacteria; order Burkholderiales; family SG8-41; genus PALSA-1004. Next base: position 28,979 of record JBKJMN010000402.1, read on the forward strand.
TTTCCTGATACTGGCGAGCCTGGGCTCGGCGCTGTATTTCATGGTCAAGGATAAAGGAACGTCCACGCGCACGGCCAAAGCGCTGACGTGGCGCGTCGTGTTTTCGATCGCTCTATTCATGTTGCTGATGCTCTCCTACCATTTCGGCTTCATCAATACGAAGTTGTAGAAAAAAAACGCCGCACCAATCGGTGCGGCGCGGATTCATTCCCCGACGGGGACCTCCCCCCTCTTGTCTGTCCGGGCTCAGGCGCTTACAGCCAGTACACCAGTATGAACAGCAGCAGCCACACGACGTCGACGAAGTGCCAGTACCAGGCGACGCCTTCGAAACCGAAATGATGCTCGGCGGTGAAGTGCCCGGCCATCGAGCGGCCGAGTATGACGATCAGCATCAGCGTGCCGACCGTCACGTGAAAACCGTGGAACCCCGTCAGCATGAAGAACGTCGAGCCATAGGCGCCGGTCGTCAGCTTGAGATTGAGGTCGGTGTAGGCTTCGTGGTACTCGTAAGCCTGCAGGCCCAGGAAGGTCGCGCCCAGCGCGATCGTCAGTATCAGGCCGACTATCAGCTGAGCGCGGTTGTTCTTGATCAGCCCCCAATGCGCGATCGTGACGGTGACACCCGACGTGAGCAGGATCAGGGTATTGATCGCCGGCACGCCCCACGCGGCCATCGGCGTGAATCTTTCGGCCAGTCCCGGTCCGGCGGTCGGCCATTGCGCAATGAAATCAGGCCATAGTAGTTTGTGCTCGAGATCGCCGAGCCACGGCACGGACAGCACGCGCATGTAGAAAAGCGCGCCGAAGAACGCCGCGAAAAACATCACTTCCGAAAATATGAACCAGCTCATGCCCCAGCGGAACGACGTGTCGACCTGCTTGTTATAGCTGCCGCCTTCGCTTTCGTGCGCGACGGCGCCAAACCAGCCGAACATCATGTAGAACAGCGTGCACAAGCCGAAAATCACCAGGTACTTGCCCCACGTCGCGTCGTTCATCCACAACGCGGCGCCGAACGCCATGCTGAGCAGGGCCAGCGAACCGAAAATCGGCCACCGCGACGGGTCCGGAATGAAATAGCGCGCTTGTTGGTTCATCATGATGCCGTCTCCCTCGTAACTTTGATTTCAGTTTCCTGCCGGTTGTCTGTAATTAGCTGATGATGAAATGCACCAGCGTGACTAGACTCAACACCAGAACGATCGCGCCCGCGATGCCCGCGATAATGACCTGCACGGGCTTGAGCGTTACCGCGTCCTTTTCGTACTCGGCGCGCCGGCGGATGCCCAGAAACGACCAGCACACCGCCTTGATGACCTGCAGCGGTGTGGCCGACTTTTGCTGGTGCGCCATTTCCATCAGCCGGCTTTCTTGGCCGTGCCTTCGATTTCGAAAAACGAATACGACAACGTGATCGTGTTCAGGTCCTCGGGCAGGCCGCGCTCGATCACGAACACGACGGGCATCTGCCGCGCTTCGCCCGGCTGCAAGGTCTGTTGCGTAAAGCAGAAGCAGTCGAGCTTCTTGAAATAGCGCGCGGCGAGCTGCGGGCCGTAGCTTGGAATCGCCTGGCCGCTGACCGCGCGGTCCGACGTGTTGCGGATCTCGTACATGACCGTCGTCAACTCGCCCGGGTGCACGCGCGCGGTCGCCTGCAACGGGCGGAAGGTCCACGGCAGCTTGCCGCTCAAATTGGAGTCGAACTCTATCGTCACCACGCGCGCCGCATCCACCTGGGTGTTTTCGATCGTGTCGGCTTTCAGCACGTTGTTGACGCCGGTAACTTCGCAGATTTTTTTATAGAACGGAATCAGCGCAAAGCCGAACCCGAACATGGCCACCGCGACGATTGCGAGCTTGCGCATCGTCAGGAGGTTGGATTGAGTCTGGGTCACCATGGCCAGTGACGGGCGATGACGGCAACGAAAAACGCGGCTGCGATGGCAGCCATGATTAGGGCCGTCCGGGCTTTGCCCGGCGGTTCGCGCGGCGCCATCGCAGTGCTCATTACTTGACGACCGGCGGCGTCTCGAAGCTGTGGTACGGCGGCGGCGAGCTCAACGTCCACTCGAGCGTATCAGCGCCTTCCCACGGCTTGTCCGGCGCCTTCACGCCACCCCGGGCGCACTTCACGATGCAGATCACGAACAGCAGCTGCGACAGCCCGAAGCCGAACGCTCCGATCGACGCGACCATATTGAAGTCCGCGAATTGCATCGAGTAATCGGGAATCCGCCGCGGCATGCCGGCGAGCCCCAGAAAATGCATCGGGAAGAAAGTGACATTGAAGAAAATCAGCGACAGCCAGAAATGCCACTTGCCGAGGGTTTCATCGTACATGTGGCCGGTCCATTTCGGTAGCCAGAAGTAGGCGCCGGAGAAAATCGCGAACAACGAGCCGGCCACCAGCACGTAGTGAAAATGCGCGACCACGTAATAAGTGTCCTGCAGCTGGATGTCGACCGGCGTGATCGCGAGGATCAGGCCGGTGAACCCGCCCATCGAGAACACGAAAATGAACCCGACCGCGAAGAGCATCGGCGTCTCGAACGTCATCGAGCCCTTCCACATCGTCGCGATCCAGTTGAACACCTTCACGCCGGTCGGCACCGCGATCAGCATCGTCGCGAACATGAAGAACAACTGGCCGGCGGCCGGCATGCCGGTGGTGAACATGTGGTGCGCCCACACGATGAACGAAAGAATCGCGATCGACGAGGTCGCGTACACCATCGATGCATAGCCGAAGAGCGGCTTGCGCGCGAACGCCGGGATTACCTGCGACACGATCCCGAATGCGGGCAGAATCATGATGTAAACCTCGGGATGCCCGAAGAACCAGAAAATGTGCTGGAACATCACTGGGTCGCCGCCGCCGGCGGCGTTAAAAAAGTTGGTGCCGAAATGGCGGTCGGTCAAAATCATCGTAATGGCGCCCGCGAGCACCGGCATCACCGCGATCAGCAGATAAGCGGTGATCAGCCAGGTCCAGACGAACAGCGGCATTTTCATGAGCGTCATGCCGGGTGCGCGCATATTGAGGATGGTGGTCACGATGTTGATCGAGCCCATGATCGACGACGCGCCCATGATGTGCAGCGCGAAGATACCCAGATCCATGCCGGGACCCATCTGCGTCGACAGCGGCGCGTAAATCGTCCAACCCGCGGCGGGCGCGCCGCCGGGCACGAAGAACGAGGTGACGAGCAGGATCGCCGCCGGCGGCAGGAGCCAGAAGCTCCAGTTGTTCATGCGCGCGAAGGCCATGTCCGGTGCGCCTATCATCATCGGGATCTGCCAGTTCGCGAAGCCGACGAACGCCGGCATGATCGCCCCGAACACCATGATGAGGCCGTGCATGGTGGTGAGTTGGTTGAAAAAGTCCGGGTGCCAGAACTGCAGCCCGGGCTGGAACAATTCGGCGCGGATGCCGAAAGCGAGCACGCCGCCGATGAAAAACATCGAGAGGCTGAAAATCAAGTACAGCGTGCCAATATCCTTGTGGTTGGTCGTCTGGACCCATCGCATGATGCCCGAAGGGTGATGCGCATGCGCGTCGTGACCGTGGGCAGGATCGTGTGCGTGTACCGCTTCCGCGTGTTCCATTGAGGCTCTCCTACGTGTTCGTATTGGGTTCTGGTCGGCGCGCCGTTACTTGCCGGACGCCGAGAGGTAATCAACCGTCTGCTTGATCAGCGCGTCCGGCACGTCGGTCGCGCCGCCTTTGGGCGGCATGGCCTTGAAACCCTGCAGCGCATGTGTATACAGCGTCTCCTGGCCCTGCTGCAGGCGCGGCGCCCAGGCCGCCTTGTCGCCGAATTTGGGCGCGCCGGCGATGCCGGCGCCGTGGCAGGCGACACAGTATTTCTCGTACACCGCCTTGGGGTCCATGCTGCCCGACGCCGCGGCATTGGCAGCGGTCTTGGTCTTCTGCTCGGCGAGCCAGGCCGCATATTTCTCCGGCTCGACGGCCTCGACCACGATCGGCATGAAGCCATGCTCCTTGCCGCACAATTCTGCACACTGACCCCGGTAAGTGCCCGGCTTCTCGACCTTGAACCAGGCGTCGCGCACGAAACCCGGAATGGCATCCTGCTTCACGCCGAATGCCGGCACCCACCACGCGTGGATCACATCATTGGCGGTGATGATGACGCGCACTTTTTTGCCGATCGGCACGACCATCGGGTTGTCGACTTCGAGCAGATAATTCGCGTACGCCTCGCGCCTCTTGTAGCCCGCCGGGGAGTTGTCGGTGATCATTTCGCGCGGCGTCGCCAGGCTGCTGTAAAAGCTGACGCCGTCCTGCAGATAGTCGTAACCCCACTTCCACTGATGACCCGTGACCTTGATTGTCATGTCGGGGCTCGACGTGTCCTTCATCTCGATAATCGTTTTCGCCGCCGGAATGGCCATCCCGATCAGGATCAGGAAAGGCACGATGGTCCAGATGATTTCGACCGTGGTATTTTCGTGGAATTGCTCCGCTTTGTGGCCGACCGATTTACGATGCATGATGATCGAATACGTCATCGCGCCGAATACGACCACGAAAATCACGCAGCAGATCAGGAAAATCAACGTGTGCAGATCGTAGATCTCGCGCGCGATGATGGTTTGCGGCGCCTGCAGGTTGTATTCAGCCGCGAATGCCGGCGCCAGATTGCCGGCTCCCGCCGCGGCCGCCGCAAAACGCTTTATCCACTTACTGATCATGCTTGACTCCAACGGTGCGTTAAATTCGTTGCGGCTTGCGCGTGCGACAGGCAATTCCCCGGTTTGCGTGAAAGGACGACCGCGACGATGCAACGGTCGTGCCAAGGCAATCCAGCGCGAAGTTCCGACCGCGAACCTCCGGCCCGGAGAAATTGGAGTGTGCGCGCAACGGGCCGTGCATTGCACTGCCGCCCGCCTCCCTGTCGCCACTCCCCATCGACCTGTTCCCAATCCCGCCTAACGTGCGAAAAACACGTGGAATTTATCACACAGGCCGCATGCTACGCAAACCTAAAACCCCGTGAAATCGATGGGGACTGCGAACGCTGAGGCCTCTTCCGCGAGGCGCGCGCGCGGTCAAGTTAGCTGCGACAAATCGAGCACTGCGGCGAACCGCCGCGGGTCGGGCGCCGCCATGAAGGCGAGTTCACCCACTAGCGGCGCGGCGAGCCGCTCGGCCAGCGCGTCAATGTTTTCGTCGGCCGCGGGCATCGCGGGATCGATGCGATTGGCGATCCACCCGGCGAGCTTCAGCCCGCGCGCGCGTATCGCTTGGGCAGTCAGGATCGCGTGGTTCAAGCAACCCAGACGCACGCCGACCACGAGGATCAGCGGCAAGCCGAGGCGGTATGCAAGGTCGGCCGCGTCCGCGTCGGGGGTCAATGGCACGCAGAATCCGCCGACGCCTTCGACAATCACCGTGTCGGCCCTTGCGGCGAGCGCTGCGTAGGCCGCCGCGACCCGCGCGAAATCGATCTGAACCCCGGCCCGGGCCGCGGCGATATGCGGGGCAATTGCCGGCTCGAAACAATACGGATTGACGAGTTCGAGTGCGCACGCAACATTGCTCGCACCTAGCAGTTGCACGACGTCATCGTTGACCAGAAGCCCGTCAGCGCGGCGCGCCGCGCCGGCTGCTACCGGCTTCATGCCGACGGCGCGTTGGCCGGCGCGCGCGAAAGCATGCAACAGCGCGCAAGCAACGAGCGTCTTGCCGACGCCGGTATCGGTGCCCACGATAAAGTAACCGCGCGGCGCGCCGGCTGCCGCGTCCGCCTTCATCGCCTACTTGCCGGGACGGATTTGATCTCGATCACCGGCTTGCCGTCTTGCGTCGTACGTTTTGAAGGCAGCCACGCGTGGCCGTAGATAACTTCAAACGTTGCGGGCAATCTGCCGTCCCGGCGAAACGGTTCGTAATTTCGCTCGACGGTGGCCAGCGTCGCGCGCGCCGTCATCCCGCGGCGGCGGCCGGCGGTCACGTTATGCGCGCCGATCGCTTTCAAGTCGCGCATCAGCGCGCGCACGTCCGCGTAGGTAAGCGTGATGTATTCCATATCCATGACCGGGTCGGCGAATCCGGCGTGCACCAGCATATCGCCGATATCGTGCATGTCGATGAAGCGGTTGACGTGCGTATAGCGGTCGGTGCCCGCGTAGGCCGCGCGCAATTCCTGCAAAGTATCGGGACCGAAAGTGCTGAACATCAGGAGTCCGCCGGGCGCGAGCACGCGCCGCAACTCCGCGAATGCGCGCGGCGGGTCGTTCATCCATTGCAGCGCCAGATTCGACCATGCGAGATTGAACGCCGCGGCGCGCAGCGGCAACTGCTCGATGTCGCCGCATACCGGCGCAATGCCGCGTCCAAGCATCCGCCGCCACCACGGCGCGCGTGCGCGTGCCACCTCCACCATGCGCGGCGCGATATCCAGCGCGCACAGCGTCGCGCGCGGATACTGCGCCTGGAAAGCGGGGACTGCGTTGCCCGTGCCGCATCCGGCGTCGAGGATAGCCGCGGGCTCCAGCTTGACGAACTCGAGTCGCGAGAGCATCCGCCGGCACACCTCGTGCTGAAGCACGGCGGCCGCATCATATCCCTGCGCGGCCTGGTCGAACGACGCGCGCAAACGGCGCTTGTCGATAGCGAGCGCGCTATCCATGACAGAACTCCGCAATGCGCTGCGCGACAGTGTGCGGCTGCGCGATGAAAGGCGCGTGCGCGGCGCCGGCGATAGTTGCGAGCCGGGCGTTCGGCAAGGTGCGCTGCAGATAGTCGCCCGCGCCCGCCGGCACGACGCTATCGCGCTCCCCATGCAATATGAGCGCAGGCTGGCCTATCTGCGCCAAATCCGCGCGCAAATCGGTGTGCTTCAATAGTTGCAGGCCAGCCGCCAGCGCCGCTGCGTCCGGTAGCGCGACGCAATCACGCAAGCGGCGGATAACCGTGCGCTCGGCCGTATCGCCGTGCGCTTGCAAGACAATAAAACGTTGCAGCGTACCTGCGACGTCGTGCGCCAGATTTTGGGCGAACGCGTCGAAGACCGCGGGTTCCATACCGTGGTCCCACCCGGCAGAGCGCACGAAGCATGGCGTAGTTGAAATCAGGATGAAGCGCGCGACCTGGGCAGGCTTACGCCGCGCCCAGTGCAGCGCCAAATGCCCGCCCAGCGACCACCCGCACACGGTCGCCCGTGGCACCGTTAGCGCGGCGACCGCCTCGGCGAGCGCATCCAGCGTAACCGGCGCGCCTCCGGTGTCTGCTGACCAGTCGACGCAGTGCACGCGCCACTGCGGCGAGAGCAGCGCCGCCACTTCGGTCCATACCTGCGCGGTCATGCCCCAGCCCGGGAGCAAGACGAGATCGGGGCCGTTACCACTGGTAGTGACTTGCATCAGAAAGACGCGGCAACGTGGCGCAACGCGTCGAGCAGGCGCGCCACGTCGTCGGCCGAATGCGCCGCCGTCAACGATATGCGCAGCCGCGCCGTGCCGGAGGGGACGGTCGGCGGCCTGATTGCCGGCACGAGCACGCCGCGCTCGGCGAGCGCCGCCGCGACGCGCATGACATCTGCATTGGTGCCGATCAGCAGCGGGTGAATCGCGGTAGCGGACGCCAGCAGCGGCCAGCGCAAGCCGGCCGCGCCGGTCTGCAGTTGCGCGATCAACCGCGCGAGCAATTCGCGCCGCCAGTTTTCGCGCGCGATGATATCGAGACTCGCGAGCAATGCGTGGGCGAGCGCCGGCGGACTCGCCGTCGTGTAGATATAAGTGCGCGCGCCTTGGATCAGGGTCTCTATCACCTCGGGCTCACCGGCAACGAACGCGCCCGCGACACCGGCCGCTTTGCCGAGGGTCGCCATGTAGACGACGCGCGGCGACGCCACGTTGAAGTGGCGCAGCACGCCGCCGCCCGCCTCCCCAAGCACCCCGAAACCGTGCGCGTCGTCGAGCACCAGCCACGCATCGAAGCGTTCGCACAATTGGAGCAATTGCGGCACCGGCGCGAGATCGCCGTCCATGCTGAACACCGCATCGGTCACCACGAGCTTGCGGCGCGCGCGGGACGCCGCCAGCAACCGCTCGAGTGCCGCCAGGTCGCCATGCACGTAGCGCTTGAAATTCGCGCGCGACAACAGCGCGGCGTCGTTGAGCGAGGCGTGATTCAGTTTGTCGGCGAATACGTCATCGTGGCGACCGGCGAGCGCGGTCACGATGCCGATGTTCGCCATGTAGCCGGTCGAGAACAGCAGCGCGCGCGGCAAACGCACGAAGCGGGCCAGTGCGGTCTCAAGCCGCTCGTGCGCTGCCGTGTGGCCGAGGATCAGGTGCGATGCGCCGGCGCCGGCGCCGCTGGCCCGCGCGCCTTCGCACGCGGCGGCAATCAGTCGCGGATCGGCCGCGAGTCCGAGGTAATCGTTGCTGCAGAACGCGACGTAATCGCGGCCGTCGACCGCGACGCGCGCGGTTTGCGGACTTTCCAGTACGCGGCGCTGACGCTTCAAGCCGCGCGCGTCGAGCGCGGCAAGTTCAACTACCAGATCGGAAGATGGCATGAAGCGCCAAGAGGCCTGCGGCGTTACCCCTTACTCCTCCTCATCCCTCACTCCTCACGCCCATGGGATGCATGCCCAGCTTGTCCAG
>JBKJMN010000228.1:0-3262 GCA_046596405.1 Burkholderiales bacterium
TATCCAGCGGGCGACGCTGCTCGGCGGATATTGCGCGTTGCCCGCGCGCGATATTTTCGACGTCGAATACTGGGACCTCGAACAGGCCAAGCTGCGCAAGGCCGGCGCATCCGCGCCCTTTGCCGGTGAAATTGCGCTGGTGACCGGCGCCGCATCCGGGATCGGCAAGGCCTGCGTCGATGCGCTGCACGCGCGCGGCGCCGCGGTCGTCGGCCTCGATATCGACGCCAAAATCGAATCGTTGTTCAGCCGGCAGGATTTTCTCGGCATCCGCTGCGACATTACGTCACGGCCGGCGGTCCTCGCGGCACTCGCATCCGGCGTGCGCGCTTATGGCGGGCTCGACATGCTCGTTCTCAACGCCGGCATTTTCCCCGGCGGCAGCGGCATTGCATCGCTTGACGATGCGGCGTGGCGCGAGGTGATGAGCATCAATCTCGATGCGAACCTGATGCTGTTGCGCGAATGCCACCCGCTGCTCAAACTCGCGCCGCGCGGCGGTCGCGTGACGGTCATCGGATCAAAAAATGTGCCGGCTCCCGGTCCCGGCGCGGCGGCCTACTCCGCCTCCAAGGCTGCGTTGACCCAGCTTGCACGGGTCGCCGCGCTTGAATGGGGCGCCGACAATATTCGCATCAACACGCTGCATCCGAACGCGGTCTTCGATACCGCGATCTGGAGCGAGGATGTCCTCGCGTCGCGCGCGGCTCACTACGGACTGAGTGTCGATCAATATAAGCGTAACAACATATTGAAGACTGAGGTCACCAGCCGCGATGTCGCCGCGCTCGCAGCCGAAATGTGCGGCCCGCTGTTCGCGAAGACCACCGGCGCGCAGATTCCGGTCGATGGCGGCAACGAACGCGTAATCTGATGGCAGCTTTCAGCTCCAAATTCGACACTTTACGCTGGCGCGCCGACCGCCTGGAGATGATCGACCAGCGCGCGTTGCCCGCTGAAATTCGTTATCTCGCCTACGACTCTGCGTTGACCGTTGCCGAAGGAATTCGCGACATGGTGGTGCGCGGCGCGCCGGCGATCGGCTGCGCTGCCGCCTACGGCATAGCGCTCGAAGCGCTGCGTTTGCGGTGGCTATCGACTGCCGAGTTTGATGCCGCACTAAGCGTCGCGTTCGACGTGCTCGCGGCTAGCCGGCCCACGGCGGTCAACCTGTTCTGGGCGCTCGCGCGCATGCGCGAGGCATGGGAAGCTTCACGCACTGGTACGCCGGCCCACAGCGCGCAGCGGTTGTTGGATGCAGCCCATGCAATTTTCAGCGCCGACGTCGCGGCCAATCGTCGCATGGGAGAGTTTGGCGCCGAACTGATCCGCGACGGCGCCTCGGTACTCACGCACTGCAACGCGGGCGCGCTCGCAACCGCCGGGCACGGCACCGCTTTGGGCGTCATCCGCTCGGCGGTGGAAGCGGGGAAGAAAATTAGCGTGTTCGCGGACGAAACGCGTCCTTTCCTGCAAGGCGCGCGCCTCACCGCGTGGGAACTCATGCAGGACGCCATTCCGGTCACTTTAATCGCCGACAATGCGGCGGGACACCTGATGAGCCGCGGGGAAATCGACGTCGTGATCGTCGGCGCCGATCGCGTCGCCGCCAATGGCGACGTCGCGAATAAAGTCGGCACCTACCAGGTCGCCGTGCTTGCGAACCGCCACCAAATTCCGTTTTACGTCGCGGCGCCGTTATCGACGATAGACGCCAAGATCGCCACCGGCCGCGACATTCCGATCGAAGAACGCGCCGGCGACGAAGTCAGAGGCTACCGCGACGTGCTATGGGCGCCCGCAGAAGTGAAAGTCCGCAATCCGGTCTTCGACGTAACGCCTGCCGAGTTGGTGACCGGTCTGATTACGGAACGCGGTGTCGTGCTCGCGCCCGACACGGGCAAGATCGCGCGCTTGCTGCGCGACGCGTAAGCGTCAGATCGTCAGTCCGCCCGTAACTTCCAGTACCGCGCCGTTGATGTAACTTGCTTCGTCCGACGCGAGCCATGCAAACGTATTGGCGATCTCCTCGGGCCTGCCGAGGCGACCAAGCGGCACTTTTTCTTCGAGCGCGCGCAATACCCGTTCCGGCATCGATTTCAAGATGTCGGTGGCGACGAATCCCGGGCACACTGCATTCGCGCGGATTCCTTTACGCCCGAGTTCGCGCGCCCACGTCTTCACCATGCCGATCAATCCCGCCTTGGCCGCGGCGTAGTTAGTCTGCCCGAAGTTGCCCGTGATGCCGACGATCGACGAAGCATTGAGGATGACGCCGGATTGCTGGGCGAGCATCGTGTTCACCACGGCCTTCGTGCAGTTGAACACGCCTTTCAAGTTGATTTCGATGACGCGGTCGAACTGGTCTTCAGTCATATTCTTGAGCTGGGCGTCCTGCACGATGCCCGCATTATTGACCAGGCAATCGACGCGTCCCCATTTGGCCACCGTAGTGGCGACCATCGCTTCCAACGCCTTGATATCGCGCACGTCCGCGACATAAGGCATCGCTTCACCGCGCGTTTCCTTGCACAGGGCGACCGTCTCCTCGATCAATTCCGGGCTCAGGTCGCACACCACGACTTTGGCGCCTTCGGTGGCGAATTTGACGGCGGTGGCGCGGCCTATTCCCCGCCCTGCACCGGTAATAATCGCTACTTTGTCGAGAAGTCTCATCGCTGCCTTTCAGCTCGGTTGTTCATCATTGCAATGCACAAAGTGCTCGATTTTAGTGCACCGCACAATGATTCGGCAATAGCAATTCGCTTACACGCGCGGCGGCAGGGTAACAAGCTAAATGCAGTACTCCAGTAAATCAGAACCAACACGCTTTCAGGCGCTTACGCGAACTGTCGGAGAACGAGCGCTGCTCATGAGCGCGACGCACTATCAAGTCATTGTTTTATTGGTTTATCCATGCAATGTCGCGGTGCGCCGCGTCGATTTCAGCGAGACACTGGGCGTTGTAATGGAGGCGGACAAGCCGCAGTCAGGCTAGCCTGCGGCGGGCAAAAAAGCTGCTCAGTGCAGCACCGCATTCGCCGGCGAGCAGGCCGCCGTGCACACTGGTGTGATGATTGAGCTTCGCATGGGCGAACAGATCAACGACGCTGCCGCACGCGCCTGTTTTCGGATCGGCCGCACCGAACACCAGCCGGGCAATCCGGGCGTGCATGATCGCGCCGGCGCACATCACGCATGGCTCGAGCGTCACATAGAGTTCGCAATCGACCAGCCGGTAGTTGCCGATGCGCGACGCGGC
>JBKJMN010000391.1:0-3001 GCA_046596405.1 Burkholderiales bacterium
GGCGGGTCTCGTCGACAAGTTGATGGAGAAAGAAGCCGCTTAAGGAAGCGCTGATTAAGTCCGTTCGTGCTGATGTATAGAAGCACGAACACAGCTTGCGCAGAGGGAAACCGTTCATCCTTCGATACCTCAGGGCGAACGGTTTGGGACTTAATCAGAGCTTCCCTGGCTTTAAGTGGTATCGAACGCGAGGAGGTCCCGGGATGAACACCGCAAAAGTTATCGCAATCTTCTGGTTCGGGTGCGTTACGACTGTCATGCTGACGGCGGCGCTCGCGCAAAACTATCCGGTGAAACCGATCCGCGTCGTAGCGCCATTTCCTCCGAGCGGCGGGACCGATCTTTTTGCGCGCGCGCTCGCGCAGAAACTCGGCGCGGTGTTCGGGCAACAGGTAATCGTCGACAATCGTTCCGGTGCGGGCGGCATGATCGGTTCCGACATGGTCGCGCGCGCGGCACCTGACGGTTATACACTGCTGGTCACCTCGTCGAGCACGCATTCGATCGCGCCGCATCTCACCCGCAAGCCCTTGTACGATCCATTGCGCGATTTCGCGCCCGTCATCGCCATCGCGTCGGCGCCCAATTTGCTCGTCGTGCATCCGTCGCTGCCGGTGCGCGCGGTGAAAGACCTGATCGATCTCGCGAAGGCGCGCCCCGGCGCCATCAACTACGCGTCCAACGGCAGCGGCACGCTGAGCCATCTGACCGGCGAGCTGTTCAAGCTCCAGGCCGGCGTCAATCTCACGCACATCCCGTATAAAGGCGGGCCTCCCGCCGTGATCGATCTGGTGGCGGGGCAGGTGTCGGTGCTGTTTACCGCGATCCCGACGGCGTTGACGCAGGTACGCGCAGGCAGGCTGCGCGCAGTCGCGGTGACCGGCTTGAAGCGCGTCGATGCGATAAAAGAAGTGCCGGCGGTCGCCGAAACCCTGCCCGGTTTCGAATCGAGCCAGTGGTGGGGCATGTTCGTGCCGCCGGCAACGCCCGCCGAAATCGTCGACAGGCTGAACGCGGAGGTTGCGCGCATGCTGGTCGATGCCGACGTGAGAGCGCGTTTCGCCAATGAAGGCGCCGAAGCGATCGGCGGCAGCCCGCGCGATTTCGCCGCCTACCTGAAAGCCGACTACGAAAAGTGGGGCAAGGTGGTGAAGGAAGCCGGCATCCGTCCGGAGTAACGCGAGGCCCGCGGAACGCGTGGCGATTCCCTGTTAAAATTCCGCACTCTCACGCCTGCGCGGAGGTCCGGCGCAGCTTGCCAGGTCGCGCGAGGCAGCACTATCCCGGAGGACAGATGGGTTACACGATCGCGGAAAAGATCCTGGCAGCGCACGCCGGCGGCAACCCCGCGCGCGCCGGCGACGTTGTGGTGGCGCAGGTCGATTTCGCGATGCTGCACGATGCGCGCGCATCGAACGCGCTCAAGATGATTGCCAAGTTCGGCGCCGGCAATGAAAAATTCGCCCTGCCGTTTGCGGCGAAGACCGCACTCGTGCTCGACCACTATTCGCCGCCGCCGAACATCGAGGCCGCCAACGTGCATCGCGAGATGCGCGCGTTCGCCGACAAGTACGGCGCGGTGCTCTACGACGTCGGCGACGGCATCTGCCATCAGGTGATGCCCGAAGGCGGGCACCTTACGTGCGGCGACCTGATCGTCGGTACCGATACGCATTCGGTCACGTATGGCGCATTCAACGCGTTCGGCACCGGGGTCGAAGGCACCGACCTGTCGGCGGTGATGTTGACGGGCAAGTTGTGGTTCCGCGTGCCCGCGACGATCCGCATCGAATTGAAGGGCCGCCTGCAGCCCGGCGTATGGGCCAAGGACATCACGCTGACGATGCTGGGCCGGCTCGGCGCGGAAGGCGCCAACTACAAAGCGCTCGAATATACGGGCTCCGCGGTCGCGGCGATGGAAATCGACGACCGCATGACCTTGTCCAATCATGCGGCCGAGCTCGGCGCCAAGGCGGCGATACTCGAAGCCGACGAGAAAACCTTCGCATGGCTGAAGGCGCACCACGCGCGCGCGCCGCAGCCGGTCAAGGCGGATGCGGACGCGGTGTACGCTGACCGCATCGAAATCGACGTGTCGGCGCTCGCGCCGCAGGTCGCGCGCAATCATCAGATCGACGACGTGGTCGGCGTGCCCGAAGTCAAAGGCCAGAAAATCAATTTCGCGCTGATCGGCACCTGCACCAACGGCCGTCTCGACGACATCCGCCAGGCCGCGGCGATTCTGAAAGGCCAGCGCATTGCCAAAGGCGTGCGCATGATTGTGACGCCGGCCTCGCGCGAGGTATATCTCGCGGCCGCGCGCGAGGGATTGATCGAGGCGCTCACCCGGGCGGGCGCGTCGGTCGAGGCGGCGGGCTGCGGCACCTGCGTCAACATCACCGGCCACCTGATCATGGGCGACGGCGACGTTGCGATCTCCTCCGCGAACCGCAATTTTAAAGGCCGGCTCGGGAATGCAAAATCCGAAATATGGGTGGGCTCGGCGGCGACGGTGGCGGCTTCGGCACTGACCGGCAGCATTACCGACCCGCGCGATGTCGTAGGCGGGCAGTGGCGGGCCGCTTGAATGGTTTCGCAAACTTTTAAAACTGATTGAGCCGCAGATAAACCAGATAAACGCAGATAAAAAAAAGACGTCCACAACGATGAACATAATGATTTTTGAAGTATCCGTGTTTATCTGCGTTTATCCGCGGCTAATGATGAATTAGGATTGAAATGATTCAAGGTCATGCACGCGTGCTCCCTGAGCACATCAACACCGATATCAATTGCTCGAGCAAATACCTCCCTGGCAAGGACAACGCCTATATCGCGCAGCATGCGTTCGAGAACGTCGCGCCGGGTTTTGCGACGCGCTGCGGCGCGGGCGACATCCTGGTCGCCGGTAAAAATTTCGGCATCAATTCGTCGCGCGAGCAGGCGGTGCACATCATGAAGCTGATGGGGGTCGCCGCGATCGTCGCCCCCGCGTTCGGCC